>NZ_JBEZDO010000007.1:0-331111 GCF_040648355.1 Nonomuraea sp. NPDC049152 | reverse complement strand
CGAACCCGGAAGTTAAGCTCTTCAGCGCCGATGGTACTGCACTCGGGAGGGTGTGGGAGAGTAGGTCGCCGCCGCGCAATCTTTGTTGGAAGGCCCTGCCGGGTTTCGCCTGGCGGGGCCTTTCGGCATTTCCGGAGACTTCTGCAGTATTCGAGCGCCCGGCCCGTGTTGAGCGTCGAGAAACACTCGCCTGCCCACGGGTCGCGGTAGGTTTCGTCCATCTTGGTCTCGGTGGCCGACAGCGGCGTCTCGCACCGCCAGCAGTAGGCCAGCACCCGGTGACCCTCGTAGACCAGGCCCTTGTCGTGCAGCGTCTTGAACGCCCACAGGACGCTCTCCATGTAGTCGACGTCGAGCGTCTTGTAGTCGCCAGCGAAGTCCACCCAGCGGGCCTGCCGGGTGACGTACCGCTCCCACTCGCGGGTGTAGCGCAGTACCGATTCCCTGGTCGCCGCGTTGAACGCGCCGATGCCCAGCCGCAGGATGTCGGCCTTGCCGGTGATGCCGAGCTGCTTCTCGGCGGCGACCTCGGCGGGCAGCCCGTGGCAGTCCCACCCGAACCGCCGCTCGACCCGCTTGCCACGCATCGTCTGGTAGCGGGGGACGGCGTCCTTGATGTACCCGGTCAGCAGGTGGCCGTAGTGGGGCAGGCCGTTGGCGAACGGCGGGCCGTCGTAGAAGACGAACGCCTCGTCCCCGCTGACGGACGCCTCGAACGTACGGTCCTGCGCCCAGAAGACGAGAATGCGCTGCTCGACCTGGGGGAACACTGGTTCGGACACTGCGCACTCCTCACATCCATCGGTCGGATGCGAGGACGGAGACTCCTCCGCGGTACCACCCCGCTTGGCGTCGAGACGCCCACTCGTTCTTCGGCTGTGACGGGCCGGCCCCGTCCGGTTCTACTGAGCCCTCGCGGGCCGTTCTTCCGGAGGCTTCCCGGTGATGGCCGGATCAACGCCTGTGCCCGGAAGCATAGCGGGACAACCCCGATCTTTCGCCAGTCGTTATCGCCCGTGCGGTGGTGGCATTCGGCTGGGACGAAGCCCGTGCCTGGTCGCCACGCTGGGCCCGCCGATCGCCGCTATTCGTTGGCCAGTGTGATCTCGGAGAAGTGTCGAACACGGTCGTGGCCTGCCCCTTGAGGTGCAGGTTGAAGAACGCCGAGACGTAGGCACGCCACCGCCAAACCGGCTTGGCCGAGCGCGACGCCACTCGGCAAGGCAGACGAGGACGAAGGACCCGAGGAGAACGCGATGCTCGACGGTGGCGCGTAGAACCGCCACAGGGAGTAACGGATCTACTGACAACTCATGTCGTCTCGACTGTCATCCGGTGTCGTCTCCCACTGACCTCTCGTGGCGCTCAACAGCCCGTCCACGGGCCGTGGCGCCTTCACACCAGGCCTCCGCATCAGGCCTCCGCACCAGGCCTGCCGCAGGACCACACACCCCCGAGGTGAGGAGTCACGGGCGGCTGGTCCGGGGAGGTGCTGGGGCGGTGGGACTGTCGGAGGGGGCGACTACGGTGCCGGGCATGGATCTTCTCCTTCACCTCCGACGCGAACTGGACGCCTTCCGCGTGTGCCTCGATGGCGATCTGTCGGCGCCGATCGAGCATTGCGGCGACTGGACGTTGCGCGAGCTTGCCGAGCACCTCGGCGGCTCGAACCTGTGGGCGGCCAAGGCCGTAACCGAGAAGCGAGGCGACTACGTGCCTCCCGCGGCCCCGAAGGACCGTGCGGGGTTGGCGCAGTGGTTCGATGCGGCGTCGAAGATGTTGCTCGAAGCGTTGGACACCGATCCGTCGGCGGAGGCCTGGACGTTCCATCCGCCGGAGACGGTCGGATTCTGGCAGCGGCGTCGGTGCGTGGAGGCTTTGCTGCATCGGTGGGATGCCGAGCGGGCGACTGGTACGGCTCGCCCCCTCGACCCGGTGCTGGCGGGGGAGGGCGTGGCGGAGGTGTTCGAGGTGATGGCGCCGCGACAGGTTGTGCGGGGCCGGGCGCCGGTGCCCGATCAGGCGCTCCGACTCGATGCCATTGATATTGGTCGATCGTGGACCTATGGGCCGGGTGCTCCCGTCGCCAAGGTGTCGGGCACGGCGGAGGGGCTGTTGCTGATGTTGTGGGGACGGCTGTCGAGTGATGATGAGGTGTTCGTCTGGCAGGGTGATCGGGAGGCGGGGGAGCATCTGCTGTCCGGGCCCTTGACGGCCTAACAGGCGCTTGCCCCCCGATGCCTCTCTGCCTTGGGAGGCCGGCCCGTCGAGGCGTCGCTCCTCCGCGCGGGAAGGCGTTGTCCCTCTGCCTGGAAGGCGCTGCCCGGGGAAGCGTTGGCCCTTCGAGGGCGTTGCCCCTCCGCTCTGGAAAGTGCTGACTCTCCGAGATGGTGGGCCTCCGTCCGAGGCGCTGACTCTCGAGGCACCCCCTCCGCGGCACCAACCCTTGCGATGGCGCTTTCCCGTGATGGTCGCCGTCCGGCGCCTCCCCCCGACACACTGGCCGACGCCGGGAAAGCCCTACACGCAGGCGCTGCGCCCGGCGCAGGTGGCGGCCAGAGTGCAGGGGCTCAGCTCTCAGGCTGACCTCGGAAGTGCCGAGCTAGCGTGTCGGTCCGCGGGTGTCGGTCCTGAGGCGGCGGGCCACAGAGGTGGTCGGTCGCCTTTCGTGGTGGCGATTCTGAAGGGGCTGAGAGGGTGGGAGCCGGGGTCCGGGGTGGGCGGTGGTTATCGGCTTGTCTGCGGGTGGGTCGAGCGGCTACGGGTTGATGTGGAAGGTGCCGGAGAGGATGGTGACGGCTCGGCCGGCCAGGTCCACGCGGTCGCCACGGGCGGTGGTGCGGATGAGGCCGCCGCGTGCCGACAGTTGGGCGCCGACGAGCGAAGCCCGGCCGAGGCGTGCCGACCAGAACGGGGCGAGGGCGCAGTGGGCCGAGCCGGTGACCGGGTCCTCGGGCACGCCGACGCGTGGGGCGAAGAATCGGGACACGTAGTCATACGCGATGGCGGACGTGGATCCAGCGTGAGGGGCGGCGGAGGCTGGGTCCGCGACGGGGGAAGCGGTTGAGCGTGGGGCGGAAGCAGCCGTGGTTCCCGTCGCGAGAGGAGTGGTGGAACCCGGGGTGGTGGAAAAGGTGATGTTCGGCGTGCGCGGGGCAGTGGTTCCCGGCATGGGACGAGCGGTGGTTCCCGAGGCGGAGGGAGCGGTGGTGTCCGGCGCGTGTGGAGCGGTGGTTTCTGGAGGAGTGGGATGGGCCCCGGTTCCCGGGACAGGAGGGGTGGTTGCCCGCGGGGAGGCGGCGAGGGCGGTGACGATGATGCCGCGGGCGTCGACCTTTTCCAGGGCGGTGATGTCGGGGTCGAGGGAGCGGACCGCCTCCTCGGATTCGAGCTCCACCACCAGATCAAGTTGGCTGCGTCCGACGCCTACCACCGCAGCTCCGAGGGCCTTTTCCAGTCCGTCGGGAACTGTGGCGGGCGTCACTTCTTTGGCGGGGAAATCCATCGAGATGAGTCCGTCGTCGGAGCGATTGATGGGGAGGATTCCACCCTTCGTCGCGAATTGGATCTCACCCGTGGCCGCTCCTGTGGAATAGAGCACATGGGCGGTGGCCAGCGTCGCGTGTCCGCACAGTGATACTTCGACCGCCGGAGTGAACCAGCGCAACGAATTACCGAGCAGGAACGCCGTCTCCGAGAGCCGCATCTCGGCGGCTACAGACTGCATCCATCTATCGGAAGCGCCTGACTCCAGGAGGCAGACAGCGGCAGGATTACCCTGGAATGCTGTGTCAGTGAAGGCATCGACGATGAACAGACGCATGACGTCGATGCTATAGGCGGCGGATATCCAGTCGAAACCGGGACGCTTGCCGTACAAAATGGAATAAGTGTTGGGCGTGTCGCATGGCGAACGTCGAATCGTCGGTTACCGTCCAATGTGTAGGGACGTGCCGATTACGGTGAGTTCCTGAGGAAAGGACAAGCCGATGGGGGCAGTGCGCAAGGTGGTGAGCTACCTTGGCCTGGGCGGGATCGATCAATACGACGACGGATACGATGACGAGCAGTACGAAGACGAGTACATGCCGGCGTCGGAGCGTGCCGCGAAGCGGTGGCGGGCCACCGTCGAGTCGTCACGGATCGTGATGGTCCAGCCGCTGAAGTACAACGATGCACCGATGATCGGGCAGCATTTCCGCGAGGGCCAGACGGTCATCATGGATGTCACCGGCATGCCCATGCCGGAGGCCACCAGGATGGTCGACTTCGCGGCCGGCCTGGCTTACGGGTGTGAGGGTCGGATCGAGCGCATCGCGGACCGGGTGTTCCTCCTGGCGCCCGCGCATGTGGAGATCGAGAACACCTGACGTGTGACTGCGCGCCGGGCCGGCCTGGGGGAGGCTGGTCTGGCGCTTATGTCGGGTTCGGGCCAGGCGTGCGACGTGGTGTGCCGAGAGACGCGGCGGCTATGCGGCGCGGGGTCCGCGGCGGAGGAGCCGGGTGAGTTCGGTTGTGTCCTCGGTGGCCTGTTTGGCGCGAGCTTCCGCCTCGCGCGCGTAGGCGTGCAGCGCCCAGACCGCGCCCTCGGCGAGGTCCTTGAGTTCGGTCAGTCGCCGTTCGACATAGGCGGCGTCGGAGAGCCTGGCCTGACGCAGCTGCCAGAGCCGCCATCCGCCCAGCCCCGCGAGGGCGACGCCGAGCAGCGCGAGCGGCCACCAGTAGACGACGGCGGCGACGAAGAGCGCGACGGCCAGTCCCAGCGACAGGTAGGCGAGCCAGGGGAGCCCCCGGTCCTGCACGCCGTCGGCGATGATCTCGCGTTCGGCGGCGGCCATGGACGCCTCGTCGGGTCCTTCGGGGTGGAGCACCAGCGGGTGGCCGAGCACCGGCACGGTGACCGCGTCGGGTGGCGTCAGCTTGGTGTCGGCGGCCAGTTCCTCGGCGACGCCGCGCAGGATGGGCGCGGCCACGTGCAGGGCGATGGCGGCCAGGTAGGGGTCGGAGCCGGGGCGCAGGTCGTCGAGCAGGTGGCTGACGAGCGAGCCCATCGGGCCGGGAGGGCCGCTGAGCTCCGCCATCGTGCGGAGTACGGCCAGCGGCTCCTCTTCCTGCCACGCCGTGGCGGGGGCGGCGGCCGCGTTGGTGAGCGGGGTGCGCGACTCGGAGTCGGCCTGCCTGGTCGAGGTGATCTCGGTGCAGCGGGCGCGCAGCCTGGCGAGCCTGGCCGCGGCCTGGACGGGCTTGGCCAGCTCGGGGATCTCGGCCAGTTCGGGGAAGTCGACGAGCGCGGCGGGAACGACGACGGCGGGCTCGCCAGGAGCGAGCGCCTGCAGCCATTCATCGACCTCGGCGTGCTCGGGAATGGCGAGCGCGTCGAGTTTGCGCAGCACGAAGATCTTGCCGGCCGGGCCGTACGCGCCCCTGGCGGCGGCGAGCCACAGCGCACGCTGGCCGTGGGTGACGGGCCGTTCGAGGGACATCGCGCCGAAGGCGGTGCCGAGCCATGAGGCGTGGATGCGGTCGCCGTGGCCGGCGACGGCGAGGGCGAGGCAGAGGAAGAGCGCGGTGTTCTGCTGGTCGCGTCCTGCGGCCTTGGTCAGCGGTTCGAGCGGGTCGCCGCCGGCAAGGATCGTGACGAGCGCCTGTACGGCGGGCGGCAGCCAGGACGACGGGTCGTCAGGGAAGCTGGGGGCGGGCAGCGGCGTGGAGCTGTCGGCGGCGAGGTTGGCCAGCAGCGCCTCGACGTATCGGTGGAGCTCCGTGGCCGGGGGGCTCGCGGTCAGATCCGTTGCCAAGGCAGAGAACTCCCCCAATATCGGCCTCACTTCGTGACCGCGCAAAGCCTAGCCGGGGGGCGCGCCAACCTTGCGGAGGCGCGCCCATGGCTCACATGCGGTCGGGAACAGGGACTCCCAGGAGGTCGAGGCCGGTTTCGAGCACCCGCAGGGTCAGCGCGCACAGGGCGAGCCTGGAGGCGCGGGTGTCGGCGTCGACCTCGTCCTTGAGGACGGGGCACTCCTCGTAGAAGGTGCTGAGGAGGCTGGCCGTCTCGAACAGGAAGGCGCTGAGCCGGTGCGGCTCGACCAGGTCGGCGACCTGGTCGACGGCCGCGCCGAAGCCGAGCAGGTGCAGGGCGAGCGCGCGCTCGGCGGGCACGCCGAGGACGAGCGGGCCGTGCGCGTCCTCGGGCTCGACGGAGGCCTTACGGAAGATGGAGCGGATCCTGGCCGTGGCGTACTGCATGTAGGGGCCGGTGTTGCCGGAGAAGCCGAGCATGCGGTCGAAGTCGAAGACGTACTCGCTGTCGTGGCTGATCGACAGGTCGGCGTACTTGACGGCGCCCATGCCCACCGCGTGGGCGATCTCGGCCTTGGTCGCCTCGTCGTAGCCGCGGTCGGCGATGGCCGCGGACGCGCGGTCGACGGCCTCCTGGAGCAGGTCCATGAGCTTGACCGACTCGCCGGAGCGGGTCTTGAAGCGGCGGCCGTCCTTGCCGAGCATCATGCCGATCTGGACGTGCTCGGCGGAGACCGTGTCGGGCAGCCAGCCGGCCTGCCTGGCGGCGGCGAAGACCATGCGGAAGTGGAGCGCCTGGTCGGCGCCGACGACATAGAGGATGCGGTCGGCCTTGAGGTCCTCGACCCGGTAGCGGATCGCGGCCATGTCGGTGGAGGCGTAGCCGTAGCCGCCGTCGCTCTTGCGGATGATCAGCGGGAGCGGCTTGTCGTCGGAGCCGGTGAACCCGGGCGGGAACAGGCAGAGCGCGCCCTCGCTCACGGTCGCGACGCCCATGGCCTGGAGGTCATCGCAGGTCTTCTCGAGCATCGGGTTGTACATGCTCTCGCCCGCGATGTCGGCGTCGGTGAGCGTGACGCCGAGCATCTCGTAGATCTTGTCGAAGTAGCGGATGGTGGCGTCCATGAACAGGTGCCACAGCCGCATGGTCTCGGGGTCGCCCGACTGCAGCGTGGTGACCCGCTGCCGGGAGCGGGTCTTGAACGACTCGTCGCTGTCGAACTTGACGCGCGCCGCCTGGTAGTACTCGGTGCCCTGGCCGGCTTCGAGCTGGGCGACGGCGGTGTCCTCGCCGATGTCGAGCAGGTGCTCGATGAGCATGCCGAACGGCGTGCCCCAGTCGCCGAGGTGGTTCTGGCGCACGACGGTGCTGCCGAGGTGCTCGTAGACGCGGGCCATGGCGTCGCCCACGATCGTGGTGCGCAGGTGGCCGACGTGCATCTCCTTGGCCGCGTTGGGCGCGGAGTAGTCGATCACGACGCGCTGCGGCGGCGTGGCGGTGCCGACGCCGGTGCGCGGGTCCGCGAGCATCTCGACGGCCTGCTCGGTGACCCACGCGTCGGAGAGGGTGATGTTGAGGAAGCCGGGGCCGCTGACCTCGACCGTGCCGGGGAAGTCGGAGAGCTGGTCGGCGATCTCCTGGGCGACCTCCCGCGGGGCTCGTCGCAGGCGCTTGGCCAGGCTCATCGCGACGTTCGCCTGGAAGTCGGCGAACTGGGAGGGCCGGATCAGCGGGTCTGCGTCGGCGTACTCGGGACCGAACGCGTGGGCCAGCGCCTGCTGGACGCGCTCGGTGAGCACTATCTGCGGGTCGGTCATGTTCTAAGGGTACCGGTGAGCTTGACCGCCGCGCTGATGCCTGCGGAGGCCGCCACGGCGATGGCGACGGCCGCCCATCCGCCTGTCCCGAGTTCGAAGAACGCGCGGGTGGAGGGGATGGCGAGGGCGAGGGCGAAGAGCGCGGCCATCGCGCCGATCAGCGCGATCTTCCACGTGTTGAGCGGCCTGGCGATGAGCACGAGCACCCACCAGGTGACGAGGAAGAGCGTGACGACCGCGGCGGTGCGCTCGCCGCCCGCGGCGGAGAAGGAGAGGATCACCCCTGCCCCGGCGATCAGCCCCGCCGGTACGGCGAAGCGGAGCACGCACGGCACGAACCCGGGCAGCGACCGTTCGGCCGTGGGCGCGAGTGCGAGGAAGAAGGCGGGGACGCCGATGGTCAGCGCGTTGACGCGAACGGGAACACCATGCCGAGCAGGCCGACCACGAGCGACAGCGGCGAGCGCGTAGAAGAATCTGCTGGCCTGCTTGGTGAGCCTGGCGGCGTAGGCGTCCTCGCCCACCTTCGTCGCGGTGAACGCGCCCGAGCCGGCGACGACGAAACTGCCCGACAGCACCTGGTCGCCCGGCTGCTTGTGGACGGGGTCGGCCTCGCCGGTGAGCAGCGACTCGTCGATCTCCAGCCATTCGGCGGCGACGACCTCGCCGTCGACCAGCAGCCTGTCGCCGGGGCCGAGCAGGATCAGGTCGCCCAGCACGATCTGGCCGGGCCGGATTCGCTGGTCTCTGCCGTCCCTGCGGACGGTGACGGGCACCTCGTTCACCACGGCGAGCTGGTCGAGCGTGCGTTTGGCGCGCAGCTCCTGGACGATGCCGATCATCGCGTTGGCCACGATCACCAGGCCGAACAGGCTGTCCTGCCACTCGCCGAAGATGAGGATGAGCGCCCACAGGACACCGATGACCAGGTTGAAGAGGGTGAGGACGTTGGCTCTGATGATCGCCGGCAGCGATCGGCTCGTCCTGCGCGGAACGGTGTTCCTCTTGGCGACCGCCACCTGGGCAGATGTCAGGCCTTCCACGCGATCCCCCGAATATCGTGGTAACGATCACCATAGCCGGTGGGGGCGGTAGCCCGTGGCCAGGCGTTCGCCGATGCGGGCGGCGATGCCCCTGCGGGAGAGCGTCGCGGCGAGCTGGCATGCGGCGCTGATGGCGGGGGCCTTGGCGGCGCCGTGGGCGATGACGACCGTGCCGTTCAGGCCGAGGAGGGCGGCGCCGCCGTACGCCTCGGAGTCGAGCCTGTTCGACAGGTCCCGGAGGCGGGCGCGCTGCATGAGCGCTCCCATCTTGGCGATCGTGCTGCCGCTGATGGACTCGCGCAGCTCGGTGAAGGCGTAGCGGACCGCGCCCTCCATGGTCTTGAGCGCGATGTTGCCGGTGAAGCCGTCGGTCACGATGACGTCGGCCGCGCCGGTCAGCAGGTCGTGGCCCTCGACATTGCCGAGGAACGTGATGCCGGGGACGGCGCGCAGCAGCTCGTGCGCGCGCTTGACGAGCTTGGTGCCCTTCTCGGGTTCGGAGCCGATCGTGAGCAGGCCGACGCGGGGGTCGCGGAGGTCGAAGGCGGTTTCGGCATAGGCCGAGCCCAGATGCGCGAACTGCACCAGCATTTCCGGCTTGACCTCGGCGTTGGCGCCGGCGTCGAGCAGGATCGTGGGCCTCGGCCTGGTCGGGAGGGCGACGGCGAGGGCGGGCCTGAGCACCGACTGCTGGGCCTTCAGCCGCAGCTTGCCGGTGGCGACGACGCCGCCCGTCGAGCCGGCGGACACCACGGCGGAGGCGTCGCCACGCCTGAGCAGGTGGCAGGCGACGGCGATGCTGGAGCGGGGACGGCGCAGGCTGGCGAGCGCGCCCTCGTCCATGGCGAGTGCCTCCTCGGCCCGCACGATCGGGATCTCGGAGGTGGCGTCGTGGTCGGCCAGCGACTCGTAGAGCACGCGCGGCGAGCCGACCAGGACGATCGGCAGGCCGCGCTCCCTGACCGCGTGCACGGCGCCGGCCACGATCTCGTGCGGCGCGTGGTCGCCGCCCATGGCGTCGAGCGCTATCGGCGGTTCGGACTCTGGCACAGTTCGAATCGTATGGTTGTCATGCCAGGTTCCAGTCAGTGACCCCTCTGGCCACGATGACCTTGGCGAACATGGATCGTCCCGTGACGCGGATCAGCGGCCCGTCGCCGCCGGATCCGCCCGAGACGTTGCGCTTGCCGAACATCGACGCGCCCTCGTCGATGACGTGTGCGTTCTCGGGGACACGGATGATCATCTTGCTGAAGCGGGCGTCGGCTTCGATCGTGATCTCCCTGCCGGGCAGGACGGCGTCGGACAGGTCCATGATGAGGGCGCCGAAGGTGGCGTTCAGCTTGGTGTGCCGGGAGGCCACCCAGCGACCCTTGCGGATGACCTTGCTGAAGACGGCGTTCACGGTCTGCTGGTCGACCAGCGCGGGCCTGGCATCGGCCGCGATGTCGGGCAGGTCGTGGGTGATGGGGACGAGTTCGCCGACGGTCTTGGCCGTGTAGGCGGCCTCGAGCCGGTCGGCGTGCTCGACGCTGGTGAGTCTGCCGGTCGCGAGGGCCTCTCCGAGGACGGCCGCGACGCGGTCGCGGTCGGAGTCGGAGGCTCGCATTACTGCGTCGTCGGTCACAGTCCGCCAGTGTATGTCCATTCGCGATATGTCGCGAGTGGCCGAAACTCGACAGAAACTTGGGTTTCAGTGGAACCAGAAGGTGTCCCGGCCGCGTCCGGGTATAAGAGCCCCTAGACGCGCGACAGGGTTCACAGGTTTACATCCGATCGAACAAAAAAGATGGGAAAGGCCTAGTGATCTTGAACCAAGCGGGAACGCGACGCTTCAAGGCCTACACCTCCAAGCATCTGGACGAGCTCCTTCTCCGGGCGGGGCTCGACGAGACCCAACGGCTGAAGGTGAGGGCGGTGGCGACAGTCCTGCCCTTTCGGACCAACGCCTACGTCGTGGATGAACTCATCGACTGGTCGGCCGCGCCCGACGACCCTGTCTACCGCCTGGTCTTCCCACAGGCGGACATGCTGCCGAGTCCCGATGTGGACAGGCTCGCCGATCTGCTGAAGGCCGAGGCGCCGAACGCGGAGATCCAGGCGGAGGCCAACAGGGTGCGGATGAAGCTGAACCCGCATCCGGCAGGACAGCTCTCACTCAACGTGCCGCGCATCGGCAAGGAGCCCGTGCCTGGCATGCAGCACAAATATCCAGAAACCGTGCTCTTCTTCCCTAAACAGGGACAGACGTGTCATGCCTACTGCACCTACTGCTTCAGATGGGCGCAGTTCGTGGGTGACGCGGACCTCAAGTTCGCCTCCGACGACGTCGAACAGCTCGTGGCCTACCTGGGCGAGCACCCCGAGGTCACCAGCGTGCTGCTGACCGGCGGCGACCCCATGATCATGGGCGAGCCGGTGCTCAGGCGCTACGTCGAGCCGCTGCTGGAGGTCGAGCAGCTGGAGTCGATCCGCATCGGCACCAAGTCCCTGGCGTACTGGCCGCAGCGCTTCACCACCGACCCCGACGCCGACGACACGCTGCGCCTGTTCGAGCGGGTCGTCGCGGCGGGCAAGAACCTCGCGTTCATGTCCCACTTCTCGCACCCGCGGGAGCTGGAGTCGCCGCTGGTGTCGCAGGCGGTCTCGCGCATCCTCGCCTCGGGGGCGACGATCCGCACGCAGGCGCCGTTGATCAGGTCCATCAACGACGACCCCGAGGTGTGGTCGTCGATGTGGCGGCAGCAGCTCGGGATGGGCATGATCCCCTACTACATGTTCGTCGAGCGGGACACGGGTCCTCAGGACTACTTCGCCGTGCCGCTCGCGCGGGCGTACGAGGTCTTCAGGGACGCGTACGCGTCGGTGTCGGGGCTCTGCCGTACGGTGCGGGGGCCCTCGATGTCCGCGACGCCGGGCAAGGTCTGTGTCGACGGCGTCACAGAGATCGCGGGGCAGAAGGTCTTCGTGCTCCACCTCATCCAGTCGCGGGACCCCTCGTTGGTCGGCAGGCCGTTCTTCGCCCGCTATGACCCGCAGGCCGCATGGTTGTCCGATCTGCGCCCGGCCTTCGCTGACCGCTTCCCGTGGGAGGCCGCCGCGCAGGAGGCTCTGCTCTCGGCCTGAGCGGTCAAGCGGTTATCCCGCAACGGAAAAATCTGAACCCCCGGCCCGGGACATTTGTTTTCCGAGCCGTTGTACCGGGCCGGTGGGACTCCATGGATCGACTGGTTGGGCGTCGGGGGAATATCCGAAATCCACCCTCCCTATGTCCGGACTTGTCGGCCGCCCGCTTGATCTCATGCTGGAGCTCCAGTCACGGTGGCCTCCGGGTTTTACGGCGATCCCGGCCGCTCGCGGTGGTGATAGAACTGCGTCGGTAGCTCAGCCGGACGGTGCGCGCTCCACGGGGCGCCCCTAGCGCGCACGCCGGCTTTCGGGGGACTTCGATTCGCTATTCGGATAACGAACAAGGCGAATCGGAATAAGAGCCGGGAAGGCAATCATGAACCGTATTATCAAGGCGGCGGTAGCCGTCGCCATGTGCGGGCTCGCCGCGGCCGTGGCCGTGCCAGTGCAGGCCCAGAACTCCTTCGTCGACCGGGGGGAGGCTGCACTCCTCCCCAACATCCCGCAGGTCAACGAACTGGGTTCGGTGATCGGGAAGGGCCAGCTCGACGCCAAGCGGCTGGGCGCGGTGGGCGGCACCCTGCTCAACGGTCAGGACGCCGCGTCGGCGTCGCGCGCCGGCCTGACCGACGGCCCGTTCGAGCAGGTTCAGAGCCTGGTCCAGCCGGTGCTGGGCGCCTCCCCGTCCAAGGTGGCGGACGGCTCGTCGCAGAAGGAGGGCCTCGCGGCCGAAACGCTCAACGGCGCCTGGCGCCTGGCGGGCAGCGCCACCGAGGGCCTCAATGGCCTGAAGGACAAGGAGGCGGCCGCGGGCGGCGTCACCGAGAAGGTCGACCACGCGGTTCCAAGGAAGGGCCGGCCCGAGCTGGCGCCCCTGGTCCGCGACCTGACGCCGGTCGAGGCCTCGCCGGTCGTCAACGCGCTGCCCGGCGCCGCGGGCGCCGCCACCATCGACGAGATCGCCCCGCTCGTCGATGACGCCGCCCGCGCCGTCGACGGCAACGTCAACAGGGGAATCGGCTCGACCAGCGAGATGCACGGCGCGGTCGTCGAGTCGGTCGCCCAGGCGACCGACCTCGCCGCTCAGAACTGACAGCGGAGGACGCCTCGCGACGGGCGGGTCATACGGTGCCCATGGCTCGCCGCGCGACGGCTCCCCTGCGAGGGGTCGCATCCAGCACACCTGGCCGCGGGCACGGTCCTCCACGATGCCGGTGGGATCGCAACCGCGCGTCACAGCCGGTGCCGGTGGGTGTGACCCCGTACGGCAAGCCCGGCCGAGCGCCTCCCCAGGCGCGTGGCCAGTGCCCGCCGAAGGGACGCTCCCCGGGAGCGCCCCTGACGCGCCGCGACGGCGCCCGTGACCCACGAACCGTTCGATGACGATGGGGACGTCTCGTCGAACGGGCGGTGATCGGGGTGAGAGAGAAGCAGCGGCCTCAGGTCGATTCGGCCGGCGGGCGTGGGCCACGGGCTCACGGACGGACCGCCTGCCGATCGGCTCGCTGGGTGGGCCTCGCCTTCCTCCTTTGGCGACGTGCCTGTTGTGGTGACGTGGTCGTCGCGGCCGGATCCACGAAACCGGTGGCCTGGAATCAGGCCACCGGTTTCGCCATGTGCGGGCCTTCACCGGCCTTCGGCGGTGATGGAGCGGGTGTCTGTCAGGTGATGCGGACGCCCGTGCGACGGGCGATCTGGGCCTGGAGCCTGGCCATCTGCCAGTGCAGCTCGATCAGTTGCTCGGCGAGCTCGGCCCTGGGGATCTCGGACGGATCCTCGATGGCCAGGTGGTCAATCGCGGTCGACAGCTCTCGCATCGCGCGCCCCCACTCCATCATGTTCCTCAGCTCGAAACAGCGTTCGAATCATATCGGAACGTCGAGGGTGGTGTCAGGCCTTTGTCCCCTGAGTCGCTCAGGTTTCGTACACAGGTGCGATAAAGCCTCTGGCCAGCGTGTTCGCGGTGATGTTGAAGCCGACCACCGCGGCGGGACCGCCGGGATCGACGTCCAGCGACTCGACGCTCAGCGCGTGCACGGCGAACAGGTACCTGTGGGGATGACCGGGAGGCGGTGCGGCGCCGCCGTACGCCTTGATGTCGAAGTCGTTGCGCGCCTGGGTGCCGATCTTGGCGTCGGCGGCGCCGGCGCCCGTGGGCAGTTCGGTGACGCCGGCGGGGATGTCGAACATCAGCCAGTGCCAGAAGCCGCTGCCCGTGGGGGCGTCGGGGTCGAAGCAGGTGACCGCGAAGCTCCTGGTGCCCTCAGGAGCGCCCGACCAGCGCAGGTGGGGGGAGAGGTTCTGGCCTGTCATGCCCCAGCCGTCGAACACGTGGGCCTCGGGGAGGCGCTCTCCATCGCGGACGTCGTCGCTCTCGACGGTCAGGGAGGGGACTTCCGGCAGGAAGTCATACGGGACGGGTGGCTGTGCGGGCAAGATGCACCTCCGGTGAGTTCGGGCTTACCGTCTCCATCTTCCACCCGGCGGTGGTGGAAGACGGAGATCGGCGTCCCGGCCTTCGGCGGATCAGCCCTTGTTGTACGCGGCGATGACCTCTTTGGGGTCGCCGTCCATCCGGATCTTGCCCTTGTGCAGCCAGATGACCCTGTTGCAGGTCTCCTCGATCACCTTGAGATCGTGGGCGACCAGGAACACGGTGCCGGCGGACTCGCGGATCTGCTTGATCCGCTTCTCGCTCTTCTTGCGGAAGTCCCTGTCGCCGGTGGCCAGCGCCTCGTCGATCAGGAGCACGTCGTGCGTCTTGGCCGAGGAGATGGCGAAGCGCAGGCGGGCGCCCATGCCGGAGGAGTAGGTGGACATGGGCAGCTGCACGAACTCCCCGATGCCGGAGAAGTCGACGATCTCGTCGTACGCCTCCTTGACTTGCGCGGGGGTCATGCCCATGGCGTAGCAGCCGAGCACGATGTTGCGCTCGCCGGTCAGCTCGCGCATGAGGGCGGCGTTGACGCCGAGCAGCGACGGCTGGCCGTCGGTGTAGACGGCGCCTTCGTGGGGTGGCAGCAGGCCCGCGATGGCTCGCAGGAGCGTCGACTTGCCCGAGCCGTTACGGCCCACGATGCCGATGGCGTCGCCGTGGTAGGCCACGAAGGTCACACCCTTGACGGCGTGGACCTCCTTCATCTGCGGCCGCCCCTGGCGCTTCACCATGCGCATGAGGGCGTTGACCGCGTTGCCCTTCTCGTGGTCCGAGGCGGCACCGAAGACGCGGTAGACGATATGGAGGTCGTCGACGATGACGGTCGGCGTACCCGTCGTGGGAGCGGGAGGCTCCGGGTTGGGGTGGACCCTGACGTCCTGGTTGGGGACGCCGGGCTCCTCAGCCTTCACTTGGGACAGCTCCTCCGTCAGCTCAGCCACGGCCGTACCTCTCCTCGGCGCGCCAGAAGTACCAGAAGCCGAAGGCGAGTGCGAACACCGCCCAGAATACGCAGCTCATCCAAGCCCACGTCGGGACAGGGTGCTTGGGAAGCAGGATGTCTCGCATGAACTCGATGTAGGACGCCGCCGGGTTCGCGTACATGACGTTCGCGACCCACTGGGGCATGTGAGCCGTGCCGACCACCTTCTCCTGGATGGAGAAGAAGACGCCGGAGGCGTAGAGCCAGGTGCGCATGATGAAGGGCAGCAGCTGGTTCATGTCGCGCATCGAGGAGCCGACGCGGGCCATGACGAGGCTGGCCCCGATGTTGAACATCGTCTGCAGCAGGAGCACGACGGGGATCATCAGCCAGAACAACGTGGGCAGTGTCCCTGTGGAGACCACGACGAGCACCATGAGGATGCCCATGGAGATGGCCAGCTGCTGCAGTTCCTGGATCGCGTACGCCAGCGGCAGCGCCGCGCGGGGGAAGTGGAGCGCCCTGATCAGCGAGAGGTTGCCCGAGATCGATTTGGCGCCCGCCGTCACCGACCGCTGCGTGTAGGTGAAGACGAACATGCCCGTCAGCAGGAACGCGGGGTAGTGCTCGATCTTGCCCTGCCCGCCCAGGATGAGGCCGAACATGACGTAGTAGATGGCGGCGTTCAGCAGCGGCGTCAGCACCTGCCACAGCTGACCGAGCGCCGAGCTGCTGTACTTCGAGACGTTGCGCGAGGTCGCGTACGTCATGATGAAGTGCCGCCGCTCCCACAACTGGCGCAGGTAGGCGTGGAACCTCGGCCGTGCGATGGCACGACGAAGTCCGTATCGCTTGGCGAGCTTGCTCAGCGGCTCCCCGCTGCGGCCGCCCGCCTGGGCGTCCGCGACAGCGGATTCCGGCTGGCTCATGGCATGGACTCTATTGGATCCAGGTAGGTGAGGTGCTTCGGGCGGCGGTTTGCCACAGAGACTTGGACGTCGCCTTGGGCGGGTCGGGTTCCAGGTGCCCACCAAGACTTGGTCAACGGTAGCCCAGGCGGGCTCGCGGTGTGGGCGCGGCCGAAGCACTGTCCGATGAGGTGTAATTTGACTCGGCGGCGCAGGCGCCCTACTCATCCCCGAATGACCGATTAGTCCTAATAAAGGATTCTTCGCGGCCGGCAGGCGGATGGGTGTGACGCCGTGCTCGCAGACGTGTGACCGAACTGCAATGCGCCAGAGACTCGCGGGTGGCAAGTAGTGAGGGATAGTCGCGATCGACTGGCAGGGCGTCAGCTGGTTTGACCATGTCAGCCAAACCCGGGGGATTGACAAGGACCCTCCGTCAGGCTGCCTAGGACTTCGCAGCTCAGCGCTTACGCCCACCTGTAGAGGGAGGAAAATCTACTAATGCGTGTTACTAAGGGCGCACAGATCGTCGCCGGTACCGCGCTGCTGGCCGTCGCGGTCGCCGCTTGTGGTAGCGGCGGTGGTGGGACGGCCGGCAACGACAAGGGCAGCGGATCCTCAGCCAAGCCGGTCACGGTTGACATCGCCAAGCCCCAGCACGAGCTGAGCCCCATCAACACCAATGACACCAGTGGTGCCGAGGTGCTGAACGCGCTGTTCGTCGGCCTTGTCAACTATGACAAGGACAAGAACGTGATCCTTCGCGGCGCGGAGTCCATCGAGCCTGACGCCGAGTCCAAGGTCTGGACGATCAAGCTGAAGGACGGCTACAAGTTCCACAACGGCGAGGCCGTCTCCGCCAAGAGCTACGTCGACGCGTGGAACGCCGCCGCCTACGGCCCCAACGTCCAGGAAGGCGGCCACTTCTTCTCCGCCGTCCAGGGCTACGAGGACGTCGCCCCCGCCGACCCCGACGGCGAGGAGGGCCCGCAGAAGGCCCCCGAGCCCAAGGCCAAGACCCTCACGGGCCTCAAGGTCGTCGACGACAAGACCTTCACCGTCACGCTGGCGCACTCCTACTCCGGCTTCAAGACGATGCTCGGCTACACCACCTTCATGCCGATGCCCTCCGTCGCCTTCGACGGCAACGGTGGCATCAAGAAGGAGTTCGGCGAGAGCCCCGTTGGCAACGGCCCCTTCAAGATGGCCAAGCCGTTCAAGCCCGCGACGGACACCACCATCTCCGTCGTGCGCTACGACGACTTCGTCGAGGGCAAGGCGAAGATCGACGCGGTCGACTTCAAGATCTCCAGCGACAAGGGCACCTCGTGGAACGAGCTGCGCGCCGGCAACCTGGACATCATGGACCAGCTGCCGCCCGAGGCCATCGCCACCGCCAAGCAGGAGCTGGGTGACCGCTACATCGAGCAGCCGTCCTCCGGTGTGGGCTACTTCGGCTTCAACACCAAGAACGGCGAGGCGTGGGCCAAGAACGTCGAGCTGCGCAAGGCCGTCTCGATGGCCATCGACAGGAAGACCATCACGGAGCAGGTCTTCTCCGGCACCCGCGTGCCGGCCGACGACTTCGTGAGCCCCGTGGTGGCCGGCTACCGCAAGGGCGCCTGCGTCGAGTGCGTCTACGACCCCTCCAAGGCCAAGGAGCTGTGGGAGAAGAACTCCGGCGGCAAGGGCCCCATCACCCTCTCCTACAACGGTGACGGCGGACACAAGGAGTGGATCGAGGCCGCCGCCAACAACCTGCGCCAGAACCTGGGCGTCGAGGTGAAGGCGGAGCCCTACGAGTCCTTCGCCTCCATCCTGGACGAGCTGGACAAGGGCAAGGTCACCGGCGCCTTCCGCATGGCCTGGATCATGGACTACCCGTCCATCGAGAACTACCTCCGCCCGATCTTCGGCACCGGTGGTAGCTCCAACCACGGTCGCTACTCGAACAAGGACTTCGACGACCTGCTCGTCCAGGGCGACTCCGCCAAGAGCGACGACGAAGGCGTCAAGCTCTACCAGCAGGCCGCTGACATGCTGGTGAAGGACATGCCGTACGTGCCGGTGTACTTCTACCAGACCAACGGTGGTTACTCGCAGAACGTCAAGAACGTGACCATCGACCCGTTCGAGCGGATCGACCTCGCCAAGGTCGAGCGGGCTTCCTGACCATGACCCGCGCTCTCCGGCAGGCGTCCACCAGATGCCTGCTGGAGGGGCCCTGACAACTGAGGGCAGCCCGGGAGGTTGCCGGGCTGCCCTTCGCGATGATCGGGAGACATCATGGGCCGCTATGCGATCAGGCGCCTGCTCCAGGCGATCCCTGTTCTGCTGGGTTCCACATTTCTCATCTTCTGCACCGTCTATGCCCTGCCCGGCGATCCCGTGGCCATCCTGGGCGGTGAACGACGCATCGACCCCGTGCTCGCGGCGCAGCTGCGTGAGCAGTACGGGCTCAACGATCCGCTGATCGTGCAGTACTGGCACTACATCACCGGCGTCTTCGTCGGCGACTTCGGCGAAACCTTCCAGGGCGTCCAGGTCAATGAGCTGTTCGCGGGCAAGTTCGGGGTCACCATCCAGCTCGCGGTGACGGCTCTCATCATCGAGGCGATCGTCGGCCTCGGTCTTGGTCTGCTCGCGGCTCTGCGCCGGGGCCGCTGGGAGGACTACGGCATCCTCGCCCTGACGCTGCTGCTGGTGTCGGTGCCCACCCTGGTGAGCGGCTTCGTCCTGCAGCTCGTTCTCGGCGTCAAGCTCAAGACGTCCCTTGGCATCGACTTCTTCCCCATCTCGGGCACCGACGCGGGGTGGCGAAGCTTCCTCGTGCCTGGCTTCGTGCTCGCGGGCACGTCGATCGCCTACCTGGTCCGGCTCACCAGGACCAGCCTCATGGAGACCCTGAGGGCCGACTACATCCGCACGGCGGTCGCCAAGGGCATGCCGCGCAGGAGGGTCCTCGGCAGGCACGCGTTGCGCAACTCGCTGATCCCCCTGATCACCTATCTGGGCGCCGACCTCGGCTCACTGATGGGCGGCGCGGTGATCACCGAGGCGATCTTCAACCTGAACGGGATCGGCCAGCAGCTCTTCCAGTCGGTCGCACGGCGTGAGAACGCCGTCGTCGTCGGCATCGTCACGGTTCTCGTCCTGGTCTACCTGCTCGCGAACCTTATCGTCGACCTGCTGTACGCCGTCCTAGACCCCAGGATCCGCTATGAGTGACCTGAACACCGTCACGGCGCCCAAGGCGCCCTCGCGCAGGAAGCCGAAGGAGAAGAAGCCGGCCAGCCTCTGGTCGGACGCCTGGTACGACCTGCGCAGGAACAAGGTCTTCGTGGTCGGCTCGCTCATCGCGATCGTGCTGGTCCTCATGGCGCTCATGCCCGGGGTGTTCGCACCGCAGAACCCCACGGCCTGCAACCTGGCCGACGCCCGCCAGGGCATCAGCTCGGCGCACTGGTTCGGCCTGGACAACCAGGGCTGCGACACCTACGCGCGCGTCATCCACGGCGCCAGGGTCTCGATCCTCGTGGGCGTGCTGACCTCGCTGGTGACCGGCCTGGTCGGCGGAACGCTCGGGCTGATCGCCGGGTTCTACGGACGCTGGGTCGACGTGATCCTCTCCCGCGTGGCCGAGATCTTCTTCGCCATCCCCTCGATCCTCGGCGCGCTGCTGCTGCTGTCGGTCGTCGGCAGGGACAACGCGGGCGTCTGGATCGTCGTGCTCGCGCTGGCGATCCTGGCCTGGCCGATGGTGCTGCGCATCATGCGCGCGGCCGTCATCAGCGCCAAGAACCAGGACTACGTCACCGCGGCGCGGGCGCTGGGCGCGAGCTCGTGGCGCATCTCGGTGCGGCACATCCTGCCCAACGCGATGGCGCCCGTCATCGTGGTCTGCACCATGAACCTGGGCGTGTTCATCGCGGGCGAGGCGGCGCTGTCGTTCCTCGGCGTCGGCATCCAGTCGCCCAGCATCTCCTGGGGTCTCATGATCGCTGATGCGCGCAACAGGTTCCTCATGGCTCCGGAGCCGCTGATCTTCCCCGCGGTCTTCCTGAGCATCACGGTCCTGAGCTTCGTCATGATCGGCGACGCCGTACGAGACGCACTCGACCCGAAGCTGCGATAGAGAGGGGGGAATCGCGATGATGAAGAAGAAGTCGGCACTCGACGTGTTGCCAGCCGAGGGAGGGCTGGGCAACGAGCCGCTGCTGGCTGTGGACAACCTGCACGTGGAGTTCCACACCAGGGCGGGCGTCGTCAGAGCGGTCAACGGCGTCAGCTACTCGCTGAACGCCGGCGAGACGCTCGCCGTCCTCGGAGAGTCGGGTTCGGGCAAGTCCGTGACCGCACAGGCGATCATGGGCATCCTCGACATGCCGCCCGCGAAGATCCCCGCGGGGCAGATCCGGTTCCACGGAACCGACCTGCTGAAGCTGTCGGAGGAGGCCAGGACCCAGGTCCGCGGCGAGCGGATCGCGATGATCTTCCAGGACGCGCTCTCCTCGCTCAACCCGGTCTTCACCGTGGGCTGGCAGATCAGCGAGATGTTCCGCGTGCACCGCGGGATGAGCAAGCGCGACGGCATGAAGAAGGCCGTCGAGCTGATGGACAAGGTGCGCATCCCCGCCGCCAGGCAGCGGGTGAACGACTACCCGCACCAGTTCTCCGGCGGCATGCGCCAGCGCATCATGATCGCGATGTCCATCGCGCTCGACCCCGAGGTGCTGATCGCCGACGAGCCGACCACCGCGCTCGACGTGACCGTACAGGCCCAGATCATGGAGCTCCTCGCGGAGCTCCAGCGCGAGAGCAACATGGGCCTGATCCTGATCACCCACGACCTCGGCGTGGTCGCCGACGTCGCGGACAAGATCTCGGTCATGTACGGCGGGCGGATCGTCGAGAACGCCCCGGTGTACGACATCTACAAGGCCCCCGCGCACCCCTACTCCAAGGGCCTGCTCGACTCGATCCCCAGGGTCGACATGAAGGGCCAGGAGCTGTACGCGATCAAGGGCCTGCCGCCCAACCTGCTGGAGATGCCGTCAGGTTGCGCGTTCCACCCCCGGTGCCCCTACCGGCAGGACAACTGCGTGACCGACGTCCCCCCGCTCTACGAGATCAGCGGCGTGCGCGGCAGCGCCTGCTACTACTGGAGGGAGGTCCTCGATGGCAGCCGTGGGTGAGCCGATCCTCGAGGTCCGCGACCTGGTCAAGCACTTCCCCCTGACCCAGGGCATCGTCCTCAAGCGGCAGATCGGCGCGATCAAGGCCGTCGACGGCGTCTCGTTCGACCTGAACAAGGGTGAGACCCTCGGCATCGTCGGCGAGTCGGGCTGCGGCAAGTCGACGCTGGCCAAGCTGCTGATGGCGCTGGAGCGGCCGACCTCCGGCTCGGTCAAGGTGAACGGCCGCGAGATCGCCAACGCCAGGGGCGCCGAGCTCAAGCGGATGCGCCGCAACATCCAGATGGTGATGCAGGACCCTTACACCTCGCTGAACCCCCGGATGACCGTCGGCGACATCATCGGTGAGCCGTTCGACATCCACACCGAGGTCGCGCCGAAGGGCGACCGTCGCAAGAAGGTGCAGGAGCTGCTGGAGGTGGTCGGCCTCAACCCCGACCACGTCAACCGCTACCCGCACCAGTTCTCCGGCGGTCAGCGTCAGCGCATCGGCATCGCGCGAGGCCTGGCGCTCCAGCCGGAGGTCATCGTCTGCGACGAGCCGGTGTCGGCGCTGGACGTGTCGATCCAGGCGCAGGTCATCAACCTGCTGGAGCGGCTGCAGAACGAGTTCGACCTGGCCTACATCTTCATCGCCCATGACCTGTCGGTGGTGCGCCACATCTCCGACCGGGTCGGGGTGATGTACCTGGGCAAGTTCGTCGAGCTCGGCAAGGACACCGAGATCTACGACAAGCCCGCGCATCCCTACACGCAGGCGCTGCTGTCGGCGGTGCCGGTACCCGACCCTGAGGGGAGGGAGCAGCGCGAGCGGATCATCCTGCAGGGCGACCCGCCCTCGCCCGCCAACCCCCCGTCGGGCTGCCGCTTCCGCACCCGCTGCTGGAAGGCGCAGGAGATCTGCGCCGAACAGGAGCCGTTGCTGCAGATCAGGCCGGGCACGAGCCACGAGAGCGCGTGCCACTTCGCCGAGACGCACGACGTGGTGCACGCGGGCTGAGCCGCGCGAAGAAGCCCCCCACACGCCTTTGGGTGGGGGGCTTCTCCCTTTCCGGCCCTACCTCCCGATGGGACGCCCGCGGAAGGGGCCGTCGGTTGCCACCGCGTTGGTGACGGGTGTGTCGGCTTCGTCGGTTGCCACCGCGTTGGTGACCGGTGTGTCGGCTTCATCCGTTGCCACTGCGTTGGTGACGGGGGTGTCGGCTCCGGTGGCGGGCGCCGCGGCCTTGGTGCCGGGAGCAGCCGCCCCCGTGACAGGTGCGGACGCGCCGGTGACGCCGCCGGGCCGGCCCGTGACAGGAGGTGCCGCTTCTGTCACCGGGGCCGCGGCGGCCGTGACCGGAGCGACAGCGTCTGTCGCGGGAGCCACCGCGGCGGTAGCAGGGGCCTCGGCACCCTTGGGAGCCGCCGCCTTGGAAACGGGAGCGGCGGCTCCGGCGGCGGGAGCGACTGCGCCTGTGGCGGGAGCGACTGTGCCTGTGGCGGGGGCTGCTGCGCCTGTGGCGGGAGCGACTGTGCCTGTGGCGGGGGCTGCTGCGCCTGTGGCCGGAGCGGCGGCGCCTGTGGTGGGAGCTGTGGCGGCAGCGGCGGTGCCAGTGGCGGGAGCTGTCGCGCCGGCGAGGTCGCCGGCGGGGTCGGGGCCATGGAGCGCCTCGGCTGAAGCGGCGTAGACAGGGCCGGCCACCGAGAGTCCGAGTACGGCGGCGCCGACGAGAATATAACGGATCATTTGAATTTCCCCCTGAAAGTAACGTGCCAGAACGCGAGATCCAACGCGCTCCGTATCTGAACAGTTACTGTCCGTGTTCATCAGTAGAACATGTCAGGGGCTAAGGGTTCAATCCGGGTCACCTCATCGCGATAACCGCCGAACCATGCCCAAACAGGCCTTGGTTGACGGCAATGCCCACCTGGGCGTGCTCGACCTGCCGCCCGCCCGCCGTACGGCGCAGCTGCCAGGTCAGCTCGCAGACCTGTGCGATGGCCTGGGCTGGGATGGCCTCGCCGAAGGAGGCCAGGCCGCCTGAGGGGTTCACGGGGACTCGGCCGCCGAGCACGGTGTCGCCCGCGCGCAGCAGCTTGTCGGCCTCGCCCCTCGCGCACAGGCCCAGGTCCTCCATCCAGTCCAGTTCGAGCGCGGTGGACAGGTCGTAGACCTCGGCGAAGGACAGGTCGCGCGGCCCGAGGCCGGCCTCCTCGTAGGCCGCGTGGGCGAGGGCGGCGCGGAAGGGGACGCTCTCGCGCACGGGCGGGTCGGTGGCGAAGTCCGGCAGATCGAGAACGGTCTTGGGGAAGGTGGGCGTGACGGTCGCGACCGCGGCCAGTTTCACGGGGGTGGCCGCGCCGATCCTGCGCGCGTAGGCGGCGGAGGCGAGGACGAGCGCCGCGCCGCCGTCGGAGGTCGCGCAGATGTCCATCAGCCGCAGCGGGTCGGCGACCATGGGGGAGGCGAGGACCTCCTCCGCTGTGACGGGCTTGCGGTAGCGGGCGTTGGGGTTCAGCGATCCGGCGAGGGCGTTCTTGACCTTCACGGCGGCGAAGTCCTCGGGCGTGGAGCCGTACAGGGCCATCCGCCTGCGGGCGTAGAGCGCGAAGTAGGCGGGGTTGGTGGCGCCGAGCAGCCGGAAGCGCAGCCAGTCGGGATCGTCGGGCCGGTCGCCGCCGACGGGGGTGAAGAAGCCCTTGGGGGTGGCGTCGGCGCCGATGACCATGGCGACGTCGCAGAGGCCTGCCATGATCCTGGTGCGGGCGAGGTCGACGGCCTGGGCGCCGGAGGCGCAGGCGGCGTAGCAGGAGGCGATGCGCGCGCCAGACCAGCCGAGCGCGCGGGCGTAGGTGGCGCCGGCGACGAAGCCCGGGTAGCCGTTCCTGATCGTGTCGGCGCCCACCACGAACTGCACGTCGTTCCAGGCGATCCCGGCGTCGGCCAGGGCGGCTCTGGCGGCGGCCACGCCGTACTCGTGGAAGGGCCTGCCCTGCTTGCCCCACGGGTGCATGCCCGCGCCGATCACGACCACGCTCATCGCGGCAGCCCCCACATCCAGACGGACGGGCCGTCGGCGAGCGTGCCGGCGGTCAGCTCCAGTTCCATGCCGACGCTGAGGTCGTCGATCGTCAGGTCCTTCACCTGGCCGAGCACGACGATGCGCTCCTGGTCGAGTTCCACCGCCGCGAGCGTCACCGGCTCGTACGGCTCGGCCGCCACGAACGGCGCGGGCGGCGGGTAGCAGGCGTTGGTGTAGGACCACACGGTGCCGCGCCTGGACAGCCGGTGCTCCACGAGCTCCTCGCCCTCGCACAGCGGGTCGCGGCAGAAGCCGTGATGCGGGGGGAAGAAGACGGCCTGGCAGGTCGTGCAGCGGGTGCCGAGCAGGTCGATACCGTCGAACCACGTCATGAGGAGCAGTATCACACAAGCGCTTGCTCGGTACTAGCGCCGCTCCCGCCTGCTGAGCGCCACCAGCCTGGCCGCCATCGCGACCGCGAGCACCAGCAGCGCGGCGATCACCAGCAGCCTGGTGCCCGTGCCCGTGCCCGTGCCGGAGGGGCCGCCGCCGAAGTACGGCAGGCCCTCGGGCGCGGTGACAGGGGCCCGCTCGGCCAGGCGGCGCGCCTCGGCCAGCGCGTGCGCCGCGTTCACCACGCCGTGGCCGTAGGCCTTGCTGTGCCCCTCCCTGTCGGCGCCGCTCTCGATCGCCCGCCGTACCTGCAAGGGGGTGAGGCGGGGGTAGGCGGACCTGACCAGCGCCGCGATGCCCGCCACCATCGCGGCGGCCGAGCTGGTGCCGTCGCCGATCACGTAGGAGCGGGGGCCGTCGGCGCTGACGATCTGCTTGCCCGGCGCGACCACGGACAGGTAGGTCTGGCGGTTGGAGAAGGCCGCGACCTTCAGCTTCCTGTCGACCGCGCCGACGGCGATCACCCCGGGGTAGGCGGCGGGGAAGTTCTTCCTGTTCGGTCCTTCGCCGTCGTTGCCCGCGGAGGCGACGAGCACCGCGCCGCGCGCCAGGGCGTACTGCACGGCCTCCTCCTCGGCCGCCGAACCCTCCCACGTGCCGCTGCCGCCGCCGAGCGACATGCTGATCACCTGCGCGCCGTGGTCGACCGCGTAGCGGATGCCCCTGGCCAGCGAGTCGTGGCCGCGGGACCTGGTGCGCTGCAGCTCGCGGCGCGGATCGTCGTTCTCCAGCGTGACCCGCACCGACAGCACGGTCGACTCGGGCGCGATGCCGATGACCCCGCCGGCCCTGTTCTTGCCGTGGCCGCGGCCTGCGATCAGGCTGGCCATCGCGGTGCCGTGGTGACCCCAGCGGTCGCCACCGGGATTCTGCCCCGTGAGGTCGGGGCCCTTGACGACCGCGCCCCGCAGGTCGGGGTGGCGGGCGTCGACGCCGGTGTCCAGCACCGCCACCGTGACGCCCGCGCCCCTGGTGAGGCGCCAGGCCTCCGCCATGCGCAGCGTCCCGAGCTGCCACTGCCGTTCGCGCGCCGTGGTCGCCACCTCGTCGGCGACCGTGGGCGTGCTGACGGTCAGCAGAGCGGCCGCCAGGAGGGCGGCGAACATCCGCCTCATCCGGTGAGCCGCCGGTGGATCGCCGCCGCCAGCTCGCGCGCCATCCGACGCAGGCGCGGGGTCGCGCTCTCGCCCCTGCTGTACGGCCTGCCGTCGGTGTAGCCGGCGGCTGTCATGACGACGTAGCGGGCGTCGGAACTCGCCCGCGCGCCGGTGATGTACTGGCGAGGGCCGAACAGCTCGGCGGGCCCGCCGGGGACGGTGTAGGGCCTGACGGTGGCGGGCCTGGTGCTTCGCGGCTCGTCCTGGCGCGCGTGAGGGCCGGTGAGTACGGCGATGCCGGCGGTGGCGGCGAAGGTCTGAGTGGTGTCGACGTAGGTGGCGCGCAGGGCGGTGCGGCAGCCGCGCAGGCCGGTGTCGCGCTGGAAGGCGCGGACGCACGGGGTCTCGGGCGCGATGCCCGCCAGGACGTAGGCGGTGCGGGCGCCCGAGGGGGTGGTGCCGGGGAGCCTCGCGGGGAAGACCTCGGAGGCCGGCCATGCCCGCCATCGCTCGGCCACCGGAGGCTCCGCGCTCGGCCAGATCATGGTCATGATGGGGATCAGGGCAAGGGAAAGTCGGATCACGTCGGCCTCGGAAGGGGGAGAGGGACGCTTCGATGCGGTGCATTCTGGCACGCGCGTGATGGGTCAATCCGACGGTTCGGTAAACAGACCGATACGCGGTGTAACTACCACTTCTTGCGCTTCACCCACATCCACCCCGTTTTGTCACACCCATCCCCTCACCCCCGAAGAACGGGTCAGGGCAGCGCGGAGAGGCGGACGTGGGCGCCGGGTGGGAGGCCGAGGCGCTGGGCCGCGTCCCCCGAGTTGACGGCCAGCGCGATCAACCCGGCCGAGTCCGTGAAAGCCACCAGTTCCCCTGGCGGCACCGCGGAGAACGACTCGCGGAAGGGCAACGAGACCTGTCGCCGTCCCAGCCACACCCCTAGCGTGTCCCCGACGCGCACCCCGACCGAGGCCAGGTCGCCCGCCGCGATCGACAGCTGGGTGTTGCCGAACCTGTCCACAGAGACCACCTCGCCCTCCACCGCCCCCTCCCGGACGTGCGAGATGGGCGAAGGTAGCGAGACGAGCCTGTCCAGCGGGATCTCGGACCCGACGTCCGACAGCTTGTTCCCCGTGCACAGGTGCGCCGCCACGGGCGAATAGACGTCCCGGCCGTGGAAGGTGGGCGAGACGGGGCTGAGGAGCAGGTCCGTGTTGGTGATCTCGTGGGCGGCCGTGGCGCCCCCGCTGGTGGCGATCGCCCAGGACAGCAGGCCGTTGTCGGGGCCGATGAAGATCCGCTCGCCCGCCTCGACGGCGACCGCGCGGCGCGCGCCGCCGGCGCACGGATCGACGATCCCGATGTGGATGCCCGCGGGGAGGTAGGGGATGGTCTGGGCGAGGATCGCCGCACCCCTGCGGACGTCACCCGAAGGCACGAGGTGGCACACGTCGATCACGCGGACCTGCGGAGCGATCCCCGCGATCACTCCGTGACAGGCGGCCACATACCCGTCTTCGAGTCCGTAGTCGGTGAGAAGCGTGATGACTGGGCTCACACTTCGTGACTGTACGTCTCCGCAACCGCCGTGAACAGCCGCACTCCGCACATTACGATGGGCCACGGGCCGCGCCGACCAAGGAGGAGAGACCATGGACACTGCACCGGTCAGCGGTGACAGTGCTGCCCAGGAACCACCACGACCCCTGTCCGAGCGCGACCTGAAGATCCTCGCCTTCGAGCGCCAATGGTGGCGTCACGCGGGCGCCAAGGAGCACGCGATCCGCGACGCCTTCGGGTTCTCCGCCACCCGCTACTACCAATTGCTGGGCGATCTCATCGACAGGCCGGAGGCGATGGAGCACGACCCGATGCTGGTCAAGCGCTTGCGAAGGCTGAGGGCGGCCCGCCAGAGGGAGCGCGCGGCCCGCAGGCTGGGAATGCGCCCCTGACTGCCTGGGTACGGCCAGCCGCGTGATGAGCATTCCAGGAATCCAAGCCATTGTGCGCGATCCGGGCGGCGCGGTGATCGGGCTCGACTTCGACGGCACGCTCGCGCCGATCGTGCCCGACCCCCATGACGCCAGGATCCATCCCGCCGCCTCTGCCGTCCTGGCCGAACTGGGCAGCAGGGTCAAGGCGGTGGTCATCGTGACGGGCAGGCCTGCCGCCACCGCCATCGAGTACGGCCAAGGGCTGGAGAAGGTCCCTGGATTGGTCGTGCTCGGTCACTACGGGTTCGAGCGCTGGGAGGGCGGCAGGGTGAGCGCCCCGCCGCCGCCTCCCGGCGTCATGCGGGCGAAGGCCGAACTGCCCAGGCTCGTCGAGGGCATCGAGGGCGTGACGATCGAGGACAAGCAACGGGCGGTGGCCGTCCACACCAGGCGCGCCCCCGACCCGGCGAAGGCACTGGAGCTGCTGCGCGATCCGCTCGAGAAGCTGGCGGCGGCGCACTCCCTCGTCGTCGAGCCTGGCCGGATGGTGCTGGAGTTGCGACCTCCCGGCATGGACAAGGGGCACGCGCTCGACCTGTTCCTGGCCGAGCGGGCGGCGCGTTCGGTGCTGTTCGCGGGCGACGACCTGGGAGATCTGGCCGCCTTCGACGCGGTGCGGGCCTCGGGCCTGCCTGGGGTGACCGTGTGCAGCGGCTCGGCCGAGGTCACCGAGCTCGCCGAGCGCGCCGACCTGGTCGTCGACGGGCCCGAGGGCATCATCGCGCTGCTCGCCGATCTGGCGGCAGCCATCCGCGATTCATCTGCAACCGGGGCAGACTAGCTTCGCGCTCATGTTGATGACATTGGCCGTGACGGCCTCGCTCGTCCTGACCGGAGCCCACGCCGACACGCAGGCGCTGTCCTTCAGAGGAACAACGATCAAGGTGCCCGCCGCGTGGAAGGTCAAGAAGTCCGAGTTCGGCGCCGTCCACGTGATCACCGGACCGTGCGGCAAGCGGGCCACCGAGTGCCAGGGGTTCTGGCTGCTGGGCCCGCAGAGCATCAGGTACGCCTCGGAGGGCAACCCGTTCAGGGTCGACCAGCCCTACCACCCGAGCAGCGGCGTGATGGAGTGCGTCCACGACAAGCGCTACTACTCCTCGCCGCTGCCGGAGAAGCCGAGCGTCTCGGGACTCAGGCCGGTCGGCAGCGGGCACAAGGCGTACCACAGGGAGTGGAAGATCACCTGCCACACCCAAGGCTTCAAGCCGACCAAGGTGACCTACCCGCAGCGGATCTGGTACCTGCCGACGTCGAAGATCCTCATCGTGGACCAGTGGTCGACGCCGGGACTCGGGGCCGCGCTCAAGCGGGCTGTCTGGCGCTGAGCACACCGCCCGCGGCCAGGCCCGCCAGCACGGGCACCATGAGGAACGCGGTGTGCGTGCCGTAGCCGTCGGCGAGGGCGCCGAGGGCGAACGGGCCCACGCCCATGGCGAGCCCGGCCCAGACCGGGGAGGCGGCCGAGGCCAGGTCGGGGCGGTCGCCTGAGGCGGCGATCACCCCGGCCATTGCCAGCGGGAAGTGCATGGAGGCGCCGAGGCCGCTGATCACCAGACCCGTGTAGGCCACGAGCGGCTCGGTGCCGAGCCAGAACAGCAGCCAGCCGGCCCCTGTCACCGCCAGTGCGCTCACCAGAAGCGCCGCGGGCGGCAGCAGCAGCGCCAGCCGGGCGCCGACGAACCTGCCGACGGCGAGGCCGCCGATGAAGGCCGTCAGCCCCGTGGCCGCGGTCGCCGTGCTCAGTCCTGTACGGCCTGCCAGCAGCTCCGCGCCGAACAGGTTGAAGCTGAACTCGATCGCCACGCAGCAGAACAGCACCGCGCAGGCGGCGTGGAAGCGCCAGCCGGGCCGCCCCGTGACCCTGGCGGAGCGCTCCTGCGCCCCTGCGAGCCTGATTCCGCCCATGGTGAGCGCCAGCAGCGCGGACAGCACAGGGGTGAGGAGCAGCGCGGCCCGCCAGCCGAACGCCGACTGGGCGGCCAGGCTGACCAGGAAGGTGGCAGCCATGCCCACGACGACGGCGATCGCGTTCGCCTCGCTGATGGCGGCCGGGCCGGCGGATCCGTGGTGGTCGCTCAGCGCGGCCATCGCGGTGTAGAGCATGACCGAGCCGAAGCCGCCCGCGATCGCGAAACCGGTGAGGGTGGCGGGTAGGACGGGGAGCAGCATGACGATGACGATGCCGACGTTGATGCCCGCCAGGCCGATCCAGACGGCGGCGCGCCTGCCGTACCTGCGGGTGAGGAACGGGATCGCGAGGCCCGCCGCGATGGTGGCTGCGGCCATGGCGGTTCCGTGCAGGGCGCCGACCGCGGCCGAGACGCCGAGGTCTGCGCGGAGCAGGGGGAGCGCGGCGCTGAGGCCGTAGATGAAGGTCGCGAAGACAGCGAGTTGGAGGTAGACGAGCCAGGTGATTCTGTCTCTGGTCAGCCGGTCAGAGGCTGGCAAGTTGCTCGCCGAGCCATCGTCGCGGAGGCAGGGCGGTGGCGGCGGCCTTGAGCCTCGCGCATCGCCGTACCCGCTCCTCCTCCGCCATCTCCAGCCCCGCGCGCAGGGCCTCGGCCGTCTCGCCGACGTCGAAGGGGTTGATCACGAGAGCGTCGGCGCCCAGCTCGGCCGCCGCGCCCGCCTCGCGCGAGAGCACGAGTGCGCAGCGCGGGGACAGGATCGGGCCCTCCTTGGCGACCAGGTTCATGCCGTCGCGGATGGGGTTGACCAGCAGCACGTCGGCCAGGCGGTAGGCGGCGAGAGAGCGCGGGTAGTCGTCGTTGACGTTGAGGATCAGCGGATCCCAGTCCTCGGTGGCGTACTCGTCTTCGATCTCTTTGGCACAGCGTTGCACGGCGGCAGTGTATTCGCGGTATTCGGGCAGGTCGTGGCGGGATGGGTAGGCGAAGGCGAGATGCACCACCCGGCCGTGCCACTCGGGATGGGCGGCGAGGAACTCCCTGTAGGCCAGCAGGCCGCGGACGATGTTCTTCGACAGCTCGGTGCGGTCGATGCGCACGATCAGCCTGCGGTCGCCGACCTGCTCGCGCAGCGCGGCCATGTTCGACTCGACGTCGGGCTCGCAGGCGCGCTTCCACAGCGAATCGCCGTCGACGCCGAGGCCGTGCACGCCGATGCGGGTGGTGCGGCCCTCGTGGCTGACCGACCTGTCGACGACCTTGGCGCCCAGCAGGCTCTGGCAGCAGTCCATGAACGCGTTGGCCCACCGCTCGGTCAGGAACCCCGCGTGGTCGGCGCCCAGGATGCCTTCGAGCACCTCGCGCGCGACCTCGTCGGGCAGCAGCGAGAAGTACTCGGGCGGTGCCCAGGGCGTGTGGCTGAAGTGGCTGATCCGCAGGTCGGGGCGCTCGGCCCGGAGCATCGCAGGGGTGAGCGTCAGGTGGTAGTCCTGCACCATCACCTTGGCGCCGTGGCTGGCCTCCTCGGCCAGCGCCAGCGCGAAGGCGCCGTTGTAGTCGCGGTAGGACTCCCACTCCTTGGTGAACCTTGTGCCGAAATAGGGGGCGTTAGGCGTGTCGTACAGCAGGTGGTTGACGAACCAGAGGGTCGAGTTGGCCACCGCGTTGTACGCGCGGTGGAAGGTCGCAGGCGGGATGTCCAGCATGCGCAACTTGCCGGTGTCATAGCCCGCCTGGTCGAGCCGACCACCGGGGGCCAGCCGTACGGCGCTGCGGTCGCCGTCGGACAGCGCGGCGCACACCCAGAGCACGCCCTCGTCCCTGACCACTCCCGAGAGCCCGGAAACCAGGCCCCCGCCGCCGCGTTTCATGGTCAGGTCGCCGTCGTCGGACACGGTGAAGGAGACAGGGCCACGGTTCGAAGCCACAAGAACGCTGTTCACAACATCCACCATGACCCCGAACATAGGATCTCGCTATGGCCCTAGATGAGCTAACCGAGGAACTGGCCCGCTCCGCCGCGGGCGGCGATCACCGCGCGCTTGGCGAGCTCCTGAAGCGGATCGAGCCCGACGTACTGCGCCACTGCGCCCGTATCCTGCCATATCACCAGGACGCCGAGGAGGCGTGCCAGGACACTTTGCTCGCGGTCGCCCGCAACATCGCCCGTTTCGAGGGCAGGGCGAGGTTCAGCACGTGGCTGCACATCGTGACGGCCAACTGCGCGCGCACCACCTACAGGTCGTTGAAGCGCAGGGCCGCCGAGCAGACCTCGGAGGAGTTGCCCGTGCAGAAGCCCGACGTGCGCAGGGTGAGCGTCATCGCGGGGTCACGGCTCGACCTGCTCGAGGCCATGGAGGCGCTGGAGGCCGACAAGCCCGACCTGGCCCAGGCGCTGGTGCTGCGCGACATCGTCCAGCTCGACTACAACGAGGTGGCCGAGCAACTGGGCATCCCGCTCGGCACCGCCAAGTCGCGGATCCACCAGGCGCGCAAGTACGTTCAGGCCGCGCTCGGTGATACTTATCGTCTCAGCTAGTGAGACGACAGGTCGTGTCACGAGCACGGCCGGGTATGGTGATGCCCATAACTTCATATTGCTCATCCAGAGGGGTGGAGGGACCGGCCCTGCGAAGCCCCGGCAACCCTCCCGGACTGAACTCGTGAAGTGACGAGGCCGGCCGGGACAGGTGCCAATTCCGGTCTGTGGCCAGGGTGGTCGCAGACGAAGATGAGGGAAGGCCTCGCTTCATGTCGCTTGACTTCGGTCCTGCTGTCGCTCTGTCCTGCCGCGAGTGCGGCGCGCGCTACGACCTCGGCCCCAGCTTCGCGTGTCTGGAGTGTTTCGGGCCGCTCGAGGTGGCCTACTCCTTCGGGTCCGTGTCCCGCGCCGACATCGAGGCAGGACCCGCCAACATCTGGCGTTACCGCTCGCTGCTGCCGGTGCCCGTCGACGTGGCGAGCAAGCAGAACATGAACCCTGGCTGGACGAAGCTCGTCAAGGCCGACAATCTGGGCAAGGCGCTCGGCATTCGCGACCTCCACGTGAAGGACGACTCGGGCAACCCCACCCACTCCTTCAAGGACCGCGTGGTCGCCATCGCCGTCGAGGCGGCGCGCAACTTCGGCTTCCACACGCTGTCGTGCTCGTCCACCGGCAACCTGGCCGGCGCGGTGACCGCGGCCGCGGCCCGCGCGGGACTCGACGCCTGCGTGTTCATCCCGGCCGACCTGGAGCAGGCCAAGATCGCCATGGCGCGGGTCTTCGGCGGCAAGCTGGTCGGCATCCAGGGCACCTACGACGAGGTCAACCGCTTCTGCTCCGAGCTCATCGGCGACCCGCTGGGCGACAAGTGGGGCTTCGTCAACGTCAACCTGCGGCCCTACTACGCCGAGGGCTCCAAGACGCTGGCCTACGAGATCGCCGAGCAGCTCGGCTGGAAGCTGCCGGACCAGATCGTCATTCCGGTGGCCTCGGGGTCACAGCTCACGAAGATCGACAAGGGCTTCAAGGAGCTGATCGCGCTCGGGCTGGTCGAGGACGCCCCCTACAAGATCTTCGGCGCGCAGGCGCTCGGCTGCTCGCCGGTCTCCACGGCCTTCAAGGCAGGGCACGACGTGGTGCAGCCGGTCAAGCCCGACACCATCGCCAAGTCGCTGGCCATCGGCAACCCCGCCGACGGGCCCTACGTGCTCGACATCGCCCGCCGTACGGGTGGGGCGGTCGAGGACGTGACGGACGCCGAGGTGGTGTCCGCGATCAAGCTGCTGGCGTCCACGGAGGGCGTCTTCGCCGAGACCGCGGGCGGGGTGACCGTCGGCGTGCTGAAGAAGCTCGTCGACACGGGTCAGCTCGACCCCTCGCTGACCACCGTGGTGCTCAACACCGGTGACGGGCTCAAGACGCTCGACGCGATCGCGGACGACGCCACACCCACGGCCGTGATCAGGCCGTCCCTTGACGCGTTCCGCGCGGCTGTCTGAAAGGAAAGGTAGAAGTCATGAGCGTTTCGGTGCGGATTCCCACCATCCTGCGCACGTACACGGGCGGCAGCGCGGAGGTGAGTGGCGAGGGTGCCACGCTTCGCGAGGTGCTGCAGAAGCTCGACGCCGACTACCCGGGTATCGGCGCGCGAATTTTGGATGAATCGGGCAAGCTTCGCCGTTTTGTCAACGTTTATGTCGGGGAAGAGGACGTCCGTTTCGTGGGCGGACTCGACAGCGCCACTCCTGAGGGCGCGCAGATCTCCATCATCCCCGCCGTGGCCGGCGGCTGACCCTTTTCGGTCTTCACGGACGCCCGCGAGGTTTTCTCGCGGGCGTTTTTGTATCTTATGCCCGTTTTTAACGGCGCACCTTCCTGGTCCTGCCTGGCTGGGCGGCATGGGCGTGTGGGCAGGGACTCCTGGGGCGTCCGCGGCTAAAGGCCGCAGCTCGCGTACGGCCGGCCTTTTCGCAAGAAAGTGGAATATTTAACTAACCTTTCCGCGACTACAAGAATGCCTCCGCGAACGCCAAGAAGTAGTTTGGCGATTGACTCTGTTGTTCTACGGCATGCCACAGGTATGGTCGAGGGCGATCGTGCGGCTGATTTCCCCATAAGTCGCGCCGATCGCGGATCTCGCGAGTGAATGGGCGGGGTCCAGAGCCAAGTAAGAGGAGTCGGAAGTGGCGCAGGGCACCGTCAAGTGGTTCAACGCGGACAAGGGCTACGGCTTCATCGCGGTAGACGGTGGTAAGGATGTTTTTGTCCATTACTCAGCGATCATGATGGATGGCTATCGGTCACTCGAACAGGGCCAGCGGGTCGAGTTCGAGATCACCCAGGGCCAGAAGGGTCCCCAGGCGGAATCCGTCAGGACGGTCTGAACCATCAAGAACCGGCAGCTCACACGGAGCGCAGTCCGTGAGGATCTGTCATGTCCTTTTTCGTCGACTCGGCAGGCCTGATCCGCGTGAGCCGATCGGGCCTGCCCGCCGTACTCTGGGGCCGTGGGACGTCGGTCGGACCCGCCCGCGCGGGTGCTGCCTGAGGGCGAGACCGAATCTCCGCGTGATGACGTGGTAGGCGCGGGGCCAACCAGGGAACAGGTCTTGATGATGACCAACATGCTGGGCTGACCTGCGCGGAAAGCCGTCTGGCTTGCACTCGGCAGGGTAGAGTGCTAAACAGTTCGTTGGCACTCTCGTTATGAGAGTGCCAGACACTGGGATCGAGACGATGGGGTCCGCCGAATGGAGTCGGGCCCATGCCGTCGCGGGCGTCGGCTCGGTCCGCTGAAAGCCACCCTGCATCTGGGAGGTCTAGCCTTATGGCAGCCAAGATGATCGCGTTTGACGAGGACGCCCGGCGCGGTCTCGAGCGCGGTATGAACCAGCTCGCCGACGCCGTCAAGGTGACCCTCGGCCCCAAGGGCCGAAACGTCGTGCTGGAGAAGAAGTGGGGCGCTCCCACGATCACCAACGATGGTGTATCCATCGCCAAGGAGATCGAGCTCGAGGACCCGTGGGAGAAGATCGGCGCTGAGCTGGTCAAGGAAGTCGCCAAGAAGACGGACGACGTCGCGGGTGACGGCACCACCACCGCCACCGTGCTCGCCCAGGCGCTGGTTCGTGAGGGCCTTCGCAACGTCGCCGCCGGCGCCAACCCGATGTCCCTGAAGAAGGGCATCGAGGCCGCCGTCGAGCGCGTCAGCGAGGAGCTCTCCAAGCTCGCCAAGGACGTGGAGACCAAGGAGCAGATCGCTTCGACCGCCTCCATCTCCGCCGGTGACGTCGAGATCGGCAACCTCATCGCCGAGGCGATGGACAAGGTTGGCAAGGAAGGCGTCATCACCGTCGAGGAGAGCAACACCTTCGGCCTCGAGCTCGAGCTCACCGAGGGCATGCGCTTCGACAAGGGCTACGTCTCCGGTTACTTCGTGACCGACCCCGAGCGCATGGAGGCGGTCCTCGAGGACCCCTACATCCTCATCGTCAACTCGAAGGTCTCGGCGAACAAGGACCTGCTGCCCCTGCTCGACAAGGTCGTGCAGTCCGGCAAGCCGCTGCTGATCATCGCCGAGGACATCGAGGGCGAGGCCCTGGCCACCCTGGTCGTCAACAAGATCCGCGGCCTGTTCCGCTCCGTGGCCGTCAAGGCCCCGGGCTTCGGTGACCGTCGCAAGGCCATGCTGGGCGACATCGCGACCCTGACCGGCGGTCAGGTCGTCTCCGAGGAGGTCGGCCTCAAGCTCGAGTCCGCCACCCTCGACCTGCTGGGCCGCGCCCGCAAGATCGTCGTCACCAAGGACGAGACCACCATCGTCGACGGTGCCGGTGACGCCGAGCAGATCGCCGGCCGGGTCAACGAGATCCGCGCCGAGATCGAGCGCACCGACTCCGACTACGACCGCGAGAAGCTCCAGGAGCGCCTGGCCAAGCTCGCCGGTGGCGTCGCCGTCATCAAGGCGGGTGCCGCGACCGAGGTCGAGCTCAAGGAGCGCAAGCACCGCATCGAGGACGCCGTTCGCAACGCGAAGGCGGCCGTCGAGGAGGGCATCGTCCCCGGCGGTGGCGTGGCGCTGCTGCAGGCCGGCACCAAGGCGTTCGACAAGCTCGAGCTGTCGGGCGACGAGGCCACCGGTGCGGCGATCGTGCGCAAGGCTCTTGAGGAGCCGCTGAAGCAGATCGCGATCAACGCCGGCCTCGAGGGCGGCGTCGTGGTGGAGAAGGTCCGCAACCTGACCCCAGGTGAGGGCCTCAACGCCGCGACCGGCGAGTACGTCAACATGTTCGAGGCGGGCATTCTCGACCCGGCCAAGGTGACGCGCTCCGCGCTGCAGAACGCCGCCTCCATCGCGGCGCTGTTCCTCACCACCGAGGCTGTCATCGCCGAGAAGCCGGAGAAGAACCCGGCTGCTCCGGCGGGCATGCCCGGCGGCGGGGACATGGACTTCTAAGTCCTGCCCAAGCCAGAAGGGGCGGCACCCGTTCGCGGGCGGCCGTCCCTTTTTGCATGGGAGTAGCTGCATACTGCAGTATGCTGAACGGGTGGCCGACACGACGCGTATCACCGTCACCCTGCCCTCCGAACAAGTGGCGGAATTGAAGAAGCTCACCGACAATGTCTCCGGCTATGTGGCCGAAGCGGTGGCCCGCCAGATCAGGCACCAACTCCTCGGCGCCGACCTGCGGCGCTATCAGGACGAGCATGGCGAGTTCAGCGAGGAGGAGCTGGCTGCGGCCTACGCGAGGATCTTCGGCGGCTCCGGGGAATCGTCGGCGTGATCGGGCACATCGAGACCGTCGTCTTCGACTCCGAAGGGTTGTCCGCCTGGATCGCTCAGGATCGGAAACACCTCGCCGTCCTGCAGGCCTTCCATGGGATGGGAAGTGATTTCGTGATCAGCGCCAACACCATCGTGGAGGTCGCTCATTCCCAGGTGAACCTGTCACGGCTGCAATGGGTGCTGTCCAGAGTTCGGGTGGAGCCGGTCACCGAGCGGACGGCCAAGAAGTCGGCGAGCCTCCTCAAGGCGGCGGGTCTGCACGGGCACAAATACGCCATCGACGCGACCGTCGCGGAGATGGCTCTTCGCCAGCGTGGTCCCGTGGCGATGCTGACCTCGGATCTTGAGGACATGGCCCGTCTGTGCGGTGACAGGGTGCGGCTCATAGCCTGCTGACTCTGTACGGCAAGCCGGCTCGGTGCCTGACGAGGTGCGACTTCTCGGGGGCAGCGGACCGGTGCCCCTACCCCCGAGAAGGTCACGCGAGCTGGGCGGGAAGCGGCTTGGCGTGCAGGACGGTCAGTGAGGTGACCGCACGGGTGAGCACCACGTAGAGCCTGGCCAGGCCGCGCGGCTCGGCCTCGACGATGTCCGCGGGCTCCACGACGATGACGTGGTCGTACTCCAGACCCTTGGCCAGCGTGGCGGGGATCACCAGCAGCCGGTGCTCCTCGGTCGAGTCCGGCCCGAGGACGGCGTGCGGGATGCCGTCGAGTGACCGCGAGACCGAGTCGGCCATGGCGTCAGGGACGATGACGCCGATCGAGCCCTCCCTGGCGAGCGCGTCGCGGACCGCGTCGACGACCTCGCCGCCCGGCCGTACCGTCAGCGAGCCCTGCCCGGGGCGAAGGGAGCGCGGGGCGGCCAGGTCGGGGGCGATGGAGGGCAGCAGCTGGGCGGCGTAGTCGAGCACCTCGCGGGGCACGCGGAAGCCGAGCGTGAGCTCGGTGACCTCGCCGGAGTCCTGGCCCAGGTGTTCGAGCACGGTCGCCCACGAACGGGTCGACCACGGCGTGGTGCCCTGGGCGAGGTCGCCGAGTACGGTGGCCGACCCCGTGCGGCAACGCCGGCCGAGCGCCCGCAGCTGCATCTCCGACAGGTCCTGAGCCTCGTCGACGACCAGGTGGCCGAGAGAGGTCGTCCGCTCGATGAGGTCGCCGAGCTCGTCCAGCAGCGCGGCATCGGCGGCCGACCACTTGGCCGACTTCCACGACCGGTACGGCTTGCGCCACAGCAGGGTCTCCTGCTCGTCGGCCGACAGTTCGGACCTCGCGGCCGAGGCGAGGAACTCGGCGTCCGACAGCAGGCGGAAGAGCACCTGGGCGGGCGTCAGCTTCGGCCACACCGAGTCGACCAGTTGCTTGACCGGCTTCGATCTGGCCACCGCGTCCTGGACCCTGTCGTCTGGCGAGTCGCCGCGCTGCTCCATGCGGACCAGCACCTGGTGGGCCAGCCGCTGGGCGAGGGCGGCGCGGCCGGGGCCGTACCGCGTGGTGCCGCGCAGGGAGGCCACCATCTCGCGCACCTCGTAGTCGGCGACCCTGAAGCGGTGGACGCCCCTGGTGTAGACCAGGCCCTCGGCGGGTTTGACGATGTGCAGCCAGAGCGCGCGCTCCAGCACCTTTGCCATGCGGGCGTCGCCCTTGACGGCGGCCACGAGCGGGTCCTCGACGGCGTCGTGCTCGCCGAGCAGCTCGGCGACCGTGGTCTGGTCGACCTTGACCTCGCCGAGGGCGGGCAGCACGGAGGAGATGTAGGACAGGAACGCCTTGTTCGGGCCGACGATCATGACGCCCGCGCGGGCGAGCTTCTCGCGGTGGGTGAAGAGCAGGTAGGCGGCGCGGTGCAGGCCGACGGCGGTCTTCCCGGTGCCGGGAGCGCCCTGGACGCAGACAGTCTGGGTCAGCGCGGCGCGGACGATCTCGTCCTGGTCGGGCTGGATGGTGGCCACGATGTCGCGCATGGGGCCGGTGCGGGGGCGCTCGATCTCCTCGGTGAGGATCTTCGAGGGGCCGAAGTCGGCGCCCTCGTCGAGGGGCTCGTCCTCGAAGGCGGTCAGGTCGCCGCCGTGGTAGCCGAAGCGGCGCCGCCGTACGACGCCCATGGGGTCGGTGGGGCTGGCCTGGTAGAAGGCGCGCGAGACGGGCGCGCGCCAGTCGATGACCAGCGGGCGGCTGGCGCCGTCGTGGACGTGGCGGCGGCCGACGTAGATGACGCCGGGAAGGTCGTCATGATCTCCCCTGTCGAGCCTGCCGAAGAACAGGGGCGTGTCGGGATGGTCGGCGAGCGCCGCGACACGCTGATCGAGCAACGACTGCAGGATCTGCTGCGAGACCCAGTCACCGGCCGCGTCGGCCGACAGCGACTGGGCGTGCTCGCGCATCGCCTTCAGCGCCGAGCGGGATTCGGCCAGATGGGCTCGCTCGGCGGCGAGCACATCGGTGGGTATGTCAGGGGCCAACTGGTTTCCGGGCACGCGAAAGCGCCTCCCCATTCGTCAACGGAGGTGGTAGACAAGGCAGCGAACCGTTGAGCTTACCCCCGGGCTCGGGAGCTTCCAATCGATTAACCAGGAGGCAGCGTGAGGATCTCCCCAGTCATCCCGACGGTCGCCAGCCTCCTGCTGGCGGCCCTGTGGGGGCTGTCGGTCTTCGCCGGCTGGGGGCTCGAGGCGTTCTGCACCGACGGCGAGACCTCCGCGGCGTGCGCGGAGCGGCTCGACGGCGCCTCCACCCTGTCAGGATGGTTCGCGATGCTGGCGGCCCTGCTCACGGTTGGCGCGTGGGTGTTCCCCGCCAGGTTCGCCGTGCTGATCGGCGGCGCGGTGGTCGCGTGGCTGGTCGCCGAGGGCGTGCTCTTCGTCGGCGGGATGCTGTCCCGGTAATCGATCCCCAAAAACCGAAAAATCCGGGCATGTCCGGTGGATTCGACGGATCATGGGGGTATGTCGCATCGCGACAGCTTTCGCCGGTGAGGGGGTGGTCCGATTGTTCAAGGCCCGCGGGGTTTCGTGGACCTAACTGTACGGCTCGCGCGAGGGCTTTCGCGCGAGCCTTTTCACTGGTGGACGTCGTCGGCGTCGATGATCTGATAGGCGTAGCCCTGCTCGGCCAGGAACCGCTGCCGGTGCGCGGCGAACTCCTGGTCGACCGTGTCCCGGCTGACCACGGTGTAGAAGCGCGCGCCCCCGCCGTCGGCCTTGGGCCGCAGCACCCTGCCGAGCCGCTGCGCCTCCTCCTGCCGTGACCCGAACGTCCCCGACACCTGGATGGCGACGGCCGCCTCCGGCAGGTCGATGGAGAAGTTGGCCACCTTGGAGACGACGAGCACCTGCAGCTCCTTGTCGCGGAAGGCCTGGAACAGCCGCTCCCGCTCCTTGATCCGCGTCTCGCCCTTGATGACCGGCGCGTTGAGGTGCTCGGCCAGCTCGTCGAGCTGGTCGATGTACTGGCCGATGACCAGCACCTGTTCGCCGAGGTGCCTTCTGACCAGGGCCTCGGTCACCCGCGTCTTGGACGGCGTGGTCGCGGCGAACCTGTAGCGCTCCTCCGACTCGGCCATCGCGTAGGCCAGGCGCTCCTCGTCGGACAGCGTGACCCGCACCTCGACGCAGTCGGCGGGCGCGATCCAGCCCTGGTTCTCCATCTCCTTCCACGGCGCGTCGTAGCGCTTGGGACCGATGAGGGAGAACACGTCACCCTCGCGGCCGTCCTCGCGCACGAGCGTCGCGGTGAGCCCGACCCGGCGGCGAGCCTGCAGATCGGCGGTCATCCTGAAGATCGGCGCGGGGAGCAGGTGCACCTCGTCGTAGACGATGAGGCCCCAGTCGCGGGCGTCGAACAGCTCCAGGTGGGCGTAGACACCCTTCCGCTTGGTCGTCATCACCTGGTAGGTGGCGATGGTGACGGGGCGGATCTCCTTCTTACTGCCGGAGTACTCGCCGATCTCGTCCTCGGTGAGCGAGGTGCGCTTGAGCAGCTCCTGCTTCCACTGGTGGGCGGAGACCGTGTTGGTGACCAGGATCAGCGTCGTGGCCTCGGCGTGGGCCATCGCGGCCGCGCCGACGATCGTCTTGCCCGCGCCACATGGCAGCACGACCACGCCCGAGCCGCCGTGCCAGAAGGCGTCGGCAGCCTCCTGCTGATAGGGGCGCAGCGTCCAGCCGTCCTGCAGCAGCTTGATCGAGTGGCTCTCGCCGTCGACGTAGCCCGCCAGGTCCTCGGCCGGCCAGCCGAGCTTGAGCAGCGCCTGCTTGATGTTGCCGCGCTCGCTCGGGTGCACGGCGACCGAGTCGCCGCCGATGCGCTCGCCCAGCATCGGCTGGATCTTCTTCGAGCGCAGCACCTCCTCGAGCACCGCGCGGTCGGTGGAGGTCAGGACCAGGCCGTTGGCCGGGTCCTTCTCCAGCCGCAGCCTGCCGTAGCGGGCCATCGTCTCGGCCACGTCGACGAGCAGCGCGTGGGGGACCGGATAGCGGCTGAATCCGATCAACGCGTCGATGACCTGCTCGGCGTCATGACCGGCCGCTCGCGCGTTCCACAGGGCCAGCGGCGTGACGCGGTAGGTGTGGACGTGCTCGGGAGCGCGCTCCAGCTCGGCGAAGGGCGCGATCGCCTTGCGACACTCGTCGGCCCGTTCGTGGTCGACCTCGAGCAGCAAGGTCTTGTCGGATTGGACGATCAATGGGCCGTCGTTCACAGGCTTCTCTCCGGGGTCGGTACGGCTACCGCATATCCAACACCCGGAGACCGACGGTTAGTCCAGATTCCCGGATACTCCGAGGGCGATGACCACCGCGACACCCAGAATGATCAGCACCACGTTGATGCCGATGCTGATCCATGTCCATTTGAGCAGGTTGCGCGCCTTGTCGGGCATGGTGTCGACCTGTCCGAGCGCGATGCCCGCCAGGATCGCGCCGGCGATGCCGCCGGGGGTGACGTAGCAGCTGAGCGCGAGCACGATGCTGATGACGAGCGCCACGATGGCGTGCGTGCGCGGGCCCTGCTGGGGTGGAGGGTAACCGTAGCCGTAACCGGGCTGCTGCTGGCCGTACGGCGGGCCGTAGGGGGTCTGGCCACCGCTCTGGTTGTACGGCGAGCCGTACGGCTGCTGCTGGCCGTAGGGGCTCTGCTCGCCTGAACTGTCGTAACCGCTGCTCACTGTGTCACCTTTTCGCTCACTGACCGTGTCAACAGATATCATGAAATGAGGCGACTTTTAGGCCAGACGGGCACGCAGGGCCTTGCGATCGAGCTTGAGCACGCTGGTCACGGGGATGTGGTCGGTGAAATGAATCTCTCGCGGGTACTTCACCCTGCCGACGCGCTCCCTCGCCCACACGATGAGCTCGTCGGCGGTGGCCGTGCCTCCGGGGGCCAGCTGGACGAAGGCCACGACCTCCTCGCCGTGCACAGGGTCGGGACGGCCCACCACGCCCGACATCGCGACCGATGGATGGGCGTTCAGCGCGTCCTCGACGTCGCGGGGGAAGACGTTGAAGCCGCCCCTGATGATCAGGTCCTTCTTCCTGTCGACGACGTACAGGTAGCCGTCGTCGTCGAGACAGCCGATGTCGCCCGTGCGCAGCTCGCCGTCCACGATGGGGGAGCCGAGGCCGCCCCAGTAGCCGAGCATCAGCGACTCGCCGGCGACGCAGATCTCGCCGATGTCGCCCGCCTCCACGTCCTCGCCTCCGTCGTCCCTGATCGTGATCGTGTAGCCGGGGAGCGGGAGGCCGACGCTGCCCGGCTTGCGCCTGCCCGGCGGGTTGAAGGTGGTGACGGCGCTGGTCTCGGTCAGGCCGTAGCCCTCCAGGATCTGCACGCCCGGCATCCGCCGTTCGAACTCCTCCAGCACCGCGCGGCTCAGCGGGGCCGCGCCGCAGGTCAGATGGCGCAGGTCGGGCAGCGGGGTGTCCTCGAGCGGCTCGGCGAGCAGCATCTGCAGCATGGAGGGGACGACGGTGCCGTACTGCACGCGCTGCTCGGCGGCCAGCTGCAGGAACGCCTTGGGGTCGAACCAGCGCATGAGCACGGCCTGCTGCGGCTCCTCGGCGTGCAGTCCCGCGATCGACACGATCAGGCCGTAGGCGTGGGATAGAGGGACGGGGACGATCGCCCTGGTGACGCCCGGCTGGTAGGCCAGGTCGAAGGCGTCCTTCGCGACCTGCCACAGGCCGGCGTGGCTGAGCATGACACCCTTGGCCCTGCCGGTGGTGCCGCCCGTGTACATGACGGCGGCCAGGTCGCCGGGATCCCTGGGCACGGGTCCGTGCTCGGCGGCCTCGGCCAGCTCCCCCGTATCCACAAATATCGGGATCCGCGGTTCGGCGGCGTGGACGGTGTCGAGCAGCTCGGCGGAGGTCACGATCGCGGTGGCACCGCTGTCGGTGACGATGTGGCGCAGCTCTTCCACGCCGACCAGGAACACCACGGGGGTCACGACCGCGCCCGCCGCCCAGACGGCCTGGTAGACGATGGGGACGTCGGGGCCGGTCACCATCATCACGACCACACGGTCGCCTGGACGTACGCCTGCCCGGATCAGGCCGCCCGTGACGCGCCTGGCGCGTTCGGCGAGGGCGTGACTGCGGTGCCAGACGCCTTCGTAGAAGACCGCGTCATGGTCGTCGAAGCGGGCCCACGACTCCTCTGCCAGGCGTCCCAGCGTGTGGTTCGTCACGCCTTCACGTTGATCGGCACACGGGGGTGGAGTCAACCGGAGACGGGCGATTGGCGCTGACCCGAGACCGTCGGACCCTTCCACGGAAGCCTGCCCTCACGAGGGTTCAGCTGACGGTGGCGACTCCGGTGATGCGGTGGAGGGCGAAGCGGTGGACCGCCGCGCGTGTCTCGTCGTAGGCGGTCAGGTAGCCGCCCTCCATCCGCGCGGGCTCCAGGATGCGGCTGGTGGCGTTGCCCTGGGAGTCGAGGTACCCGATCCACACCCGCACCCCCTGACGGATCGCGTCCTGCAGGGCCGAGATCGTGGCGGTCGCGGGACCGCGGGGCACCGATCCGTCGGGCGCGTCCAGCGGGGTGCGGCGCGCGTCGCCGGCCCGCATGGCCCGTACGGCGGCCGCCACCACGTCCGGGTCGAGCCCGTTGAACGACGACAGCGTCCTGGCGACGGGCAGGCCCTCGGTGCGCCTGGCGTCGAGCTGGGTGACGATGACGTCCCCCTCGAGCGACTCGGCGACGGGCGCGAACCCCATCGCCCGCAGCGAGTCGACCAGCGCCGCCCTGGAGGTGCGGGAGGCGATGACCGTGGGGGCGAGCCGCCGCAGCCGCAGCGGCGTCGAACGCCGGTCGGCGATGAGCTGGTCGAGCATGGAAGGGTCGTCACTGCGGATGTAGGCGGAGGCCGTACCGACGCGCATCCTGCCGTGCCTGCGCGCCACGTCGGCCACCAGGTAGGACAGCGGCTGCGGCACGGGGGTGGCGGAGTGGCGGGTGAGCATGGACAGCAGCTCGTCGGCGCCCTGTCCCGCGTCGAGCGCCCGCCTGATGGAGGCTTCGCCGAACCGGTAGACGGTCGCCCCTCCCGTGGACTCCACGTCGGCGGCGAGCGTCAGCCAGCGTGCCAGCTCGCTGGTGAGCGGTCCCGGCGCGACGGCGGTGAGGTCGGCCTGGAGCAGCACGTGGTCGACGGGTTCGGGAAGCAGCGGGGCGAGGGTGGCCGCGGCCTCACCCGAGCCCGTCAGTACGGCACGGCCGTGCGCGGACAGCAGGCCGAGCCCGGTGAATCCGAGCTGCTCGGCTTCGCGCAGCGTGAAGTCGGTCAGTTGCTCGCGCAGCGGGCCGCGCCGCCTGGGCTGCTCCCACGCAAGGCGGCGCAGGACCGAATCGCGGGTGGGCGCGAGGCCGGGGGCGGCGGACAGCACGCGGAGTGTCGCCTGCCGTACCTCTGGTGCGGAGGCGCGGCGCAGGTCGGGGTGGAGCGCGTTGAGCAGGCGGTCGCGCTCGTCACGCTCGCCCACGATGCCGGGCACGCGGTCGGTGTGCAGCCAGGTGCCGGCCAGCGTGACCCAGCGGTCCTCGGTCGGCCTGACGCGCCAGGTGTCGTAGGCAGGGGTGGGCAGCCACTCGCCGTCGACGTTCCCGCCCGCGCCGATCAGTCCGGCGGCGGAGGCCACCTCGATGACCAGCGCGGCGGCCCACTCGGGCAGGTCGAGCTGCGTGGCGGTCCGCTTGAGGTCGCGTACGCCGAGGCCGCCGGTGCGCAGCACGCCAGGGGGGTCGAGGCTCCAGCGCTCGCACAGCTCCTCGACGGCCCGGACGAACGCGAACGCCTGGCCCGCGGCGGTCCTGTCGGCGAGCTGCCGGGAGCGTTCGGCGCCCTCCAGCGGCGGCGGCACGGGGGACAGGTCGCGGTGCACACGCCCTTCGCGCAGGTACAGGCCGACCTCGCGGGGCAGCGACACGCTCTCCTCGCCGGTGGCCGCGAGCAGTCCTCTGGCCAGCAGCTCCTCGATCGGCGAGCGGGCGGTGCCGACGCGGACGGCGCGGCGGGCGTTGGGCACCCTGCCGCTCGGCGGACCCCACGCCAGCTCCTCCAATGCCTGCCTGGCAGGGGGTGAGACCTCCTCGACCAGTTTGCCCGGCTCGGCCATGGCGGCGGCGAGGCGTTCCTTCCCCGTTCCCTGGGTGCCGGGGGCGATGTCGTCGGCGATCTCCTCCAGTTGCTCGGGCGGGTGGTGCCGGAACACCTCCGCGACGGGAGGGCCGAGCCCCGCGGGGTCGTCCAGCACCTTGCGGACGCCTGGGGCCAGCGCCGGCGCGTCGTCGGGCCCGTAGACCAAGGCGAGCGTGCGGAGGCGGTCGAGCGCGTCGTCGAGCGGGACCTCGCCGTCCACGGCCCTTTCGAGCAGGCGGCGGAGCGCGGGCTTGTCCACGGAGTCGGCCACGGCCAGCGTCTCCACCACGGCCAGCGCGAACCTGTCGAGCCTGTCGAGCGCGCGGCCGATGGCCGAAGGGCTGCCCGCGCGCGTGGCGAGCCCTTCCAGGTGAGCGGGGACCGGCGTGATCAGCTCGGGGCGCGCCGAAACGAGCGCACCCAGCTGCTCGTCGGTGCGCTCCCTGATCCACTGGGTGAACTCCATCAATGCAATGGTATGTTCCGGCGGATTCGGGCAGCATGGCTTGCGTGATCGAGCGAGCCGACCAGCTCGTCCTGGACTTCGTCAGCAAGGCGGCGGACGCCGCCCATGGCGTGTTGCGCCAGGACCACCGGCTCGACTTCGTCAAGCGGCTGAGGGCTCGCATCGAGTCCGAGCGCGCGGGCAGCGAGGACCCGAAGGCCGTGGCCAAGGTGCTGGCCAGGTTCGGCGACCCCGCCGAGCTCGTCGAGAGGGAGGCGCGCAGGCTCAGCGGCGCGCCCGAGGTGCCCAAGGTCAGGGCCGAGCCCGAGGTACGGCCGGCCGGCAGGGACACGGCGGTCTTCCCGCGCGTCGTGGACGACGTGCCGCCCGGCGTGGCGAGGAGCAGGCGGGCGGCACTGGCCAAGGCGGCCTCGAGGACGGAGCGCGGCCTGCCGTTCGCGGGGCTGCGCAGGGCGGCGATGGCCAGGGCCAACCCCATGGCGAGCGGCGGCAGGGACGCCAGGACCCTCGTCAAGGGCTATCCGCGCGAGGTCCTCGCGCTGGGGCTGCTCGTGCTCGCGGCGCTGCTCGTGCCGTTCGGCCTGCCCGCCGTCGCGATCTTCCAGCTGCCCGCGATCGTGTGGGCGGCCGGCGCGGTGACCGCCCTGACGAGCGACAGCTGGTCCTTCAGGGACCGGATGATCGGGTGCGGCGCTCCGCTCTTCGGCTATGCCGTGGGCGGGGTGGTGATCGGCGCCCTGCGGGCCGAGAGCGCAGGCGGGTTCAACGCCTTCGTCGAGCAGTTCTTCGCGGTCAGCGGGATCATGTTCATGATCTTCACAGGACTTGGCGTGGTCTGGCTCGCCTACCGGCTGTGGGATGTCAACTGACCGGTGCGGGTGCGGGCAGCAGGCCGACGGCCAGCCGTACCCAGGCGGCCACGAACTGGTCCTTCTCCGCATGGCCCGGTGACTCTCCCACCGTCTCCTGGAACAGCCGGTAGTGGACGACGGCGCCGCCGAGGACCGCGCCGATGCCGGTCCAGTCGACCTGGACCTCGGCGTACTCGGGCTGGGCGCGGAACCACGAGGTGATCGCGTCGAACATCGGCTGCAGCAGCCCCTCGCGCACGACCGCGACCAGCTCGGGGAACTGGCTCAGGTCGCGGAAGAACACCCTGGTCAGCTCGCTCTCCTCGCGCACCTTCGCCAGGCCCGCCCTGCACAGGTGCGACAGGCGTTCCTCCAGGTCGGCCGAGGACTCCATGCTGCTGAGCTGGGCGAGGCTGTCGGCCACTTGGGTGCTGGTGCGCGCGGCGTGCTCGTGCATCGCGGCGGCGAGCACCTCGTACTTCGACTTGAAGTGGCGGTATAGGCCCCCCGCGCCTGGGGACAGCCCGGCGGCGGCCTCGATCTCGGCCACCGAGGTGGCGGAGTAGCCCCGCTCGGCGAACAGCCGAAGGGCTTCGTCGACGATCCGCTCGCGCGTCGATCTGGTCATGTCGTTCTTAGTACCTCCGAATGGACCATAGTGGCTACGGCGTGGCGCGCCGGATCAGGCTCGCCACGGCCGACCCCATGATCAGCCACACCAGGGCGGCCAGGCCGTAGTTGACCAGGACCTGCCAGCGCGCGTCCGCCAGCCTGAACAGGTCGTACAGGCCGAGCGACAGCGAGGTGGCGAAGGACTCGACGAACTGGACCAGTGAGTTGGCGGGATTCGTGGGAAAGATCCTGAAAGCGATGTAGAGAACGAGAATGAGCGCGGCCACCCGCGAGACGACCTTGACGGCCCACACGGCGAAGTCGGCCACGCGCCGCCACCCGCTCACCGCTTTCTGGGCGGCCGGTCGTGCCGGGCGATGGGGTCTCGTCTCCTGACTTTCCGCCATGGCCGCTCCCTTGGATAAGTAATTCCTTTCTTCCCACTTCAACGGTCCCATACCAGTGACCGTTACTCTGCACGGGTGGGGAAATCAGTGGGATTCGACCTTGATATGACATTGGCGGACACCAGGTCGGGGATCGCGGCCGTGTACGACCAGCTCGCCGTACGGCTGGGCGTCGCCATCGACAGCGCGGCGGTGATCACTCGCCTCGGCCCTCCGCTGGAGCACGAGCTGGCGAACTGGCTGCCGCACGAGGAGGTGCCCGCGGCGGCCACGCTGTTCAGGCAGATCTACCCGGACGTCGCCGTTCCCGTCCACACCGCCATGTCCGGCGCCCACGACGCGGTACGGGCGGTCAGGGAAGCCGGAGGGCGGGTGATCGTGGTGACGGGAAAGAACGTGCGCGACGCCACGAGCACGGTCGAGCTGCTCGGCTTCGAGGTGGACGAGATCGTCGGATCGGTGTTCGGCGCCGACAAGGGATCGGCACTCGCGCGCTTCGGCGCCGCCGCCTATGTTGGAGATCACGTCGCGGACATCGAGGCGGCGCGAGCGGGAGGCGCCGTCAGCGTGACGGTCGCCACGGGCCCTTACACAGTGGGAGAGCTACGTGATCACGGAGCCGATGTGGCGCTGACGGATCTGACGGAGTTCGCCGACTGGTTCGGCGCCTGGAACTAATGAGAAACGTCCAACATGGACCGCCACCAGGAACCTCGGCGCCCGAAGGCGTGGGGTGGCGGGCCGAGGGGCACGTTTCTCATTAGAGATGCCGATTTACCCGGTCGCTCTCCGGGCCAGCTGGGCATAACCTACTTCCATTCATCTTTCCCGACAGCATGAACGAGGTCCCCCCTGTGCCGAGTGGCAAGGTCAAGTGGTACGACGCCGACAAGGGTTTCGGCTTCCTCACCCGCGACGACGGCGGTGAGGTCTTCGTGCATTCCTCCGCGCTTCCCACTGGGGCGGAGCCGCTCAAGCCCGGCCAGAAGGTCGAGTTCGGCGTGGCCGAGGGGCGCAGGGGACAGCAGGCGCTGTCGGTGCGGATCCTCGAGCAGCCGCCGACGCTGGCCAAGACCAAGCCGAAGGGCAAGCGGAAGAAGCCCGACGAGATGGTCGTGATCGTCGAAGACCTCATCAAGCTGCTCGACGTCATCTCCGAGTCCTACCAGCGGGGTAAGCAGCCCGATCCCGCCCACTCCAAGAAGGTCGCCTCGGTGCTGCGCGCGGTCGCCGACGACCTCGACTGATCACCCGTGCGGGTTGGTCAGCGGCTTGGTGGTGTCCGGGGCGGGCGGCGGGTCCTTGACCTCGACCGCCGCGGCGTCGTTCACCTTGGCGTCGTTGACCTTGGCGTCGCGCGCCCTGACCCTCGCCCTCCGGAGCACGAGTAGCGATCCGAGGGCGAGGGCGAGCAGCACGGCCATCGTCGTGAGGCCGCCAGGTCCCGCCGACCAGTCCGAGACCAGCAGCCCGATCAGCCCGCCGAACACCCAGGCGACCTGGAGCAGCGCCTCGACCACGCCGAAGGTGGACGAGCGCACCTCCTCGCCGATCTCGCGCTGCACGATCGCGTCGAGGGCCAGCTTGCCGAGCTCCTGTGCGAAGGCGGCGACCAGGGCCACCGCGACCGCGGCCCACAGGCCGAAGAGGAACGCGGTGACGCCCGCCGTCACCAGCGTCACGGCCAGCGTGAGCAGCACGATGAGCTGGGGCGAGTTGTTGCGCGCCCAGTTGGCGACGGCCGCGCCCGCCAGGCCGCCGAGGCCCGCCGCCGCGGCCAGCAGCGCGATCGTGGTGGTCGTGGGCAGGTCCTTCAGATGCCCGTCCTGCACCAGGAAGAGCAGGTAGAACAGCAGGAAGCCGGAGAAGAAGCGGATGGCGGCGTTGGCCCGCATGGCCTCGGTCACGGCGGGGCCGACGTTGAGCAGGGTCCTCCATCGCGTCCGCCGGCCGCGTTCGTCCTCCTCTTCCTCCAGGTCGGGGGAGTCGACGTGGCGCGGCAGCCGTACGGCGAAGACGCCGAGCAGCAGGAAGACCACCATCGCGAGGCGCAGTACCCACGCGGCGCCGAGCCACGCGGTGAGGCCCGCCGCGACCGGCACCGCGATGCCCGCGGCCACCAGCGAGAACAACGCGACCCTCGCGTTGGCGCTGACCAGCGTGATGTCCGCGGGCAGCACGCTCGGCATGATGGCCGCGCGGGAGACGTTGTACGCCTTGGACAGGACGAGCACCCCGAGCGCGCCCGCGAACAGCGTCAGCACGTCGCCGGGCCCGACCGCGGCTGCCATGGCGAAACAGAGCAGACCGCGGGCGAACAGCGTGCCCGCCATCACGTAGCGGCGGCCCGACCTGAACCTGTCGAGCACGGGCCCGACGAAGGGCGCGACCACCGCGAACGGGATCATCGTGATGACCAGGTAGAGCGCCACCTGGCCGCGCGCCTCGTTCACGGGCAGGCCGAAGAAGATGGTGCCGGCCAGCGCCAGCGTGATGAGCGAGTCGCCCGCGCTGTTGGCCGCCGTCAGCTCGATGAGGCGGCCGAGACCCGTGCGGTCGGCGCCCTGGGCGTGCGTCAGCCGTCGCGTCGCGTGGCCGACCCGCTGCGCGCCGCTCGCCGTGGCGAGCCCGACCCGCTTGGTGCCTCGCGCCGTGGCCAGCCCGGCCCGCTTGGTGCCGCTCGCGGTCGAACGGCTGGCCCGCCCAAGCGCGAGAGTCACCCGTTTCACCAACGACAGCACACGATCCACGCTTACCAGTCTTACCCGACGCGGGTGCTCGCACGTCCATCCATGGGTGAGAATGGAGTGTGAGCGAACAGCACCTTGCGGCGGGAGCGGGCCTTTGACCAGGACCAGGACCCGCGTCTCCCCGCCTGATCAGGCCTGTGTCGCCGCCGTCGAGCTCGCGCTGGAGGCCGCGCGAGGGCTCGCCAGACCAGGCGAGCCCGGTGAGCACCTCGGGTTCGAGGGCGAGGGCGACCGTATCGTTACACATTATTTCGCCTGCCTCGACCGGGCCTACAGGGGCTGGCGATGGGCGGTGACCGTGACGCGCGCCTCCCGCGCCAAGAACGTCACGGTCAGCGAGGCCGTCCTGCTGCCCGGAACCGGGGCGATGCTCGCGCCGCCGTGGCTGCCGTGGAGCGAGCGGCTGCTGCCGGGCGACCTGGGCGTCGGTGATCTGCTGCCCACCTCCGAGGACGACGACAGGCTCGTCCCTGGCTTCACCGGCGGGGCAGACGAAGAGATCGACCATCAGATGATCTTCGAGTACGGCCTCGGCAGGGCCAGGGTGCTGTCGGCCATCGGCAGGGACCGCGCCGCCAAGCGCTGGCACTCCGGCGACCACGGGCCGCACACGCCGATCGCCCACGCCGCGCCCGCGCAGTGCTCCACCTGCGGCTTCTTCTGGCCGCTCGCGGGCGGCCTGCGGGGCGAGTTCGGGGTGTGCGCCAACGAGTACGCGCCCGACGACGGCAAGGTCGTCGCCGCCGACCACGGCTGCGGCGCCCACTCCGAGGCCGCGGTCATGCCGCCGTCGGTCGAGCAGGCCTCGCCGATCCTCGACGACCTGGGTTACGACCTGATCGAGGACGAGTCGGGGTCGGTCGACGAATCGGCCTCCGAGGAGCTCGGCCACTCCTGATCAGGATTGTCGGCACGGACCGCTAGCCTTCGGTGGCCCCTCTCTCGTTTTAGGAGTTAGCCCCGTGGACACCTTTGGCACTGACCGGATGCGCGCCGCCGTACTCACGGCTTGGCAGGCCTCGCCCGCGCGCTTCCGGGAGGACGCCAACGCCGAAGAGGACTTCGCCCTCGGCGGCTACCGCGACCGTCTGATCGTCGAGCTGGCGCAGAACGCGGCCGACGCCGCCCTGCGCGCGGGCGTGCCGGGCGTGCTGCGCCTGGAGCTGCGCGACGGCGTGCTCACGGCCGCCAACACGGGCGCGCCGCTCGACGCGGCGGGGGTCGAGGGCCTGTCGACGCTGCGGGTGTCGGCCAAACGCGACCAGGTGGGCGCGGCCGGGCGCTTCGGCGTCGGGTTCGCGGCGATCGTGTCCGTCTGCGACGAGCCCTCGATCGGCTCGCGTTCGACGGGAGCGGTCCGCTGGTCGCGCGAGGAGACGACGGAGCTGGTGGCCGCCGAGCCCGTGCTCGCCGCCGAGCTGGTCTCCCGCGAGGGCCACGTGCCGCTGCTGCGGCTGCCGTTCCCCGCCTCGATCGAGGTGCCCGACGGTTTCGAGACGTCCGTACGGCTGCCGCTGCGCCCCTCGGCCGTGGCGGCGGTGCGGCGGATGCTCGAGGAGACGAGCCCCGCGCTGCTGCTCGGCATGCCCGCGCTGACCTCGATCGAGATCACGGTCGACGGGGTCACCCGCACGGTCGAGCCCTCGGGCTGGCACGTCGTCTCCGCCTCGGGCGAGTTCTCCGCCGAGGAGGTCGCGGCCTACTTCGCCGACCGGCCGACCGAGGAACGCGCCAGGCCCTACTGGTCGGTGCGCTGGGCCGTGCCGCTGGAGGCGGGTCCGCTGCCCGTGCCGCAGGTCGTCCACGCGCCGACGCCCTCCGACGAGCCGCTCGACCTGCCCGCGCTGCTCATCGCCTCCTTCCCGATGGCCACCGACAGGCGCCACGTCGCCAAGGGGAAGCTGACCGACTTCCTCATCGCGCGCGTCGCCGAGACCTACGTCAGGCTGCTCGAGGAGCTGCCGCGCACTCCCCGGCTGCTCGACCTGGTGCCCGCGCTCATGGGCAAGGGCGAGCTCGACGCCCGCATCCGCCGCGCGATCCTGCGCCTGCTGCCCGACGTGCCGCTGCTGCCCGCGCTGTCGGCGCCCGCCCCCGTGGTGAGCTCGCCCTCGTTCGACGACGCCGCGCTCTACGACCCCGACGCCGCGTGGCAGGTCGAGCACCCGGTGCGCGAGCCGTCCGCCGACGGGTGGGTGGTCTCGGGCAGGGAGGCGTCCGCCGTCCACGGCTCGGGCGAGCTGCTCGCGGTGCTGGCCGAGATCGTCCCCGGCCTGCTGCCCGCCGGATGGCCGTCGCGTCATCCCGCGCTGTCCGCGCTCGGCGTGCGCAGGGTGGAGCTGGCCGAGGTGGTCGACCAGCTGTCCGGCGAGGCGATCGAGGGGCGTGACGCCTCGTGGTGGCGCTCCCTCTACGAGGTGCTGCCGGGCGACGACCCCGAGGCGCTCGGCGCGCTGCCCGTGCCGCTGGCCGACGGGCGGCTCGTGCGGGGGCCGCGTGGCACGCTCGTCCTCAGCGCGCAGCTCGACCTCGCGCCGCTCGGCCTGCGCATCGTCCACCCCGACGCGGCGCATCCGCTGCTGCTGCGCCTCGGGGCCTTCGAGGCCACGCCGCGCACCGTCCTCGACGACCCGCTGACCAAGACGGCGGTGTCGCAGTCGTTCGAGAGCGACGACCCCGACGCCGTGGCGCGGGCCGTCCTGTCCCTGGTCGACGCGGCGGGGCTGACGGCGGGCGAGGAGCCGTGGCTGTCGGAGCTGGCGCTGCGCGGCGACGACGGCTCGCTCTACCCGGCGGGTGAGCTGCTGCTGCCCTCGGGCGCGCTGGCGGGGCTGCTCGTCGACGACGCGGGCTTCGGCACGGCAGCCGACACCTACGACGCGCGCGTGCTCACCGCGGTCGGCGTGCTCGACGGGTTCGCCGTCGTCAACGACTCCGACGTGCTGCTCGACGTCGACTCGTGCGACCACGACCTCGACGAGGAGGACGCCTGGCTCGACTTCGTGCTCGACCTGCTGCCCTCGCTGGACGTGCCGCCCGTGGTGCCCGAGTTCACCGCGATCCGCGACCTGGAGCTGGTCGCCGACTGGCCGGCCGCGCTCGCGCTGATCACCAGGCCGCCGCTGCGGGGCGCACTGCTCCCGCTGCGCGTCGAGGGCGTCGAGGTGCCCTCCTACACCGCCTGGTGGCTGTCCACCCACCGGGTCCTCGACGGGCGGCGGCCCGTGGAGCTGCGCCTTCCCGGAGCCGACCCGCTGCTGACCGGGCTGTACGAGGAGGCGCCCTCAGCGCTCGACGCCGGCGCGCTGGCGATGCTGGGGGTACGCACGACGCTGTCCGACCTCCTGTCCTCTCACGGTGGGCCTGAGGAGCTCCTGGAGCTCCTGGCGGACCCGTCGGTCACCGTCGACAGAGCCCAGCTGCGGGCGCTGTGGATGGCGCTGGCGGCCGTCGAGCCCTCGCGGGTGGCGCCGCCGTCCGCCGTGCGGGCCGTCCTCGGCGGTGACATCGTCATCGCCTCGGCCGACGACGCGGTGGTCGTCGAGGCCCCCGACCTGCTGCAGCTGGTGACCGACCGGCCGCTGGTGCTGGCGCCCTTCGACCTGGCCGAGGCGCTGTCGGAGCTGGTCGACCTGCCGCTGGCGGGCGAGCTGGTGACGGGGCAGGTCACTTCGTCGGGCGTGGAGCGGCCGGTGCCGGCTGAGGTGAAGTCGCTGCTGCCGTCGACTCCCGAGGTGTACGTGGAGCACGAGAAGCTGCTGGTCGACGGCATGCCGTGCGCCTGGCGCTACTTCGACGGGATGGTCCACTGCGACGGGGTCGACGGGCTGGCGCGCGGGCTGGCGTGGGCGACGGGGCAGTGGAACGACCGGCTCGCCGTGGCCGCCCTGCTGCGCGACCCCTCGGCGGTGCCGCTCCTGCTCGCGGAGTCCGACCTGTCCTGACGTACGGCCTGGGCCGCCTTCGCCACCTCGGGCGATCCCGGCTGGCCGCGATTCGAGCCGGAGCGCCGCCGGACCAGGATCTGGGACGTCACGCCCCACGACGCGGACTACCCGCTGGCCGACTCCCACCGCATCTGGGGGAGGAGAGGCTGAGGCGCGGCCGCCGTCAGGTCAGCACCGCGCCGACGATGACGATGAGCAGCAGCAAGCCCAGCACGGTCGGCAGAAGCCAGAAACGAGGACGGTCCACGCGGTGCAGCCTAACCCCGCTCATCGGGTGCGAGCGCCCAATGTCCGAGTGACTCGTACCTCACCGACGACCCCAGATGGCTGCGGACGAGATGGACCGAATCGGCCGACCAGCTCGACCCCTCGAACGACGACAGCGCCTCCACCAGCGGTCGCAGGTCTGTGGGGTGCTTGGCGCGGGCGATCGTGAGATGGGGGCGGAAGGGCTTGTCATCGACCTGTACGGCTCCCGCCCGCCTCCCCGCGGCGCTCGCGGAGGCGGCGAGCCGTACGAGAGGGTCGCCGGTGAGGCCCAGCCAGAGCACGCGTTTGGAGAACGCGCCGGCGCCGGTGAAGGCCAGGTGTTTGGCGGGGTGGCGGGCGGCGGCGCGGGCCAGCCGTACCTGGAGATCGGGAAGGACGCGCTCGGGCACCTCCCCGTAGAAGGCGAGCGTGAGGTGCCAGGTGGCGCGGTCGGGCCAGCGGACCCCCTCTACCAGCCCCGTGACGGGCCTCAGCGCGGCCGCCACCTCGTCGAGGATCTCGGGCGGAGGGATGATCGCGGCGAACAGTCTCACATGACCGATTGTCCCGCCCGCGGTCCTAGACCGGCGGGCGGGGCTGAGGTCATGCGTCGCCGGCGATCACGCGGTGGCGAGCACCGGACGGGTACGGCGGGCGCCGATCAGGCGGGTGAGCATGATGGCGAGGCCGGTGCCCGCGAGCGTGAGCACTCCGCCGATCATGACGCCGACGCGCGGTCCTCCGAGGTCGGCGATCCAGCCGATCAGCGGGGCGCCGACCGGGGCGCCGCCGGTGAAGACCAGCACGTAGATGCCCATGACCCGGCCGCGCATGTCGGGCGAGGTGGACATCTGGACCAGCGAGTTGGCCGCGGTGTTGACGGTGATCAGCGCGATGCCGGTGGGGGCCAGCAGCAGGAGGTAGACCGGGTAGAACGGGGCCAGGCCCACCACCACCTGGAACAGGCCGAACCCGACGGCGCCCGCGACGAGCAGCTTGCGGGTCGGGCGGGCGCGACGGGCCGCCAGCAGGGCGCCGGCGAGCGCGCCGATCGCGAAGGCGCTGGAGGCCACGCCGAACGACGAGGCTCCCTGGCCGAAGACCTGGCGGGCCATGAGCGCGATCGACATCGAGAACGACTGCGTGAACATCGCCATGAACGCGATCACCAGGATCGGCAGCAGCAGCTCCGAGCGCTCCACGACGTAGCGCAGGCCCTCGCGCAGCTGGCCCTTCGCCTTCGGGACGAGCTCGGCGGGGTTCAGCTCCGCCTTGCGCATGAGCAGCAGGCTCGAGATGACGCCGCCGAAGGTCAGCGCGTTCAGCAGGAAGATCGGGCCGGTGCCGATGGCGTACATGAGCACGCCCGCGAGCGCGGGGCCGACCACCCGGGCCAGGTTGAAGATCGAGGCGTTCAGCGCGATCGCGTTGGGCAGGTCCTCACGGCCGACCATCTCGACCACGAACGCCTGCCGGGTCGGCACCTCCACGCAGGAGATGATGCCGAGCAGGAAGGCCATCGTGTAGACATGCCAGACCTGGGCCGAGCCCGTGACGGTCAGGACGCCCATCGTCAGCGCCAGCATCGCCATCAGCGACTGGGCGACCAGCAGGACGGGGCGCTTGGGGTAGCGGTCGGCGAGCACGCCGCCGAACAGCCCGAACATCAGCTGCGGGAGGAACTGCAGCGCGGTCGTGGTGCCGAGGGCCGCCGCGCTGCCGTGAGTGAGGTCGAGCACCAGCCAGTCCTGGGCGGTGCGTTGCATCCAGGTGCCGACGTTGGAGACGACGCCACCGGCTGCGAACAGCCGGTAGTTGTGAACCTTGAGAGACCGGAACATCCCGGTCCTGGGTTCGTCAGGCTCTATATCTTGCTGAGCTTCTCCAGAATCGGCGCCGCCTGCCGGAGCACTGCCCGCTCCTCGGGTGTCAGCTCCTTCAAGCGCTGCGTCAGCCACGCTTCCTTCAGCCGGCGCTCCTCCTTCAGCAGCGCCTTGGCGGAGTCGGTCACCGCCACGGTCACCTGCCGCCGGTCGGTCGGGTGCGGTGATCGCGCGACCAATCCGCGATCCTCGAGCGCGGCGATCACCCGAGTCATCGAGGGCGGTTGCACCTTCTCGAGCTCGGCCAATTCGCCGGGGGTTATCCCTGAATGCCGTTCCACGGCGGCGAGCGTCGCGAACTGCGTGGGTGTCAGGCTGTGCGCCGCCGCCTGTCGTCGGAGTCGCCTGGTCAGCCGCGCCAGGGATACGCGCAGGGCTGAAGCCAGGCCTGCGTCGCTGCGCAGGTCGATCTTGTGAGGGGGATTCATTAGCACGTCTCATTACCCTTGCTAACTATATGCGGTCCCACGCTATTCCCTCCGGCCGTCTCGTCTCACCCATTGATACAGCTCGCCGTGCACTACCTATTCTGGGTCGCGGCGGGCCTGGTTCGGCCTGGGGGCGGCCGTCGACGCGCTCTCGGCGGAGAGGGAGCGCCGGGCCGGCTCGGCCTGTCCTCCGGGGTGGAGGTGGCCGAGCCGGCCAGGAACGTCACACGCCCAGCAGGCTCCTGATCGGGCCGAGCGCGAAGTACACCACGAACAGTCCCGCGACCACCCACAGCAGCGGGTGGACGTCGCGGCTCCTGCCCCTGACCGCCTGGATCAGCACGTAGCTGACGAAGCCCGCGCCGATGCCGTTCGAGATCGAGTAGGTGAACGGCATGAGCACGATCGTCAGGAACGCCGGGATCGCGATGTCGAAGTCGAGCCAGTCGATCTCCCTGACCGCCGTCATCATCATGAAGCCGACCACGACGAGCGCGGGCGCGGCGGCCTCGTAAGGAACGACGACGACCAGCGGTGCGACCAGCATCGACAGCAGGAACAGCGCGCCGGTGACCACGCTGGCCAGACCGGTCCTCGCGCCCTCGGCCACGCCGGAGGCCGACTCGATGTAGGTCGTGTTCGACGAGACCGAGCCCGCGCCGCCCGCCGCCGCGCCGATGGAGTCGACCAGCAGGATCTCGCGGGTGCGCGGCAGCTGGCCGTTCTCGTCGACCAGGTCCGCCTGGCGGCCGACGCCCACGATGGTGCCCATGGTGTCGAAGAAGTCGGTGACGAGCAGGGTGAAGACGAACAGGATCGCCAGGATCACCGAAACCTGGCTGAACGCGCCGAACGGGTCGAACTCGGTGAACAGGGTGAGCGGGTTGTGGAAGCCGAAGACGTCCTTGGGCAGGGCCGGCACGTTCAGCTGCCAGCCTGAGGGGTTCGTCTTGGACGCCTGGCCCGACTTGGTCAGCGCTTCGACGATCACCGCCAGCACGGTGGTGCCGACGATGCCGATGAGGATGGCGCCCTTCACCTTGCGCGCCACGAGCACGGCCGTGGCCAGCAGACCGAGGATGAAGACGAACAGCGGCCACGAGGACAGCGCGCCCGAGATGCCCATCTCCAGCGGAGGTCCCGCGGCGACGCGGCGGACGAAACCGGCGTCCACGAAGCCGATCAGCGCGATGAACAGGCCGATGCCGACGCTGATCGCGGTCTTCAACTGGACGGGGATGGCGTTGAACACCGCCACGCGGAACCCGGTCAGCACGAGGATGCCGATGATGACGCCCTCCAGGAAGACCAGGCCCATCGCCGCTTCCCACGACATCTGGGAGGCGATGCCGTACGTCACGAACGCGTTGAGGCCGAGGCCCGCCGCCATCGCGAACGGCACCCTGCCGACCACGCCCATGAGGATCGACAGCAGGCCCGCCACGAACGCGGTGCCCGAGGCGACCAGCGGGACGTTAGCGACCAGGCCGTCGCCGATGAACTGGCCGTCGGCGTCCTTGACGGTCGCGATGATGATCGGGTTGAGCACGACGATGTAGGCCATCGTGAAGAACGTGGCCAAGCCGCCGCGCACCTCGCGGGACACGGTCGAGCCCCGCGCGGTGATGGAGAAGAATCGGTCAAGCCCTGATGCGGGAGGGATAAGGGTGTCTTTCACGCGCGAAGAGTGGCAGGGCATGCCACCTGCGGAAAGACTTCGCGACCTTATCGAGACGGATTTGCCGCCATATCGCGCGAAACGGCACGTCGACTAGGCTGGCTGACGTGAAGCAGGCATGGCGTCCGGATCCGGAGCCGCTCGAGACCAACGACAGGGCGGCGGTGCTCGGCGGGACCGCGCTGTGGGCGGTCGGGCTGGTCGTGCTGCTGATCGTACGGCCAGGGCCTGACCACGCGTGGTGGATCTGGACCTGCGTGACGGGCATCGTGTTCGGCGGTTTCGGGTACTGGTTCGTCGGCCGGAGGAGCCGCAGGCGGATTCCGGCCGACGAGGCGCCACTCGAACCCCCGATCTAGCGCGTCACCAGGCGTAGTCCTCGGGCGCGGTCTTGTGGCCAGGGAAGATCTCGTCGAGACGGGCGAGGGCCTTGTCGTCGAGCGTGATCTCCAGCGTCCGCATGGTGCCTTCGAGCTGCTCCATCGTGCGCGGGCCGATGATCGGCGCGACCACTGCGGGCCTGGTCAGCAGCCAGGCGAGGCCGACGTGCGCGGGGTCCTCGCCGAGCTCGTCGCAGAACGCCTCGTACTGCTCGATCTTGTCGCGGTGCTTGTCCAGCTCCTTGACCATGTGCTCGGCGGCCGAGCGACCCTTGTCGATCTTACGGAGCACGCCGCCGAGCAGACCGCCCGCCAGCGGGCTCCACGGGATGACGCCGAGGCCGTAGTCCTCGCACGCGGGCAGCACCTCCAGCTCGACCGCGCGGGTGAGCAGGTTGTAGTGGCTCTGCTCACTGACGAGGCCGAACGTGTTGCGCCTCGCGGCCGTCTCCTGCGCCTTGGCGATGTGCCAGCCCGCGTAGTTCGACGAGCCGGCGTAGATGATCTTGCCTTGCTGGCGGAGGACCTCGATCGCCTCCCAGAACTCGTCGAACGGGGTCTCCCTGCCGATGTGGTGCGCCTGGAGGATGTCGATGTAGTCGGTCTGGAGCCGCTTGAGCGAGGCATCGCAGGCCCTGCGGATGTGCAGGGCGGACTGCATGCTCTCGTTCGGCCACTCGCCCATCTTGCCGTGGAACTTCGTGGCGATGACCGTCCGCTCCCTGCGGCCGCCGCCCTGGGCGAACCAGCGGCCGACGATGCTCTCGGTGACGCCTTCGCCGATCTTCCAGCCGTACACGTCGGCGGTGTCGAAGAAGTTGAGACCCAGCTCGTGGGCCCTGTCCATGATCGCGAAGGAGTCTTCCTCCGTGGTTTGCGGACCGAAGTTCATCGTGCCGAGACAGAGCGGGCTGACCTTGAGGCCACTGCGTCCAAGGTTCACGTATTCCATGAGACCCACCCTAAGAACCTGGAGCCCACTCCAGGCCAGCCCCGCACCCGTTTTCCTTGCCGGGGTCGGCAGGGAGACCCTACGGGTATGATGATCATCAGTCCCGAGGTGCTGATCGCCTCGGGATTGTGCGTTTCATGCATCGCACCATCGCGACCGCCGCGCTTCCGCTCCTCCTGTCCTCCGTCACCGGGCTGGCCGGCTCCCTCGTCGTCACCTCCGTGCTGGGCCGCCACGACACGTCCGCCCTGGCCGCGTTCGCCCTGACCATGGCCGTCCACCACCCCGCCTCCATGGCCGTCATCGGCGGTCTGCGCGGGCTCGCGCCCTTCGTCGCCCCGCACCGCGACGACCCCACCGCCGCGCTCCCCGTCCTGCGCGACGCCCGCTGGCTGGCCCTCCTCATCGGTACGGCAGGCGCGATCGTCGTTGCCTCCGCTCCCCTCATCGCCGTCGTGAGCGGGGCCAGGGTGGAGGGGTTCGGCGTCCTGCCGTACGCACTGGCCTGCTCCCTGCTCGTCACCGCCGCCAACGGCGGCGTGAACACCGTGCTCGTCGCGCTCGGCCACAGCGGGAAGGTGCTGTGGGCGAGCATCGCGGCCACGTCGGTGATCGTGGTCCTGGTGCCGCTGCTGGTGCCGTGGTGGGGGTTGACCGGTGCCGGGCTGGCCTTCCTGTGCTCCTCAGTCACCGGCGCGGCCGTGGCGAACCGCGCCCTGCGCCGGGCGCTCGGACGGGCGGTCGGCAGAGGACGTCCGCGCTTCAGGGAGATCAGGACGATCGCCAGGGTCAGTCTGCCGCTGTCGGGGACGATGCTGATCAAGTTCGGCGGGCTGGGCGTGATGGCCTACGCGGCGGCCAGAACCGGGGTCACGGGGTCGGCGGCGCACGCGATCCTCTACTCGCTGACCGGGTTCCTGATGGTGCCCGCACTCGCCGTGGCCCAGGCGGCGGTGCCGGAGATCGCCCGTGCAGGAGGAGGCCCCGGCAGACGGCACGCCGCCCGCGTGGCCCTCACCCTGGCCGTCTGCGGGGGGCTGGGCGGCGCGCTCCTGGTGCTGGCCTTCGACGGCCCGCTCATCCGCTCCTTCACGGGCGACGCGGCGGTACGCGCGCAGGTGTCGGCCGTGATGGTGATCACGCTCGCGTCGACGCTGGCGGAGGGGGCGTCGGCGGTGATGGGCTTCGCCCTGACCGCGATGAAGAGGTCGAGCCTGAGCCTGTGCTTCCTCGCCATCGGCTGGGGTCTGCTGGCCGTGGCGGCGGGGCCGGTCGTGGAGGCTTGGGGCCTGGCGGGACTGTGGACGGCCATGCTGGCCAACAACGTCCTCCTGGCGATCCTGCAGGGCGGCGGTTTCTTCCGGCACAGCGCTCGGGTAGGGATGGTCATCGCTGGGGCATGATGGGCGAATGGGGGAAGTCCTGGTTCGCACGTTTGCTGGGCTCGTGGTGGCGATCGTGCCGCCGGTGGCTCCTGTCTTCGCCGTCTCGACGCACGCTGATTCGACGCGCGTTGATTCGACATCCGCTGGTTCGGCGCCCGCTGCTCCCGCGTCCGTCGCCTCGGTTCGGGCGGGTGCCGCGCTCGCGGAGGTGGGCTCGTTGGCGCGTGCCGGTGTCGGGCCCGCGCGGGGTGGGCCCTCGTCGACGCCCGCTCGGGGTGAGCGGGAGAAGGTCGCGTTCAAGATCTCCGACCCGAGGATCACCGAGTCGAGCGGGCTGGCGCTCTCGCCGACCAAGGACGGTGTCGTCTACACCCACAACGACAGCAACGCCGGGCCGATCCTCTACGCGCTGGGCGACGACGGGAAGACCAAGGCGACCTTCACCCTGCGGGGCGCGGAGGCGCGGGACTGGGAGGCGATGGCCGCCGTCAAGGACCCCGTGACGGGGCGAGGGGTGTTGTGGCTCGCCGACATCGGCGACAACTTCGACGGCGCGTGGCCCGACATCTCGATCTACAAGGTGCCGGAGCCCTCCACCCTGCGCGACGCCACCCTGCCTGCGGTGCGTTACCGCTTCAAGTACGAGGACGGCGGGCACAACGCCGAAGGCATCATGGTCAACCCGAAGACCGGTCAGCTGTTCGTGGTGACCAAGCAGTTCGCCGGGGGGATCTACGAGGCGCCCAGGCGGTTGCGGACGAACAAGACGAACATCCTGCGTAGGGTGGGCTCCGCGCCGATCATGGCGACGGACGCGGCCTACGCGCCCGACGGGTCGAGCTTCGTCATCCGTACCTACTTCTCCGCGACGGTGTTCAGCGCACTCGACGAGCAGGTGGCGAAGGTGTCGATGCCCGCGCTGGACCAGGCGGAGTCGATCGCGTACACCAGGGACGGCAAGGCGTTGCTGACGGGGAGCGAGGGGGCCAACAGCCCGGTCTACCGCGTGCCGCTGCCCGCCAAGGCGCTGCCCTCCTCGTCGGCACGGCCCAAGGAGAGGGTCGCGTCAGGGAAGAAGGCGTCGTCGGAGGAGGAGGTCACGCCCGCAGCGGGTGCGGAGAAGGCGAACCCTCGTGGTGGGATCACTGGGCGGGACATCCTGGTGTGGCTGGCGGTGGCGCTGGGGGCCACGGGGGTGATCACGGTCATCGCGAAGAAGACGCGCTGAGTCGGGATGCTCAGCTCCATCTGAGTATCCGCACGCAAGCGATCATCAAGTGGTTGCGGCATTGTTCTCGGCATGCACGTGAACTGTCCCGATTGTGGGCTTCTCATCACCGGGCCCGTGGCCGCCTGTCCTCGGTGCGCGTTGCCGCTGGCGGGGCCTGTGGCGGTGGAGCTCTGGCAGGTCGACGGGGCGCTGGCGGGGCTCAGGGCGCGCGAGGTGGAGCTGAAGGGGCGTCGGGAGCATCTGCTCTCGCTCCTGCGCGCCGACCGCGCCCGCTTCCTGGGTCAGGCGGTACGGCAGGGCGTGCCATCGGCTCCCGACGAGGGGGCCGCCGCGCCTGGCGCTGTCGAAGGACCAGCAGGTGCACGGTCTGAGACGAGCGTCCCGCCCGGTGCGGGCCCAGCAGGGGGTCCCCCGGGGGCGGCGGACGGTGGATCCGTGCCCTCGGGTGTCCAGGCACCGCCCAGGTCCGATGTCGGGCCCGATGGGACGCCTGTGGGCGTCGGGACTGCTGGTGGGCCCGGCGAGGCCGGGCGGGGGGAGGTGTCGAAGAGGACGGCGCAGAACGTGCTGCTCATCCTCGGCGGCCTGATGCTGGCCGTGGCCGCGATCGTGTTCACGGTCGTGAGCTGGGGGCACCTCGGCATCGGTGGCAGGGCCGCGATCCTGGCGGGACTGACGGGGGTGACGCTGGCCGTACCGGCGCTGCTGCTCAAACGCGGGCTCAACGCGACCGCGGAGACCATCGGCGTGCTCGGGCTGGCGTTGATGCTGCTCGACGGGTACGCGGCGCGCAGGGTCGGGCTGGTCGACGGCCTGGACGGATGGGACTACGCGGCGGCCACGCTCGTGGTGGTGGCCGTGACCGCCGCCGTCTACGGCAGGGTGTTGCCGCTGAAGGTGCCGCTGCCGCTCGCGGTCGTGCTGATGCAGATGCCCCTGCCGTTGCTGTCCGTCGGCGAGGGCTACGGCTGGTCGAGTGCCGCGCTGGCCGCAACAGTGGTGCTGGACGCCGCCATCTGGACCTTCGCCTCGCGCGACCGGGGTCTTCGGGTGACGGCGACCGTCTGCCTCGCCTTCACGGGGACGATCGCGCTGCTGTGGGCGGGGCTCGCCTCGTTCGGCTTCCACGGGGCGTGGCACGCGGCGGCGCTGGTCGTCCTGGCCGCGGTCGGCGGGTATGTCGCGTTCAGGTCGACGGATGAGGCGGGCGCCGCGTCTCTCGGGTCCGGGGGGTTCGTGGACGGCGGCGGTGCGCGGTCTGTCGGGTCGGGCGTCGTGGGCGGGAGTGCGGGGTCTGTCGGGTCGGGGGGTGTGGTCGGCAGGGCTGCTGCGTCTCTTGGGTCGGCGACGGCGCTGGTCGTGGCGGCGGGCGGGTTCGTGTTCGGGTTGCTGCCCGACGAATGGCGGGTGGTGCCGTACATCGTGGCCGCGTTGGCGGTGACGGCGGTGGCCAGGCTGCTTCCCGTACGGCTCCGCACGTCGTACACCTACGCGGGGGCGGGTCTCGCGCTGGTCAGCGGGTTCCCAGTGCTGCCGCAAACGCTGATCGCCATGCTGGACGCGCCCGTGATGGCCGACGAGTTCTGGGACGGGACGCCCCTCATGCTGCGCGCGGCCCCCGTCGTTTCCGCCCTGCTGGCGACTCTGCCGTTGATCGTGGGCAGGGCGCGGTGGGCGGCATCGGTGTTCGCGGTAGCGGCGGTGTTGGTGGCGCCGGTGGCGTACGGCTTGCCGTACACCGTAGCGGTTGGCGTACAGCTGATCGTGGCGCTGGGATGCACGTTCGCCGTGGTGCGGTTCGGGTCCGCGCCTTGGGCGTGGCTGGCAGGGGTCTCGGGCGGGCTCGCGGTGCTGTGGTCGGTGGGTCAGCGGCCGATGGTGTACGCGGTGCTGGGGGCGTTGCTGGTGGCGTGGGGTGCGCTGTACCGGAGGCCTGCGGCGCTGGTGGGGGCGTCCTTCGCGGGGACGGGGCTGGTGTGGGCGGCGCTGGACGGGCTCGGCGCCCTTCCCCGGGACGCGGCGGCGACCGGGCTCGCGGTGGGCGCGGCGCTGGCACTGCTCGGCTGGTACGGCACGCGCGCCGTCTCGCCGACTCCCGCGCCGACGGGCCCGGCATCTTCTGTGGGATCCGGAAGCGTCCGGCCGGGTGACTCGTGGGCGGGGCTGGTCGGGCGGGTGACGGCGGTTGTGATGGCGGCGGTGGCGCTGCTGGTCGTCGGGGACGTGCTGGTGGGGACGCTGGGGGCGTACCTGCGGGTGTTCGAGGCGTGGAGCGGCGCGCCGGCGTTCACGGGGGGCAGGCCGTTGGCGCTGGTCGTGGTGGGTGTGGCGGGGGCGGTGCTCGCGTTGGCGACCCGGCCCGCGTTCGGGGTGCTGGTGGGTGCGGTCGTGGTCGCTGCGGTACCGGTGGCGGTGCGGGTGCCGTACCTGGCGCTGCTGGTCGTGCTGGTCGTGGCGGCGGCGCTCGCGGCGGGGCTGGCGGCCGGGGGGCGTGGGGGAGCGGCGACCCGGTGGGCGAGCACGGGGGCCGCGCTGTGGCTCGGGTCGTTGGCGCTCGGGTGGGCGCTGGCGGTGGAGACGGCGACGTTGGTCGTGCTGCCCGCGCTGGCCGCCATCGCGGCGCTCGCGGGACTTTTCTGGACCGCACGACCCGGGGCTGCGGGTGGTGCGACGCTCACGGGCCTCCCCTGGACGGTGCGACCCGGGGCTGCCGGTGGTCCGGCGGGCGGGTTGACCGGGAGTGCGGGGGCGGGGGAGGTGCGGTTCTGGTGGATGGTGTTGGCGGGAGTGCTCGTGGCGGGCGAAGCGGTCGCGGTGGCGGCGTCGTTCGGCGTGCGGGTCGTGGAGGCGTACACGCTGCCGTTCGCGCTGCTCCTGCTGGTCGTCGGGTGGTGGCGGGCGAGGGGGAGGGATCTGTCCTCGTGGCCGGTGTACGCGCCCGGTCTGGCGTTGGCGTTCGGGCCGAGCCTGGTGCAGGAGGCCACGCCGCTCCGGGCGCTGCTCCTGGGGGCGGCTGCGCTGGTCGTGACGCTGGCGGGGGCCAGGTGGCGGTTGCAGGCGCCGACCGTCATGGGCGGGATCACGGTGGCGGTGGTGGCGGTGCGGGAGCTGGCGCCGTGGATCGCCGACCTGTTCGGCGTCGTGCCGAGGTGGGTGCCGATGGCGCTCGGCGGCCTACTGCTCGTCGTGGTGGGCGCGACCTACGAGGCGCGCAAGCGTGACGTGCGCAGGCTCAGGGACGCCGTCGCAAGGTTGCGGTGAATCCTTCGCCGCGCAGGGCCCGCTCGACGACCTCGATCGAGCGGCCCAGCGCGACGAGCCTGGGGCCCTCTCGGCGGTAGGTGTCGAGCACGGCCTCGATCGCGTGCGGCGGGAGCTGACCCTTCAGCTCGACGGCCGCCGTCCGGTATCCGGCGCGGGCGGCCTCGACGGCCGAGCGGACGTGGTGGATCGCCATCCTGGCCAGCGCGAGCGGATGGCGGCGGAGCACCTCGTAGGCGCGGTAGTCGGGCGGGACGGCGTCGAGCAGCCACGCCACCGCGGACGTCTCCCAGTCGGGAACGTCGGGTGTGCGGACCTCGGACGGCCATTCCGGAGGCACGTACACGATCTCATCGTACACGTGTTCGATTGAGGTGGGAAACATCCAAGCGCTAGCTTCCTGGCCATGCGCGTGTTGGTGACGGGTGCGTCGGGCTTCATCGGTTCCCACGCGGTCGCCGCGTTGCGGGAGGCGGGCCATGAATGCCTCCTTCTGGTGAGAAACCCGGAAAAGGCGAGGAAGGTGTTCAAGGTCCCTGGCGTCCTCTACGAGGCGGACATCAGGGACGCGGAAGCCGTACGCAAGGCTCTGGAGCAGTGTGACGCCGTCCTGCACGCGGCCGCGGACATGGGTCTGACGGGACACGACGTCGACCTGCACGGCGCGAACGTCCGCGGCCTGAAGAACGTGCTCGCGCAGGCCGTGGACCTGGGTCTCGACCCGGTCGTGCACCTGTCCACCGTCGCGGTGTTCGTACCGCCGAGTGAGCCGGTCATCACCGTGGACAGCCCGCTGGCCAAGCCGCGCAACGCGTACGGCATGACCAAGCTGTACGGCGAGCGCTACGCCAGAGACCTCGAAGGCGTGACGATCGTCTACCCCGGCGGCGTCGCAGGCCCGGGTCAGCCCACGCTCGACGCGCTCAACGAGGGCTTCAGAGCGGGGCTGCGGCAGGGCTGGCCGATCGTGCCCGGCGGGGTGAGCGTGCTCGACGTGCGCGACCTGGCCCTCGCTCTCGCCCGGTGTTTCACCCCGGGCAAGGGCGCTCGCCGCTATCTTCTAGGCGGACACTTCCTGACTTGGGAGCAGGTGGCGGCGGTCTGCGAGGACGTCACGGGACGGCGGGCGCGGCGGTTCAGGGTGCCAGGCGCACTGCTGAGGACGCTGGGCTCCACGCTCGACGTGCTGAAACGCGTCGTCCCCATCGACTACCCGCTGACCCGCGACGCCGCCGACTTCATGCTGACGCTCGTCCCCACCGACGACGTCCCGACGCTGCGCGAGCTGGGGATCACACTGAGACCTGTGGAGAACACCATCGAGGACACCGTGAGGTGGCTCATCGCCGAAGGACACTTGACCTCATGACAGAGCGGATCGGCGTCATCGGGGCGGGCATCGTCGGCTTGGCCGTCGCCCGGGAGCTCGCGCGCACCAGGGGCGCCGAGGTGACCGTCCTGGAGGGGGAGAACAGGGTCGGAGCCCACCAGACGGGCCACAACAGCGGGGTCGTGCACGCGGGCATCTATTACCCGCCGGGCTCGCTCAAGGCGACCCTGTGCAGGGAGGGTGTGGCGCTGCTGCGGGAGTACTGCGCCGAGCACGGCCTGCCGTACGAGGAGGTGGGCAAGCTGGTGGTCGCCTCCACCGCGGCCGAGCGGCCCGCGCTGCGCGCCCTCGCCGAGCGGGCGAGGGCCAACGGGGTGCCGGGGATCGCCGAGCTCGACGCGCTCGGCCTGCGCGAGGTCGAGCCGCACGCGGTCGGCGTCGCCGCCGTCCACTCGCCGCACACCGCGATCGCCGACTTCCCCGCCGTCGCGCGCAGGCTCGCGCGTGACGTGGCCGAGCTGGGCGGTTCGGTACGGCTGGCCCACCCGGTGAGGGCGATCCGCGAGAGCGCGAGCAAGGTGGAGGTGCTGGCGGGCCGCAGGAGGTTCGCCTTCGACAGCGTCGTGGCCTGCGCCGGCCTCGGCACCGACGCCGTCGCCAGGATGGCGGGTGAGCGGGGCGAGGTGCGGATCGTGCCGTTCAAGGGCGAGTACTACGCGCTGGCCGGATCGGCGAAGGACCTCGTGCGCGGCCTGATCTACCCGGTGCCCGACCCGCGCTACCCCTTCCTCGGCGTTCACCTGACCAGGCGGATCGACGGCGAGGTGCTGGTCGGGCCCAACGCGGTGCTCGGCGACGTGCGCGCGCTGCTGACCTGGGAGGGCACCCGCAGGCTGGCGCGCAGGCACTGGCGCACCGGCCTCAGGGAGCTGTACGGTTCGGCCGTCAAGGGCGCGTTCGTCAGGGCCGCCAGGCGCTACGTCCCCTCGATCACCGCCGCCGACCTCGAACCGACCGAGGGAGGCGTGCGGGCCCAGGCGGTGGCCCGGGACGGCGGCATGGTCGACGACTTCGTGATCGACCTCCACGGGCGGATCGCTTTGGTGCGCAACGCGCCCTCTCCGGCCGCCACCTCCAGCCTCGCGATAGCAAGGCATATCGCGGGGATTGTCCCAGCACTCGCCCGTTAAGGGCATTCTTAGATGTGATGGCCACTATGGACGCCGTGGAAGCACGCCTGCTGATCGTCGAGGACGAGCCGAACATCCTCGAACTACTCGCCGCGAGCCTGAGGTTCGCGGGTTTCGACGTGTCCACCGCGAAGAACGGACTCGACGCGGTGACCGCCGTGCAGCGGCACCGCCCCGACCTCGTCGTGCTCGACGTGATGCTGCCTGACCTGGACGGGTTCGAGGTCGTGCGGCGGCTGCGCAGCAGCGGGCAGGGCACGCCGGTGGTGTTCCTCACGGCTCGTGACGAGACGGAGGACAAGATCCGCGGGCTCACGATCGGCGGCGACGACTACGTCACCAAGCCGTTCAGCCTGGAGGAGGTGGTGGCCAGGATCCGCGCGGTGCTCCGCCGTACCTCGGGAGATCCGCAGGCGCCGCCGCCTCGGCTGACGTTCGCCGACATCGAGCTGGACGAGGAGAGCCACGAGGTGTGGAGGGGCGGCAGAGCCGTGTCGCTGTCGCCGACGGAGTTCAAGCTCCTGCGCTACCTCATGGCAAACGCGGGCAGGGTGCTGTCCAAGCCGCAGATCCTCGACCACGTCTGGGACTACGACTTCAGGGGCGAGGTGGGCATCGTCGAGTCGTACGTGTCCGTGCTCCGCCGCAAGATCGACAACAAGGAGCCGCGGCTCATCCACACGCTGCGCGGCGTGGGTTACGTGCTGCGCAGCCCTCCCGAGCCATGACCCTCAGGATCAGGCTCATCGCCGCGACCCTCCTGTTGCTGGCGTTCGGGCTCACCTTCATCGGCGTGCTGAGCGTCTCGGTCCTGCACAACTACCTCATCGACAGGGTCGACACGCAGATCTCCGTGGTGGCGGCCAGGGCGCTCATCCGGGTCCAGCACAAGGGCGCTCCAGGGCTGAAGAACCTCGTCCTGGAGCCCGACGCGATCGTCAACGCGGGCGGTACGTGGGTCAGCGGCCTCGACGCCGACCACCGGCCGCCGCCGGTCGTGCCCATGCCGCCGCCTGTCGTGCCCACGACCGTCCCCGCCGTCTCGGGCGACGGGGAGTGGCGGTTGCAGCAGGCGCGCGGGCCGGAGAACGTCACCGTGCTGATCGCCATGGACCTGGACGAGGTCACGCAGATCACCCGCAGGCTCGCGCTCATCGAGCTGCTCGGCGGCGGCGGCATCATGCTGATCCTGACCGTCGTGGGCATCACGACCGTGCGCAAGAGCATGCGCCCGCTGGCCGAGATCGAGCGTACGGCGGAGGCCATCGCGGGCGGCGAGCTCGGCAGAAGGGTGCCGGACGGCGACCCGCGCACCGAGGTGGGACGGCTCGCCCGCGCGCTCAACGGCATGCTCGCCCAGATCGAGGCGGCGTTCGCGGCGCGGACCGCGTCGGAGAAGGCGGCCAGCAGGTCCGAGGAGCGGATGCGGCGCTTCGTCGCCGACGCCGCGCACGAGCTGCGCACGCCGCTGACCACGATCCGCGGCTTCGCCGAGTACGCCAGGCAGAACCCCGAGGCCGACCCCGCCGAGATGCTCGGCCGCGTCGAGCGCGCGGCGGGCAGGATGAGCCTGCTGGTCGACGACCTGCTGCTGCTGGCCAGAGTGGACCAGCAGCGCCCGCTGCAGACGCGGCCCGTCGACATGCTCGCGCTGGCCGCCGACGCCGTCCACGACGCCCGCTTCCTGGCCCCCGACCGCGGCATCTCGCTGGAGGTCGTCGGCGGCGCCGCCCTCATCGTCTCCGGCGACGAGGTACGGCTGCGCCAGGTCGTCGGCAACCTCATGTCCAACGCGCTCACCCACACACCCCAGGACACGCCCGTCACGATCAGGGTCGGCGCCACCGGCGCCACGGTGTTCCTCGAAGTGGTCGACAAGGGGCCAGGGCTCACCCCGGAGCAGGCCGAAAGGGTCTTCGAGCGCTTCTACCGCGCCGACTCGGCCCGCGCCCGCAGGTCGGAGGACGACAGGGGCAGCGGCCTCGGCCTGGCGATCGTCGAGGCGCTCATGGAGGCGCACGGCGGCAGCGTGGTCGTCCGCAGCGTGCCGGGCGAGGGCGCGACGTTCAGGGTAGAACTCCCACTCGCTCCTGAGTAACCCTTCAGCTTTTCCTCAGCCTGCTGCGGCACCCTGGCGGATGTGAACACACCTGAGGCGTTGATCCTGGTGGTGGACGACGAGCCGAGCATCCGCGACCTGCTCTCCGCCAGCCTGCGCTTCTCCGGCTTCGAGGTGCTGACCGCCGCCGACGGCCTGGAGGCCGTGGAGATCGCCGAGCGGGCCAGGCCCCATCTCGTGGTGCTCGACGTGATGTTGCCCGACCTGGACGGGTTCGAGGTGGCCAAGCGGCTGGACGCGCCCGTGCTCTTCCTGACCGCGCGGGACGCGGTCGACGACAAGCTGACCGGGCTCGGGCTCGGCTCCGACTACGTGACCAAGCCGTTCAGCCTGGAGGAGGTGCTGGCCAGGGTGCAGGCGGTGCTCCGCCGTACCAGGGGGGAAGTGGGCGGCGCCCGCCTGCAGGTGGCCGATCTGGTGCTGGACGAGACCGAGCGCGAGGTGTGGCGTGGCGGGCGGCAGGTGCACCTGTCGCCGACGGAGTACAAGCTGCTGCACTACTTCATGGCCAACGCGGGCAGGGTGCTGTCCAAGGCGCAGATCCTCGATCACGTGTGGAACTACGACTTCGGCGGCGACGCGGGAGTGGTCGAGTCGTACGTGTCGTACCTGCGGCGCAAGGTCGACGACGTGCAGCCACGGCTCATCCACACGCTGCGGAGCGTCGGGTATGTGCTCAGGGAGCCACCGCCGGACTCGTGAGGAAGATGTGCCACAAATATCCGCCGTGGCGGTCCGACACGGGCGATTCCAATGACTAGCGTGGTTGCATGGACCTCCTCGAGGCGTTGCGTTCTCTGCGGCGCCTGCTCTCCGCCGACCTGTTCCCCCTGGCCATCGGCGAGGTGGAGGCCGACAGGCGGGCGCTGCGCGAGCTGAGGGGACAGCTGGACGACTACCTGCTGCCCAGGCTGCTGGCGATCGACGCGCCGCTGCTGGCCGTGGTCGGGGGGTCCACGGGCGCCGGCAAGTCGACGCTGGTCAACTCGCTGGTGGGGGCCGACGTCTCCGAGCCTGGCGTGCTGCGGCCCACCACGCTGGCGCCGACGCTGGCCGTCAGCGCCGCCGACACGCCCTGGTTCATGTCCCTGGAGGTCCTGCCGGGGCTGCCGCGGGTGACGGGGTCCTCGGGTGATCCGGGAACGCTGCGGGTGGTGACGGTGCCCTCGCTGCCGCAGGGCCTGGCGCTGCTCGACGCGCCCGACATCGACTCGGTGGTGACCGCGAACAGGGAGCTGGCGTCGCAGCTGCTCGCGGCGGCCGACCTGTGGCTGTTCGTCACCACCGCGGCCCGCTACGCCGACGAGGTTCCGTGGAGCTTCCTGCGCTCGGCGCGCGAACGGAGCACCGCCCTCGCGATCATCCTCGACAGGGTGCCGCCCGACGCGGTCGAGCCCGTCTCCGCCGACCTGGCCCGCCTGCTGGAGGTCAACGGCCTCGCGGGCACGCCGCTGTTCACCGTGCAGGAGGCGGTGCTGCTGAGCGAGAAGGGGCGCCTGCACCCCGACGCCGTGCGGCCGATCACTGAATGGCTGTCCGGGCTCGCCGCCTCCTCGGCCGCACGGGCGCGGGTGGTGCGGCAGACGCTCGCGGGGGCGCTGGACAGCCTCACGAACAGGGTGCCCGCGCTGGCGTCCGCCGTCGCCCAGCAGCGCAAGGGCGCCGAACGGCTGGCCGAGATCGTCTCCGCCGCCTACTCGGGCGGGATGGCCGACTTCGACGAGGGCATGAGGGACGGCTCGCTGCTGCGCGGGGAGGTGATGGCGAGATGGCAGGACTTCATCGGGACCGGCGACCTCATGCGCTCGCTCGAATCCCGCATCGGCTGGCTGCGTGACCGGCTGTCGGCCTTCTTCACCGGCGGGCAGGCGCCGCAGGTCAGGCTGCGGGTGGCGCTGGAGAGCGGGGTCGCCTCGCTGATCAGGGGCGCGGCGGACGGCGCGGCCGAGCGGGCGCTCGACGGCTGGACGGCGGCGCCCGGCGGCATGGACCTCCTGAACAAGGCGGGGGCGGTCGCGGCGGCCAGGCTGGGGCGCGCCTCGTCGGGCATCGACTACGACGACGTGGTGCGCGGATGGCAGAACTACGTCCTCGACCTCGTCAGGGCGGAAGGTGAGGAGAAGCGCACCACCGCGAGGGTGGCCTCCTTCGGCATCAACGGGGCGGGGCTGCTGCTGATGCTCGCCGTCTTCGCCTCCACCGGCGGGCTGACGGGCGTGGAGATCGGCATCGCGGGCGGCACGTCGGTGCTGTCGCAGAAGGTTCTGGAGGCGATCTTCGGAGACCAGGCGGTGCGCACGCTGACGGCCAAGGCGAGGGAGGACCTGCGAGCCAGGGTGCAGAAGCTGCTGGACGCGGAGGCGGCCAGGTTCACGGCGCTGCTGGAGGAGGTCGCGGTGCCGGAGGACATGGCGGCCGAGCTGGTCAAGGCGGCGGAGGCGGTCCGCGACCACAAGGCCGAGCTGCCCTCGGGCGAGACAGGCGAGCGGAACCGGCCGGAACCCGGTGCGGGGGAGGAGGCGTGAAGCTGTTGCGGCGCAAGGAGGGCCCCTCGCTGGACGACCGGCTGGCCGGCCTGCTGGAGGCGGCCGAGCTGGCGGAGGGCAGGCTCCCTCCCGAGCCGGTCGCGGCGGCCCTGGAGGTGGCCGAGCGGGCAGGGGCACGGCGCAGCCTCTCGGTCGACCACACGGTGGCCGCGCTCGCGGGCGCGACGGGCAGCGGCAAGTCGTCGCTGTTCAACGCGCTGGCCGGAGGCGAGCTGGCCAGGGTCGGCGTCACCAGGCCGACCACCTCCACCGCCCAGGCAGCGCTGTGGGACGGCACGGGCGCCGGCCCGCTGCTCGACTGGCTGGAGGTGCCCCATCGCCACGAGGTCACCGGCGATCCCCAAGGGTTGGTCCTGCTCGACCTGCCCGACCACGACTCCATCGAGCTGAGCCACCGGCTGGAGGTGGACCGGCTCGTCGAGCTGGTCGACCTGCTGGTGTGGGTGGTCGACCCGCAGAAGTACGCCGACGCCGCCCTCCACGAGCGTTACCTGCGCCCGCTGTCCGAGCACGGCGAGGTGATGGTGGTCGTGCTCAACCAGATCGACAGGCTGCCGTCGGGCTCGGTCGAACGCTGCCTGGCCGACCTGCGCCGCCTGCTCGACGAGGACGGCCTGCACGGCGTGCCCGTGGTGGGCGCCTCGGCGCGGACCGGCGAGGGACTGGCCGCGCTGCGCGGGCTGCTGGAGGAGCGCGTCGCCGAACGGGCGTCGTGGGCTGCCCGTCTGTCGGCCGACGTGTCCACCGCCGCCGCGCGGCTGGCCGCCTGCGGCGGGGCGGGGGCGGTGGGCTGCGCCGTACCGGATGAGAGGCGGCTCACGACGGCGCTCGCCGAGGCGGCGGGTGTGCCGCTGGTGGTGGAGGCGGTCGCCAGGGCCCACACGCACCGGGCGGTGGCCGCGACCGGCTGGCCGATGACCAGGTGGATGCGCAGGTTCAGGCCCGACCCGCTGCGCAGGCTCGGCCTCGGGAGCGGCGCGAAGGGCGAGCTGGTCGGCAGGAGCTCGCTGCCCGAGGCGTCGGCCGTGCAGCGGGCGCGCATGGAGACGGCCATCAGGGACGTGGGCGAGGCGTCCGCGCGCGACCTGCCCGCCCCGTGGGCCGCCGCCGTACGGCGGGCGGCCAGGTCCCGCGAAGCGGACCTGGCGGCGGCGCTCGACAAGGTGGTGGCCACCGTCTCGCTCGGCGCGGCCCGCAGGCCGCGCTGGTGGGCGGCCGTCGGAGGGCTGCAGTGGCTGGTGTTCGCGGCGACGGTGCTGGGCGCGGTCTGGCTCGGCGTGCTGTTCGCGCTGACCTACCTGAGGCTGCCCGAGCCCAGGCTGCCGACGGTCGGCGAGCTGCCGTGGCCGACCGTCCTGCTGATCGGCGGGGCGATCGCGGGCCTGTTGATCGCGCTGCTCTCCAGACTGGCCGCGAAGCTGGGCGGCAGGCGCAGGGCCAGGCGCGTGGCCAAGGCGCTGCGGTCGGGCGTGGCGCACGTGGGGGAGGACCTGGTGCTGGAGCCGGTGAAGGAGGAGCTCGGCCGGTACAGCCGCTTCACCGAGGCGCTCGGGACCGCCAGGGCCTGAGCCCGGCGATCTCGCGCGCCACCCTTCGAGGACCGGCGGCGCGATGCCGCCGGTCCTTTCTGGGACTAGCCGGTCACCGTGGTGGCGTAGTGGGCGAGCGTGGCGTCACGGCTCAGCAGCCGCAGCCCCGCCTTCTCCAGCACGCGCGCCGAGCCGGGGTTCGACAGCTCCACGCCGGCGCGCACGGTGCGCACGCCTGGCGCGGTGAAGGCGAACTCCACCAGGGCGCGGGTGGCCTCGGTGGCGTAGCCGCGCCCCCGCCTGGAGGGCACGACGCCGTAGCCGATCTCGAGAGCGCCGTCGCTCGGCGGCCAGAACAGGCCGATCGCGCCGACCACGAGGCCGGTCTCCCGCTCGACGATCTGGCGCTGGCCGTACTCGCCGGAGGCGTCCGGGTGCTCGGCGACGAAGCCGGCGATGACGCGGTCGCCCTCGGCGGGGAAGTCCTCGGCCCAGTGCGCGGGCCGGGGGCCTTCCAGGACGGCGGTGATCTCGGCGGGCGACCACGGCCGCAGGACGAGGCGGTCGGTGATCAGGTCGAGGCCGGACGGGTGAAATGAGGACACGCGAAGACTCCTGGTCTTGGGAAGGACCCGGGCCGCTCGCTCATCGGATGGCGGCCCGGACAAGGGCATGACGAAGAGGCTCGTGGGCAGCCATATTCATCAACCTCCCTCGTCTCGCGCGTGCCGCAGCAGACTAGCAGGGCGCCGGCCCCCGACGATCACGAGGCCGACGTCGGCCGCGCGGGTGGGGCCTGTGGCCAGGCAGGCGAGGTCGGGGGCGGGGCGGCGGGTGTTGGGAGCATCGTTGAGCGCTCCTGCACGATCTTTCGCCTGTCTGCATTGATCATCCAGGCGGCGCGGGAGAGGGTGAGATGGTGATTATCGATGTCTGGGCGCAACCCACCATGGGTGGACGGCCCGGCAGGCTGCCCATGCCGGAGATCAGGCGGCTGTTCGAGAAGTCGGGGAGCGCCGACCTGATCGACAAGCCCGTCACCCCCGGCGAGCTCGTCGCACTCATGGACGCGGCCGGGGTCGACGTGCTCCTGCTGTCGGCGTGGCACCGGCCGGGCGGGTGGGTGATCAGCAACGACGACGTCGCCACCTTCACCGCGGCCTATCCCAGCCGGTTCGCCGGGCTCGCGGCGGTGAACCTGGCCCATCCCGTCGCGGCCGTGGCGGAGCTGCGCCGCGCGGTGGAGGAACTGGGGTTCGTCGGGCTGCGGATGGTGCCGTGGCTGTGGGAGCTCCCGCCTGACCACCGGCTCTACTACCCGCTCTACACCACCTGCGTCGAGCTCGGCGTCCCCTTCTGCACCCAGGTGGGGCACACGGGGCCGCTGAAGCCGTCGGAGACGGGCCGGCCGGTGCCGTACCTGGACAGGATCGCGCTGGACCTGCCCGAGCTGGTGATCGTCGGCGGTCACATCGGGCACCCGTGGACCGACGAGATGATCGGCGTCGCGTGGAAGCACGACAACGTCTTCATCGACACCTCGGCCTACCTGCCGCGCTACTACCCGCCGCAGCTGGTGCACTTCATGAACACCTACGGCAGGGGCAAGGTGATGTTCGGGACGAACTGGCCGCAGCTCTCCCACGACCGCGCCCTCGCCCAGGTCGATGAGCTCGGCCTGACCGCCGAGGCCCGCGACGACTTCCTCGGCGGTACGGCCCGCCGGGTCTTCAGGCTCGGGGGTGAGGGCTGAGTCCAGGGCCTGAGGCCTCCGGCTCAGATCAGGCGGCCGACGCCGCCGTCGACGCGCAGGTGCGGCGTGCCGTCCAGCAGGCTGATCTGTTCCTCGTCGCCGATCTGCCAGTCCTGCACGGGAACGAGACCTGGACCGATCAGCTCGAACCCGTCGAACAGCCTCATGAGCTGGGTGCGATCGCGGAAGACGGACTGCGCGGGAGAGTTCGCGGTCGCCATCTTCAGCTGCGCGATCGCCTCGGGCGTGCTTTCTGCCATCGTGTGGGAGATCACCAGGTGGCTGCCGGGCGCCATGCGCTCCTTGAAGGCCGCCACGATCCCGGCGGGATCCTCCTCGTCCATGACGAAGTGCAGCACGCCGACCATCAGCACCGCGACGGGCTGGTCGAAGTCGATGAGACCGGTGACGTGCGGGTCGCCGAGGATGTCCTTGGGGCGGCGCACGTCGGCCTGGATGCTCGCGACGCCCGGCATGTCGGCCAGCAGCACCTCGGCGTGCAGCCGCACCACCGGGTCGTAGTCCACGTAGATCACCCGGCACGCGGGGCTCACACCGCGGGCCACCTCGTGGACGCTGGGCGAGGTCGGGATGCCGGTGCCCAGGTCGATGAACTGCCGCACGCCCTGCTCGGCCAGGTAGCGCACCGCCCCGGCCAGGAACAGCCTGTTGGCGCGGGCCACCAGCCGCGTGTCCGGAGCGACCGAGAGGAGCGTCTCGGCCACGGCGCGGTCGATCGCGAGATGGTCCTTGCCGCCGAGCAGATAGTCGTAGACGCGCGCTGAACTCGGCACCGTCGGGTCGACACCCGGAGGAACGCGCTCTAACCCAGCCACAGCGTCTCCTTCACCTCAAAACTTCGGATCGCCATGCTACTCGGCCATCCGCGACAGATCATTGATATTTCTCTTGACAGTCAAGTAGTTCGAATGCCAAGATAAAAATGTCTCGGAAATCAAGAGAAATCGAAGGAGTCGATCATGGAGATCACCACCACCGAACGCGTCGAGGCCTTTCACACCGCCACCAAGAAGCTCGGCCGCTGGACCGAGGCCAACAGGTTCGAGGTCCGCGCCAGGCGCGGCTACGCCGTCCTCGACCTGCGGGCCGTGCCCGAGGGAGACGTCGAGGTCCGCATCGACGCCGAGCGGTCCTCGCTCAGGCTGCTGCTGCCGGACAACGCGGTGGTCGACCAGTGGGATCTGCGCGTCGTCGGTCGCGGAGGGGTCAAGGACAGGGAGCGGACCATCGCCACCGGCGGGTTCACCGTCAAGCTGGTCGGCGAGATCAGACACGGCGAGGTCAAGGTCACCAGGGGCGGCGTGGCCACGCTGGCCGCGATGTTCTCCAGCGAGTTCGTCGAGGACGTCCGCCGCGCGCACCGCGAGGGCGGGGTCCCGACCGTGCACGACCCCCGTCCGGCGCTCTGAGCCGGGCGGAGCCGGCGTCAGTCCAGCGGGCGGCCGGCGGTGAGAGTGGTGAGGAGCGGGCGCAGGAGCGGGTGGAGATCGGCGCCGCGGCGGACGGCCGCGAAGACGCGGCGCTCGGGGCCGGGGATCCGGCGGACGATCACGCTGGACAGGTCGAGGTCGCGCAACGCCGTGCGGGGCACGAGCGCGACCCCCGCACCCGCGCCCACCAGCGCGACGACGGCGCGGAAGTCGTCGGAGGAGTGCGCGAACCCCGGCGTGAAACCCTCCCGCTCGCAGGCGAACGTGATCACGTCGTGGACCGGATTGCCGGGATAGGGGCCGATCCACGGCTCGTCCGCCACCTCGGACAGCGAGGAGGCGGGGGCGTGGTCCACGGGAAGCAGCAGATCGAAGGGCTCGGCGTAGAGAGGCAGGCGGGTCAGGCGCTGGTCGTCGGGCGCGCCGCGATACTCCACCGCGATCGCCAGGTCCGCCTCGTCGTCGAGCAGCATGGTGAGGCCGCGATCGCCCTCGGCGTCCAGGACGCGGATCTTCAACGCGGGAGCCGTCGCGCGCAGGGCTCTGATGGCGGGGGCCAGCACGACGCTGATCGCGGTCGCGAACGAGGCGACCGTCACCTCGCCCGCCGACCCCGTCGTGTAGGCGGCGACCTCCGCCTCCGCGCGTTCGAGCTGGGCGAGGACCTCGTCGGCGTGAGCGAGCATGATGCGGCCCACGGCGGTGAGCCTGATGCCGCGGCCGTCGCGGGCGAACAGGCGGTGGCCCACCTCGTGTTCGAGCGCGCCGAGCTGCTGGGAGACGGCGGAGGGCGTCAGGTGCAGCGCGGCGGCCGCCGCGGTCACCGTGCCGTGATCCGCCACCGCGCGCAACGTCCGCAGCCGGCGAGTGTCAATCACCAACCCATTGTGCCGCCGTACGGCAGGCGGCCCCGCCACTCCAGCGGGCCCGGCGTGACGGTGGCCGGCCGCAGTCCTGCTGGAGTGGCGTGATGGACGGGCGGTCAGCGGTGACCACGGGGGCCTCGGCCGCGCTTGCCGTAGTGGAGGATCAGTTGTCGCGGGCCGCGATGAACGCCGCTACCGCGCGGTCGACGTCGTCGGAGGAGTGGGCCGCCGACAACTGCACCCGGATGCGGGCCTGCCCGTGCGGGACCACGGGGTAGGAGAAGCCGATCACGTAGATGCCCTGGTCGAGCAGGCGGTCGGCCATCGAGGCCGCCTCGGCGGCGTCGCCGATCATCACGGGCGCGATCGGGTGGTCGCCCGGCAGCACGTCGAAGCCCGCCTCGGTCATCTTCGTCCGGAACCGCCGCGTGTTGTCGCGCAGCCGCTCGCGCGCCTCGCTGGAGCTCTCCAGCAGGTCGAGGATGCGCAGCGACGCCGACGCGATGACCGGCGCGAGCGAGTTGGAGAACAGGTAGGGGCGCGAGCGCTGCCGCAGCAGCTCGCAGATCTCCTTGCGCGCCGACACGTAGCCGCCGCTGGCCCCGCCCAGGGCCTTGCCGAGCGTGCCGGTGATGATGTCGACCCTGTCGGTGACCTCGTGCAGCTCGGGCGTGCCGCGCCCGGTCGGGCCGACGAAGCCGACCGCGTGGGAGTCGTCGACCATGACCATCGCGCCGTACTGGTCGGCGAGGTCGCAGATCTCCCGCAGCGGGGCGAGGTAGCCGTCCATGGAGAACACGCCGTCGGTCACGATCAGCTTGCGCCGCGCGTCGGACGCCTCCTTGAGCCTGGCCTCGAGCTCGGCCATGTCGCGGTTGGCGTACCGATAGCGGCGGGCCTTGGACAGCCTGATGCCGTCGATGATGCTGGCGTGGTTGAGCGCGTCGGAGATCACCGCGTCCTGGGCGTCGAGCAGCGTCTCGAACACGCCGCCGTTGGCGTCGAAGCAGGAGCTGTAGAGGACGGTGTCCTCCATGCCGAGAAAGTCGGAAAGGCGTGACTCGAGCTCCTTGTGCACCTCCTGCGTGCCGCAGATGAAGCGCACGGAGGCCATGCCGAAGCCCCACCTGTCGAGCGCCTCCTTGGCGGCCTCGATCACCTCGGGGTTGTCGGCCAGGCCGAGATAGTTGTTGGCGCAGAAGTTCAGGACTTCGCGGCCCGCGACGCCGACCGTGGCGTTCTGCGGGGTGGTGATGACGCGTTCGGGCTTGAGCAGCCCTGCCGAGGTGATCTCGTCCAGCGTGGCACGCAGGTCATCCCGCGTCGTTCCGAACATCACACGCTCCAATCCTTCGTGGTCTGGTGAGGGGGACGCCTTCGGGGGTCATGCGCGGGGTGAGGCGTCACTCCAGTCGAGGATGACCTTCCCGGTCCTGCCGCTCGCCGCGGTGTCGAAGGCGGCGTCGAAGTCGCGGTAGGAGAACCTGTCGGTGATCACGGGGGAGAGGTCGAGCCCCTTCTCCAGCAGGACCGACATGTTGTACCAGGTCTCGTACATCTCGCGGCCGTAGATGCCCTTGATGGTGATCATCGAGGTGACGACCGTGGCCCAGTCGATCGCGAACTCCTCGGCGGGCAGGCCCAGCATGGCGATCCTGCCGCCGTGGGTCATGTTCGCGATCATGTCGCGCATCGCCTGCGGGTGTCCGGACATCTCCAGGCCGACGTCGAAGCCCTCGCGCATGCCGAGCCGCTTCACGCCGTCGGCGATGGAGCTCTGCCTGATGTCGAGCGCGAGGCTGACGCCCAGCTTGCCGGCCAGGTCGAGGCGCTCGGGGCTGACGTCGGTGATCATGACGTTGCGGGCGCCCACGTGGGTGGCGACGGCGGCGGCCATCAGCCCGATCGGGCCCGCGCCCGTCACCAGCACGTCCTCCCCGACCAGCGGGAAGGAGAGCGCGGTGTGGACGGCGTTGCCGAACGGGTCGAAGATCGCCGCGATGTCGGGGTCGACGGGGATGCGGTGGACCCAGACGTTCGACGCCGGCAGCGTCACGTACTCGGCGAACGCTCCGTCGCGGTTGACGCCGAGTCCGACGGTGTTGATGCACAGGTGGCGGCGGCCCGCCATGCAGTTGCGGCACTTGCCGCACACGATGTGGCCCTCGCCGCTGACCAGGTCGCCGACCTTGATGTCCTCGATGCCCTGCGCGACCTCGACGACCTCGCCTGAGAACTCGTGCCCGACGACGAGGGGGAGCTTCAGCGTGCTCTTCGCCCAGTCGTCATATTTGCGGATGTGGAGGTCGGTGCCGCAGATCCCGGTGCGCAACACCCTGATCTTGACCTCGCCCGGTCCCACGACGGGCTCGGGCACGTCCATCAGCCACAGGCCCGGCTCGGCCTTCTGCTTGACCAGCGCTTTCATGACGGTCGTTTCCCCCTCCTGACAACCTTACGCACTGTGCCGGTGATCACCTCTCGTGTCCATCGAGGTTTTCTTAACGCCTCTGTCAGCGTCGCTACATGTTTTATCGAAAGAACCTTGTCAAAGTAGAATGACCGCCATGAGACAGGTCAGCGGTGACGCGTCCCTTCTGCGGAAGCTGAACTCCGCCGCGATCCTGCGCGTCATGCGCGGGTCGGGAGACGCGACGCTGACGGAGCTGGCCAGGGCCGCCAGGGTGTCGCGGCCGACGGCCGAGGTCATCGTCGAGGACCTGCTGGCCGAGGGCTGGGCGGAGGAGTGCGAGGAGGAGCAGGGCGACAGGCAGCGCGGCCGCCCTGCCCGCCGCTACAGGTTCCGCGCGTCGGCCGGCCACGTGGTCGGCGTCGGCATCGGCTCGTCCAGCGTGCGCACGATGGCCGCCGACCTCGGCGGCACCATCCTGGCCTCCTGCAGGGAGCCGCTGCCGCGTGACGCCTCGGCGGCCGAGCGGCTGACCATGGTCGGCGACCTGGTCACCAGGGCCGCCACGGCGGCGGGACGCGAGGTGTCCGAGCTGGTGGCGGTGGGCGTCGGCACCACCGGCGTGGTCGACGGCGAGGGCAGGGTCGTCAAGAGCGTCGTGCTGCCCGGATGGACGGGGGTGGCGCTGCGGGCCGAGCTGGAGAAGCGCATCCCGTCGCCGATCCTCGTCGAGAACGACATGCGGCTGGCGGTGCTGGCCGAGCACTGGCGCGGCGTGGCCCAGGGCCGCAGCGACGTGGTCTACCTGTTCACCGGCGACAGGCTCGGGCTGGGCTTCCTCATCGGCGGCGTGCCGTACAGGGGGGCGAACGCGGCCTCGGGCGAGATCGGCGTGCAGGCGGGCGAGCACTGGTCCGCGTTCAGGCACGTGCTCGACTACGCGATGGCCGTGGAGCCGGGTGAGCTGAGGTCGACGAGGGAGAGCGCGGAGTTCGCCATCGCCAGGGCGCGCGCGGGCGACGCGCAGGCCGCGGAGGCGGTGTCGAGGTTCGCCCGCCATCTGGCGGGCGGGCTGATCAGCATCGTCAACCCGCTCGACCCCGAGATCGTGGTGATCGGCGGCAGCCTGTCCACCGCGGGTGACCTGCTGGTCGGGCCGATCCAGAGTTACCTGGACGAGGCCTGCCTCTACCCGCCCAGGGTCGTGGCGTCGGAGCTGAGCAGCGAGTCGATCACGCTCGGCGCGGTGCGGATGGCGCTCAACCACGCCGACACAGTGCTGTTTTCATAGGCACTCTGTATAAATCAGTCACGAACCGGTCACGAAGCGATAGATACCGCGCATCTTCTGCTGCTTTCTGCTCGATTAACCCTAGTTGTTTGCATAAATGCGAGCTAGCCTCCAGTCACTCGTTGAGACCCGACGGATGGGGACGACATGACACGCAGGATCTGGGCGCTCGCGTGCGCGGGAGCGCTGGTGGCGGGGCTGGCCGCCTGTTCCTCCTCTGGTGAGAGCGCCGATGGCACGGTCACGCTGACCTGGGGTTACTGGGACAATCAGAACCAGGCGCCCGCCGTCAACAAGATCATTGAGGTCTTCCAGCAGAAGCATCCCAAGATCAAGGTCAAGAGCCAGTTCACGCCCAACAAGGAGTACTGGACCAAGCTCCAGACCGCCGCGGCAGGCGGCGGCGCTCCCGACGTGTTCTGGATGAACGGCCCCCGCATCGGCATCTACGCCTCGCAGGGCGCGCTCATGCCGCTGTCGGACCTGATCGCCAAGGACAAGCTGGACCTGTCGAAGTTCCCCAAGTCGCTCAACGAGCTCTACACGCTCGAAGGCAAGCAGTACGGGATCCCGAAGGACTACGACACCATCGGGCTCTTCTACAACAAGGACCTTTTCGACAAGGCGGGAGTGAAGTACCCGACCGCCGACTGGACGTGGGACGACGTGCGCGCCGCCGCGGCCAAGCTGACCGACGCGAGCAAGGGCGTGTACGGCATCGGCGCCCCCGCGTGGAACCAGACGCACTACTACGACACGATGTACCAGGCCGGCGGCTACGTGATCTCGCCCGACAAGAAGAAGTCGGGCTTCGACGACCCCGCCTCCATCGAGGGCCTGAAGTTCTGGAAGGACTTCCTGGTCAAGAAGCAGTCGCCGACGGTCCAGCAGATGACCGACACCGACCCGACCGTCATGTTCCAGAACGGCAAACTGGCCATGTTCTACGACGGCTCCTACGACTCGATCTTCTACCACAAGTCGCAGGGCCTGAACTGGGACGTCGCACCGCTGCCCAAGGGGCCGAAGAACAACTCCAGCATCATCCACGGCCTGGCCAACGTCGTCTACGCCAAGACCAAGCACCCCGAGGAGGCATGGGAGTTCATGAAGTTCCTCGCCTCGGAGGAGGCCAACCGCATCCAGGCGGAGACCGGGGCCGTCATCCCTGCCTACGAGGGCATGGCCGATGAGTGGATCAAGTCGATGCCGGGCCACGACCTGCAGGTCTTCGTGGACCAGCTCGCCAACGCCGTGCCATACCCGATCTCGAAGAACACCGCCGCGTGGGCGCGGCCCGAGGTCGACGCGATGACCAAGGCCTTCACTGACGGACAGGACCTCGAGGCGGTCTCCAAGGAGTTCGCCGCCACCATGAACGCGGCCCTGTCCCAAGAGAAGTGAGCACGATCGAGAGGGCGGCCACCGTCAAGGCGGCCGCCCGGCCCGTCCACCGCCGCAGGATGCGCGACCGCGAGTGGGTGTGGGGCTACCTGATGATCGCGCCGCTGGTCCTCGGCCTCGGGACCTTCTACCTGTGGCCCATGGTCCAGTCGGTCTACTACAGCTTCACCGAGTGGACGCTGTTCGGCGACGCGAGCTGGGTGGGGCTGGACAACTACACCAAGCTGCTGTCGGACCCCAGCATCGGCAAGGCGCTGAGGAACACCTTCGTCTACTCGGCGCTGAGCCTGCTCGGCATCCCGATCGCGGTCGTGGTGGCGGCGCTGCTCAACGCCAGAGGACTGAAGCTGGTCGGCCTCTACCGGACGCTGTACTTCCTTCCCGTGGTCACGATGCCGACGGCAGTGGCGATGGTGTGGTCGTGGCTCTACAACGGCGACTACGGGCTGATCAACTATCTGCTGTCGCTGGTCGGCATCCAGGGCAAGGCCTGGCTGTCCGAGCCGTCGACCGCGCTCTACGCGGTGATCGTCGTGGGCGTCTGGTCGGCGATCGGCTACAACGCGGTCATCTTCATGGCGGGCCTGCAGGGCATCCCCCAGCACCTGTACGAAGCCGCCTCGATCGACGGGGCGGGCAGGATCAGGCAGTTCTTCAAGATCACGCTCCCGCTGCTGTCGCCCAGCATCTTCTTCGTCTCGGTGCTGACGGTGATCAACGGCCTGCAGGTGTTCGACATGTTCTTCCTGATCTTCCGTAAGGGGAGCCCGGCCCGCGAGGACAACCAGAGCGTGGTGTCGCTGTTCTTCTCCTACGCCTTCGAGGACGGAGCGAAGGGCTACGCGGCCGCGCTGGCGGTCGTCCTGCTCGCCATCACCCTTGTCCTCACCGTGATCCAGTTCAGGCTGCAGAAGAAGTGGGTCCACTATGCGAGCTAACCGTCTGTGGCCCGTCCACGTCGTGCTGGCCGTCGGCGCCGCGGCCATGGTGATGCCCTTCGTCTGGGAGGTGCTCACCTCGCTCAAGACCTTCACCGAGTCGACCAAGGTGCCGCCGGTCTGGGTGCCGTCGTGGCAGTGGTCGAACTTCGCGACGGTCTTCGAGAGCAGCCCGTTCCTCGCCCAGTTCTGGAACACGGTGCTGATGACGGTCATCAGGACCCTCGGGCAGCTGCTGTTCTGCTCGATGGCCGCCTACGCCTTCGCCAGGCTGCGCTTCCCCGGCAGGGACGTCATCTTCATCGTGCTGCTGTCGGTGCTGATGATCCCCGGGCAGCTGTTCCTCATCCCGCAGTACCAGATCATCGAGAGCCTCGGCTGGCTCAACAGCCTGCCAGGGCTGGTCGCGCCAGGGCTGTTCAGCGCGTTCGGCACCTTCATGCTCAGGCAGTTCTTCCTCGGCCTGCCGCTGGAGGTGGAGGAGGCGGCGCGGATCGACGGCGCCCATCCGCTGCGGATCTTCTGGAGCGTGATGCTGCCCCTGGCCAGACCGGGTTTGATGGCGCTGGGCGTGCTGACGGTCATGTGGTCGTGGAACGACCTGATGTGGCCGCTCATCGTCAACACCGATCCCGAGCAGATGCCGCTGTCGGCCGGGTTGTCCTCGCTCCAGCAGGATCACCTGAACGACTTCCCCGTGCTGATGGCGGGCTCGCTGATGGCCAGCCTGCCGATGATCGTCCTGTTCATCGTGATGCAGCGGCAGATCATCCAGGGCATCGCCTTCACCGGCTCCAAGTAGGCCCTTTTACGCTGCCGGGTTGCGTATGTAGCGCTGCATTCCGGGCCATAGGCAGGCCTCCAGGTGACTCTGTGCCCCTTTGCGTGCGATTTACCCTAGAAAGTTTCATAAATGGGCGCTAGCCTCACGGCGAACCCGTACTGACTTGGAGGTGAGACGTGGTCGCATCCACGGCAACCCCCGTAGTGGATGTCCAGCCGGACGTCCGCCCTCAACGGCGGACCATCCGCGACCGGCTGAGACGCGACTGGACCCTGCTCGCGCTGTGCGTGCCCGGCGTCCTGTACTTCGTCGTCTTCTTCTACGTCCCCCTGCTGGGCAACGTGATCGCGTTCAAGGACTACGCGCCGTTCCTCGGCATCTCGGGCAGCCCGTGGGTGGGCCTGGAGAACTTCACGATGCTCCTGGCGGAGCCGGAGTTCTGGTCCGCGGTCGGCAACACGCTGCAGATCACCGCGCTGCAGCTCCTGCTGTACTTCCCCGCCCCGATCGCGCTCGCCCTGCTGCTGAACTCCCTGGTCGGCCACCGGATCAAGCGCTTCGTCCAGTCGGTCGTCTACCTGCCCCACTTCCTGTCGTGGGTCGTCGTGGTCGCGATGTTCCAGCAGGTCATCGGCGGCGCCGGCACCGTGAGCGGCTTCCTGAACTCCCACGGCGTCACCATCGGCAACCTGATGTCCAACCCCGACACCTTCAAGCTGCTCGTCACGGCCCAGGTGATCTGGAAGGACTGCGGCTGGGGCACGATCATCTTCCTCGCGGCGATCACCGCCATCGACATGAACCAGTACGAGGCCGCCGCCATCGACGGCGCCGACTGGAAGCGCCGCCTGTGGCACGTGACGCTGCCGGGCATCCGCTCGGTCATCCTCATGATGCTGATCCTCCGCCTCGGCGACATCCTCTCCGTCGGCTTCGAGCAGATGGTCCTGCAGCGGGACGCGGTCGGCGCGGGCGCCTCCGAGGTCATCGACACCTACGTCTACTACCACGGCATCCGCGACGGCGACTGGGGCATGAGCACCGCGGCGGGCCTGATGAAGGGCCTCATCGGCGCGGCGCTGATCTACGCGGCCAACAAACTCGCACACCGCTTCGGAGAGCAGGGGATCTACCGATGAGGCCGCCATGGATGGAGCGCCCGACGATCGTGGGGCGCGCGCTGAAGTCCGTGATCCTCACGGCCATCGTGCTGGCCGTGCTGTATCCGTTCGGGCTCGCGCTCGGCACCAGCCTGACGGGGCGTGCGGAGAGCATCGCCAACGGCGGCAGCTACGTGCTCTTCCCCTCCAAGCCGACGTTCGAGGCCTACAGCCTCATCCTGTCGGGCGGGGCGGTCACCAGGTCGGTGCTGATCAGCATCGGCATCACGCTCACCGGCACCGCGCTCAGCCTGCTCTGCACGGTCTTCCTCGGGTACGCGCTCTCGCGCAGGGGCATGCTCGGCGGCAAGCCGATCCTGCTGATGGTGCTGGCCACGTTCCTGTTCACCCCCGGCATGATCCCGAGCTACCTGATGGTCAAGGAGCTCGGCATGATCGACACCTACCAGTCGCTGATCGTGCCGGTGCTGGTCAACGCGTTCAACGTGGTCGTGGTCAGGTCCTTCTTCCAGAACCTGCCCGAGGAGCTGTTCGAGGCGGCCCGCATGGACGGCTGCACCGAGTGGCGCATGCTGTGGCGGATCGCGATCCCGCTGTCCAAGGCGGTGATCGCCGTGGTCGGCCTCTTCTACGCGGTCTCCTACTGGAACACCTTCTTCAACGCGATCCTCTACATCAACGACCAGTCCATGCACCCGATCCAGGTCGTGCTGCGGCAGTTCATCTTCCGCGGCACCTCGGCCACGGGCTCCGACGTCGCGATCGTGCGGGACCTGCCCGCCTCCTCCGTGCAGATGGCCGTGCTGGTCATCGCGCTGGTGCCGATCCTGCTCGTCTACCCCTTCCTCCAGAAGTACTTCACCAAGGGCGTCCTCACGGGCGCCATCAAGGGCTGAACCGCACCCTTTCCAGGAGAAACCATGACCTCAACCATGTCCCGTCGCGGCTTCCTCGGGCTCGCGCTCGCCGGCGTCACCGTCGCAGGGCTCGCCGCCTGCGGGGGCGAGGGTGGCGGCGCGGCCGGCGTCAAGAAGGGCGGCGCCGAGCTGTCGAAGAAGCTCGCGCTCCCCACCTTCACCGCCGCGAAGATCCCCACCCCCGACCTGCCCATCGACGCCGGCCAGGACCCCGCCTACCTGAAGTACCCCACCGAGCTGGTCAAGTCGGTCGCCGCCCCGCCCGGCGACGGCAAGAAGATCACCTCGCTCACCCAGACCTGGGACGTGGCGCCGCCCGCCGCGGGCCAGAGCGCCTACCTGCAGGAGCTCAACAAGGCGCTGGGCTCCGAGTGGGCCATGAACATCGTGGTCGGCGACGGCTACCCCGACAAGTTCAACGCGATCATCGCCAGCGACGACCTGCCCGACCTCGTCTGGTTCCCGCCGAACCAGGGCCTGCAGCGGGTGCCCGAGCTGCTGGCGGCCAAGTTCCACGACCTGACGGCCTACCTGAGCGGCGACGCGATCAAGAAGTACCCGAACCTGGCCAACCTCGGCGACGTGGCGTGGAAGTCGGCCGTCACCGACGGCAAGCTGTACGGCGTGGCCGTGGCGTACAGCAAGTTCGGTCAGGTCTTCCTCGTCAACCAGGACTACTGGCAGCCGGTCGGCGGCGCCACCTTCACCAGCGCCGACGACTTCTTCGACAAGACCAAGCAGCTGCTCGACGTCAAGAAGAACAAGTACCCGCTCGAGCCGTCCTACGTGAACCACGTCCACATGTTCAGCCACTGGTACGGCGCGCCGAACACGTGGAAGCTCGAAGGCGGCAAGCTGACCCACCAGTACGAGACGCAGGAGTACCTCGCCGCGCTGGAGTTCGCGGTCAAGTGCTTCAAGGCCAACCTGTTCTGGCCCGACCCCGCCCTCGCCACCATCAAGGACAAGGTGGCCAACGGCCAGATCGGCGCCTACGTCGAGTCCTTCCCCGGCTTCCTCAACGACGCCAAGACCCAGAAGTACAACCTCGGCGCGATCGTGCCCTTCGCCGCGACCCCGACCTCCAAGCCCGTCTACAACGCGGGCCTCGGCTCGGTCGGCTTCACCGCGATCAGCAACAAGGTCGACAAGGCGCGCATCGAGACCCTGCTGGGCGTGCTGAACTACCTGTCCGCGCCGTTCGGCACCGAGGAGTACCAGCTCGTCAACTTCGGCGTCGAGGGCACGCACTTCACCAAGAAGGACGGCGACCTCGCCTTCACCGACAAGGGCACGGCGGAGGTGCCCACGACCGTGCAGCCGCTGCAGTTCGTGATCGGCTCGCCCTCCGCGCTGTTCCTGCCGGGGCAGCCCGAGCGCACCAAGCTGATCCACGACTTCGAGACCAAGGTCGCGCCCCTGCTCCAGCCCAGGGTCACCACCGGTCACTTCTCCGACACCTACACGCAGAAGAACGGCGAGCTGAGCACGATGGCGTCGGACACGATCGTGGACTTCGTCACCGGCCGCAAGCCGCTGTCGGACTGGCAGAGCTTCGTCAAGAAGTGGATGGACAAGGGCGGCGCCGCGATGAAGGCCGAGTACGAAGCCTCCATCGCCAAGGGCTGAGCCCCGCCGTACGTCAAGGAAAGGACAGAAGTGGAAGACCTGCGCATCGGAGTCATCGGCCTCGGGCTGCGAACCAGCCTGGCCCTGTCGGCGCACCGACCTGGCAAGGGGTCGGTCGTGGCAGCGCTGTGCGACTCCGACCCGGCAGTGCTCAAGCGCCAGGCGGGGCGCTTCGAGGCGGAGATCCTCACCGAGGACTACCGCGAGCTGCTGGACAGGAAAGACCTCGACGCCGTCATCGTGATGACGCCCGACGACACCCACGAGCGCATCGCGGTGGAGGCCCTGGAGGCGGGCAAGGCCGTCTACCTGGAGAAGCCGCTGCACATCACGGTCGAGGGCTGTGACAACATCCTGCGCACCGCGAAGCGGACGGGGACCAGGCTGTACGTGGGGCACAACATGCGCCACATGGGCGTGGTCCGCCTGATGCGCGACATCATCCAGAAGGGCGTCATCGGCGAGCCGAAGACCATCTGGGTGCGTCACTTCGTGTCCTACGGCGGCGACTACTACTTCAAGGACTGGCACGCCGACCGCACCCGCACGACCGGTCTGCTGCTGCAGAAGGCCGCGCACGACCTGGACGTCATCCACTGGCTCGCCGACGGCTACACCACCAGGGTCAACGCGTTCGGCGACCTGATGCTCTACGGCGACCTGCCGCGGCGCGAGCCAGGCACCCCTCGGCCCGACGCCTGGCTGAAGGAGTTCGAGTGGCCGCCCACCGAGCGGAGGGACCTCCACCACGTCGTCGACGTGGAGGACGTGTCGGTGATGAACATGCGGCTCGACAACGGGATCATCGCCGCCTACCAGCAGTGCCACTTCAGCCCCGACTACGTGCGCAACTACACGGTCATCGGGACCGAGGGCAGGCTGGAGAACTTCGGCGACGGCCCTGGCGACACCGTGAAGGTGTGGAACACGGGTCCCTCGGCCTACCGCGACGACTGCGACATCGCCTACCAGGTGCCTGACGCCAAGGGCTCGCACGGCGGCGCGGACACCGGGATCATCGGCGAGTTCAACAGGTTCGTGCGGGAGGGCGGCGTCACCGACACCTCGCCGGTGGCCGCCCGCATGAGCGTCGCCGCGGGCTACATGGCCACCATGTCGCTGCGCGATGGCGGCATGCCGTACGACGTGCCGCCGCTCGACCCCGAGCTGATCGCCTACTTCGACCGGGGGCAGGTCTGACCTTCACCCGCCGGCCACCTCCTCCTCGGAGGTGACCCGCGCCAGGTGTCCTCAAAGTGTTCGTCGGCATGAGCGGTCGGCTGACTCGCGTCCAGTGAAGTGGGCATGTAGGTGACGGGGAACAGCTAGGGGGCATGTCCATGAACGCGTGGACCTTCGAGGGGCAGCCGGGGGCGTTGGGGGACACCGTCACGCTGGTGGAGGGCAGTTCGTTCTGCGTCTGCCAGCATGGCGGTGACATCGTCGCCGGCGGGGCGCAGGGCGTCTACCATTCCGACACCCGGCTGCTGTCGCGCTGGACGGTGCGGGTGGACGACCATCCGGTGGAGCCTCTGCTGATGATTCCGGCCGAGCCGTATCACGCCACGTTCCTGGGCAAGGCGCGACCGCGGCCGGGGTGGGCGGAGAGCACCTTGCTGGTGGTCAGAGACCGCTACGTCGGTGGCGGGATGCGCGAGGACCTGGTGCTGCGCAACCTGTCGGAGGAGCCGGCGGGGTGCGTGGTCGTCGTCCAGGTGGGCACGGACGTGGCCGATCTGTTCGAGGTGAAGGCCGAGCGGGTCAGGCCGGTGGCCGACGTGGAGATGAAGGCGGGCGCCTCGGGGCTGGAGGTGTTCTCCGTCAGCCGGGCACGTGGCGCCCGGATCGTGGTCGAACCGCCCAGCACGCAGGTGGTCGCCACGCCGGGTCTGCTCACCTTCCATCTCGTGGTTCCCGCCCGCGGCGAATGGCGCACGACGCTCGTGGTGAATCCGATCATCGAGGGCCAGGAGTACTCCGCGTGGTTCCCTGCGGACCACTCCACCGAGCACGCCGAGCCTGCCCGCCGCCTCGCCGCGTGGACGCGTAACAGCCCCGTGCTGAAGAGCACGAACACCGGCCTCGTGCAGGTCATGCGCCGCTCGCGCGAGGATCTGGGCAGCCTGCGGCTGTTCGACCCCGGCCATCCGGAGGAGCCGCCGGCGATCGCCGCAGGGGCGCCGTGGTTCATGACGCTGTTCGGCCGCGACTCGCTGCTGACCTCCTGGATGACGCTGCCGCTGGACCAGTCGCTGGCCCTCGGCACGCTGCGCAGGCTCGCCCGGTTGCAGGGCGTCAAGGTCGATCCCCTCTCCGAGGAGGAGCCGGGAAAGATCATGCACGAGCTGCGCTTCGGCGTGCAGAGCGCCGTCTCGCCGTACGCCGGTCACGCCTACTACGGCTCGGTGGACGCCACCCCACTGTTCGTCATGCTGCTCGGCGAGCTGCGCCGATGGGGCCTGCACGCCGAAGCCCTCGAGGAGCTGCTGCCGCACGCCGACGCCGCGCTCGCCTGGATCGAGGACTACGGCGAGTCCGACGGGCTCCTCTGGTACCAGCGCAAGACCGACCGCGGACTGATCAACCAGGGGTGGAAGGACTCCTTCGACGGCGTCAACTTCGCCGACGGAACCATCGCCCGCCCGCCCATCGCCCTGGCCGAGGTGCAGGGCTACGTCTTCGCCGCCTACCTCGCGCGCGCCCACTTCGCACACGAGTGGGGCGACGAGGCGACCGAGCAGCGCTGCCTGCAGCGGGCGCAGGCGATCAGGCAGGCCTTCAACGAGCGCTTCTGGCTGCCAGGACCCGGCTACTACGCGATGGGCCTGGACGGCAGGGGCGAGCCCATCGACGGCCTCGGCTCGAACATGGGCCACTGCCTGTGGACCGGCATCGTGGACGAGGACAAGGCCGAGCAGGTGGCGGCACACCTGCTGTCGCCCGAGATGTTCACCGGCTACGGCGTGCGCACCTTGGCTTCGTCCATGGTGGCCTACAACCCGATGAGCTACCACAACGGCTCGGTGTGGCCGCACGACAACGCGATCGTCGCGGCCGGGCTGATGCGCTACGGATTCGTCGAGGAGGCCCAGCGCATCGCGGTCGGGTTGCTGGGGGCCGCGCAGGCGTTCGGCGGGCGGCTGCCTGAGCTGTTCTGCGGCTTCGACAGGGGCGAATATCCGCTGCCTGTGCCGTACCCGACCTCCTGCTCGCCGCAGGCGTGGGCCGCCGCGGCGCCCATCCACCTGCTGCGCACGCTGCTCCGGCTCGATCCATGGGTGCCGTACGGGAAGGTCTGGCTCGCCCCGGCGCTGCCGGAGGGGTTCGGCGAGCTGGAGATCAGAGACCTGCCCGTGGCGGGCGCCAGGATCACCGTCGGCGTCAAGGCCGACGGCAGGACGCCCGTGGTGTCGGGCCTGCCGGAGGGCATCGACGTGCTCACCGAGCCGCGCCCGCCGATCAGCGGCGCCTGCCGTCCAGGTCCCGCCATCCGCGCCCACGGCCTGCAGGCGCTATGACCTCCACCGACGGACGAGGGCAGGCGGCGATCATGGCGGAGCCGACGCGACGGTGGGACGGCGCGCTGCACATCGTGATAGTCGCCCCGCCATGGGAGGACGTGCCGCCCCAGGGCTACGGCGGCATCGAGCAGATGCTCGCCTACCTGATCACCGGGCTGGCCCTGCGCGGCCACGAGGTGACGCTCATCGGCGCCGGCCACTCCACGGCCCCGGCCAGGTTCCTCGCCACCTACCCGCAGGCGCCCTCGGAGCGCATCGGCGAGCCGATGCCGGAGGTGCTGCACGCCGCTCGCGCCCGGCGCATGCTCGCCGGGCTGGACGCCGACATCGTGCACGACCACACGCTGGCCGGGCCGCTGACCGCGACCAGCCGCGCCACGCCGACCGTCGTCACCTGCCACGGCCCCGCGGACGGCGAGCTGGGCGACTGCTATCGCGCCCTGGGCGCGGACATCTCCCTGGTGGCCATCTCCGAAGCGCAGCGGCTGCGCGCGCCCGACCTCAACTGGATCGCCACGGTCCACAACGCGCTCGACGTCACCGCCTTCCCCTTCAGGGAAAGCAAGGAGGACTGGGTGTTGTGGCTCGGCAGGCTCAGCGCCGACAAGGGAGCCCACCTGGCCATCGACGCCGCTCGCGCCGCGGGCCGCCGCATCGTGCTCGCCGGCAAGCTCACCGAACGCGCCGAACACGCCTACTTCGACGAGCACGTCCGGCCCCGGCTCGGCCCCGATGCCACCTACATCGGTGAGGCCGACGCCGACCACAAACGCCACCTGCTGGCGACCGCCCGCTGCCTGCTCTTCCCCATCCAATGGGAGGAGCCGTTCGGCATGGTCCTCATCGAGGCGATGGCGTGCGGCACGCCTGTCGTCGCACTCGGCAGGGGCGCCGTGCCAGAGGTCGTGGTCGACGGCCGCACGGGTTTCGTCCTCCAGGCGGTCGAGGAACTGCCCGCGGCGATCGAGGCCGTCGGGCGGCTCGACCCGCTCGCGTGCAGGCGGCACGTGGAGCGGCACTTCGGCCTCGGCGCCATGGCGGCGGCGTACGAGGACGCGTACCGCCGGGTGCTGACGGCGCCGCGCCCGGACATGGGCCAGCCGGCGGCGCTCCGCTGACGGATGTTTTCGGAACCCGGAGCTCGCTGCGGACAGTCTTCGGTGTCTCCAGCGGGCCCGTCGCCGAGTGCGCGCTGGTCGACGACCCGAACGGCCACATAGGCGACCCCGACGGGCCGGACTTCTTCCTGCTGCAGGGGAAAGAAGGCACGAGCTAGCGAAAGGGCCGCGGGAGTCCTTCCCTCGGCCCCTTCGCTTTCCGCGTCATGCCTCCTGGTGGTTCTTCTCCAGGTCGGGGAACGGGGCGGGTTCGGGGACTGCAGCGGACAGCTGGCGCGGCCCCGACGTCGTCTCCGCCTCGCGGGCGTCGGCGACGGCCTCCGCGGCCGCCTCGGCCGCGCGGGCGATCTCCTCCTGGGCCTCGGAGGTGTCGGAAGAGGTGGCGCGCGTGGCCGCGGAGGGCGGCAGGGCCTCGGTGAACGCCCTGGAGACGCCCTGCAGGGCCGAGGTCACCTCGCTGGGAATGACCCAGAACGTGTTGCCCTGACCCTGGGCGAGCTGCGGCAGCACCTGGAGGTACTGGTAGGCGAGCAGCTTGGGGTCGGGGTCGTTGCGGTGGACGGCCTGGAACACCTGGTCGATGGCGCGCGACTGGCCCTCGGCCTTGAGGATGGCGGCGGTGCGCTCGCCCTCGGCGCGCAGGATCGCGCCCTGCTTGTCGCCCTCGGCGGTCAGGATCTGCGACTGGCGCTGCCCCTCGGCGCTCAGGATGGCGGCGCGCTTGTCCCGCTCGGCGCGCATCTGCTTCTCCATCGCGTCCTTGATCGTCTTGGGCGGGTCGATGGCCTTGATCTCGACGCGGTTGACGCGCAGTCCCCACTTGCCCGTCGCCTCGTCGAGGACGCCGCGCAGCTGGCTGTTGATGGTGTCTCGGGAGGTGAGCGTCTTCTCCAGGTCCATGGAGCCGACGACGTTGCGCAGCGTGGTGACCGTGAGCTGCTCGACCGCCTGGATGTAGTTGGCGATCTCGTAGGCGGCCGCGCGCGGATCGGTGACCTGGAAGTAGAGGACGGTGTCGATCTCGACGACCAGGTTGTCCTCGGTGATGACGGGCTGCGGCCTGAAGGAGACGACCTGCTCACGCAGGTCGATCATCGGGTAGACGCGGTCGATGTAGGGGATCACGAAGTTCAGGCCCGGCTTCAGCGTGCGATGGTAGCGGCCGAGGCGCTCCACGTTGCGCGCGCGTGCCTGAGGCACGATCCGTACGGCACGCAGAACCGTGAACACCGCGAACAACGCGACGAGCAGTCCCACGATGAGTAGCGCCATATGATCACTCCCGAGGGTAGACGAGGGCGGTTGCCCCTTCGATCTCGATGACGTCGACGGTCGCTCCGGCCGGGATCACCACGGTGTCGTCGTACGCCCGTGCCGTCCACTCCTCGCCGCCGATGCGGACCAGGCCGGAGCGGCCCGTGACCTCGCTGACGACGTAGGCGGACTTGCCGACGAGCGCCTCGATGCCGAAGCGCTGGTGCGGGGGCAGGCGGATGCTTCGCATGGCGATCGGCCTGACGACCAGCAGGCCGGCGGCCGAGGCGATGGTGAACACCAGGAGTTGTAGGGGAACTGGCAGCCCGATTGCCGCCACCATCGCAGTGAGCAGGGCGGAGGCGGCAAGCAGGCCGAGCGCGGCGGTGAGGGAGAAGATCTCGGCAACGCCGAGCACGACGGCAAGGACTATCCAGATGACCCAATCATCCATACTCCGGCCCTCCTGAAAGGAAAACGGGCCCGCGTCCCAATGGGTTCCCTCTCTACGGTAATCCTCTGGTTACCGGCATGGCAGCCTCCGAAGGTACCGAGATGAGGACATGTCCAGAGAGAAGGGTCGAGGGGGCTCGGGTCAGGGGAGGGGGTCGCGCGGCGGCGCGGTGGCGACCCAGCCGCCGGACGGTCGAGGGTCGTAGAGGGCGCTGCCCATGACCCACCGCTCCCAGGGCAGTTGCCAGTAGCCCCACCCGTTGTGCCACTCCAGCTCGCGAGAGGTCCCGATGATCGTGACAGGGTCGCCGCGCAGCGACGTCTCGTAGAACCACGCGGCCTGGTCGGGCCGGGCGTTGACGCACCCGTGGCTGACGTTCAGCCGCCCCTGGGCCCAGACGTTGTTCTTGGCGTGGACGTACTCACCGCTGTTGGAGATCCGCACCGCGTGGTCGATCAGCAGGTCGTAGAAGCCTGGGTCGCCCTTCTTCCTGCCCGGCGAGACCATCCTGACCGGGTTGCCCTTGTCCATGGTCAGGTGAACGCCGCTGGTCGTGGTGTACTCGCGGGTGGTGGCCACGCCCGCGCTGATCGCCATCCGCTGCACGACCCTGCCGTCGCGCCGCACGACCATCTGGTGGCTGACGGTGTCGACGGTGCTCGACTGCTTGCGCCCGACGGTGAAGGCGAGCGCGTGGTCGGCGGTGCCGTACACGCCGGGGGCTGATCTGACTCCCGCGAGATGGGCGGTGACCGCGATCTCCTGCCTGGCCGGCCAGTAGTGCTTGGTGCGGTAGACGACCTCGGTGTCGCTCAGCCACCGCCACGCTCCCTGGACCGGTTTGGCGGCGCGCACCTCGAGGGCGCGCTCGACGGCGGCCTTGTTCCTGATGGGGGTGTCGAAGGTGACGACGATCGGCGTGCCGACGCCGACGGTCTCGCCGGGCAGCGGCGACACCGAGAGCACCTTGAACGTGCGCTCGGCCGGACGGGTGCGGAAGCGCCCCATGGCCAGCGTGGCGGGACCGGCGGGCCCCGCCGCGGTGGCCGTCACGACGTGCTCGACGCCGGGCGGGAGCGTCCAGGTCGAGCGCCACACCGTGCCCGTCGGGTCGAGCGTGCCGGGCACGGCCGTGGTGCCCGCGTAGACCGAGACGTTGCCGAGCCTGCCGCCGTGGGCCTTGACGACCAGGCCCTTGTCGGGCCTGGCGTCGAAGTCGTCGAACGCGGGTGAGGCGGCGATCACCGGCCTGGCCGGCTCGGGCGCCTCCGCCGTCACCGACGTGCAGCCGCTGACCAGCAGTGACAGGCCGCTGAGCAGCAGGAGGGCGTGCCGCATCTCACTCCTTCACTCCGGGGGAAGCCCCCAGAGCTTAGCGAGGAGTGAGTGGTCAAGCACGTTGAGTGACAATACCTGACACTTCGCCCAAACTGATGTCTCCCGCCGTGGCGCGAATCGTGACGGTGTCGCCGTCCTCCAGGAACGTCCTGATCTGTCCATCGCCCAGCTTGAGCGGTTCCGTCCCGTTCCATGTGAGCTCGATGAGCGAGCCACGCGTGTCAGGGCTCTCGCCGGAGATTGTGCCGCTGGCGAACAGGTCTCCCGTCCTGAGCGTCGCGCCGTTCACCGTCATGTGCGCCAGCATCTGGTCGGGCGTCCAGTACATGTCCCGGTACGGCGGCCGCGAGACGATCTCGCCGTTCAGCTCGACCTCCAGCACGATGTCGAGCCCCCAGTCGCCCTCACGCGACAGGTACGTCAGGGGCGCGGGCTCCTGCACCCGCCCCTCGATCCTGGGCAGCGCCTCCAGCGGGGTCACCCACGGCGAGATCGAGGTCGCGAACGACTTGCCCAGGAAGGGGCCGAGGGGCACGTACTCCCACGCCTGGATGTCGCGCGCGCTCCAGTCGTTGACCAGCGTCACCCCGAAGACCCGCTCCTCGAAGGAGCCACCGTCGGGCGAGCCCACGACGAAGCCCAGCTCGGCCTCGATGTCCAGCTTCGCGGTCGGCCCGAACCTGCCGGCCCCGAGCTGCCCCTTGGGGCGCGTGACAGGGGTGCCCGACACGACGACGGTGCCCGCGCGGCCGTGGTAGCCGACGGGCAGGTGCCGCCAGTTCGGCTTCAGCGGCTCCTCGTCGGGGCGGAACATCCTGCCCAGGTTCGACGCGTGCTCGATCGAGCAGTAGAAGTCGACGTAGTCGGCCACCTCGAAGGGCAGATGGAGCGTCACCTGGTCGAGCGGGACCAGGTGGGGCTGGACGAGCGATCTGTCGGTCGACAGCTTGTTGACGATCAGCGCGCGGGTGTCACGCCACGCCCGGTGGCCGCGGGCCATGAAGGCGTTCAGCGAGCCGGTGGCGAACACCTCGTCGTGCAGGGCGGCGGCCAGGTCGAGGACGGCGTCGCCGTATCGCACGCCGACGCGGGGGGCCTGGCCCGCCCGCGAGAAGACCCCGTAGGGCAGGTTGTCGAGTCCCCAGCTCATCAAGCATCCAATCCGAGGGTCTTCAGGTCGTCGATGGGCGCGGCCGTGCTGCACGAGCCGTAGCTGACCAGGAGCCTCCTGGCCCGCTCGGCGGTCTCATCGGGTACCTCCCGCGCCTGCCGTGCGAGCTCGCCCACGTCGGTGGAGGCGAGCACCCGCATGGGGTCGCGCTTCTCGACGGCCGCGCAGACGGCGAGGACGAGGTTGAGGAAGCCGTGCCTGTCGACGCCGAGCGAGGGGTCGAAGTGGCGCACGGCGTGGTGGAGACCCGCGGTGGCCTTGAACGGCTGGTCGTGCTCGGCGCAGTAGGTGATGAACTCGGCGAGCTCGGCGACCGAGGGGAAGGCGTCGGCGGTCATGCCGCCGCAGCGCACCTTGAGCCCCACCCCGTGCGGCACGTGGACGATCTTCCTGGGGTGGACCTCGACGAACAGCCTGACGTTCTCCGGTACCGGCCGTATCTCACGGCTCTCGACGAAGTCCACTGCCAGGTCGGAGAAGTCGGGAAGGGTCTCGGTGTCGACGATCAGCCCGATCAGCCGCGGCTGCTGCGCCTGCCTGCGCAGGCCGTCGAGGCGGCTGGTCGGGCACAGGAAGCGGTGTGTCAGCACGGGGTGGCCCGCGTCCAGGTCGCGCTGGTGGCGGGCCAGCGCCTCGTCCATGTGCATGGAGGTCGGAGGGAACAGTCCCGCGTCGTCGACCAGCGCGGAGAAGAGCGTCGTCTTCAGCGGCGGGGTGCCGCACTCGTAGGCGCTCATCGGGCCCAGGTCCATGCGTAGCCGGGGTCCTCGCAGGCCAGCGCGCCGTCGCCGAGGTCGAGCGGGCGGAAGGTGTCGACCATGACGGCCATCTCGCTGGTGTGGGTGGCGCCCGAGGCGATCACCGCCTCGACCGCGCCCGGCTGCGGGCCGTGGGTGAAGCCCGCGGGATGCAGGGAGATCGAGCCGACGTCGATGCCCGAGCCCGCCCTCGCGGAGTAGTCGCCGCCCACGTAGAACATGAACTCGTCGGAGTCGACGTTGTGGTGGTTGTAGGGGATCGGCACCGCCTCGGGGTGGAAGTCGAGCGGGCGCGGCATGAACGAGCAGACCACGAAGCCCGGCCCCTCGAAGGTCTGGTGAACCGGCGGCGGCGCGTGCGTCTTCTTCACCACGGGCTCGAAGTCCTCGATGTTGAAGGCGTAGGGATAGAGGTAGCCGTCCCATCCGACGACGTCGAAGGGGTGGTTGCGGTAGGTCAGCCTGGTGAGCCCGCCGCGCGTGCGCACCAGGACGGGGACCTCCTCGCCCTCCTCGATCAGCGGCTCCTGCGGCGTCCTGAGGTCACGCTCGCAGTAGGGGGCGTGCTCGAGGAACTGGCCGTACTGCGACAGGTAGCGCTTCGGCGGCCTGATGTGCCCGGAGGCCTCGATGACCAGCGCGTTGACCTGGCCCGACGGCACCCAGCGGTGGATCGTGCCGGTGGGGATCACCACGTAGTCGCCTTCGCCGGCCTCGATGGCGCCGTACGTCGACTCGAAGCGGACGTTGCCGCGCTGGATGTAGACGCACTCGTCGCCCTTGGAGTTGCGGTAGAGCTCGCTGGGCCGATCGGTCGTGGCGTACGACAATCGGACGTCGTTGTTGGCCGACAACAGGATCCGCCCGTTGACCAGGTCGCCCGCGCTCGTCAGGTCCTGGGTTCGGAAGTGGCGCGGGGAGAGCGGCAGGTTCGGCGAGGTGATCGAGGGAAGCGGCGACTCGGCCGCCTCGGCCTTGATGATCGCGGTCGGCAGGTAACGGTGATACAGCAGGGACGAGTCGGAGGAGAAACCCTCCTCGCCCATCAGTTCCTCCGCGTACAGCCCGCCGTCAGGGCGCTTGAACTGCACGTGGCGCTTGCGCGGGACCTCGCCCACCTGGCGGTAGTACGGCATCGCAACTCCGTCCGTTTATCGGACAATTGTGTCCTCTATCCGTATTTACGGTCCTTTATCAGGGGCGGGATGTCAACCGAGCGCGACGGCGAGCTCCTGGGCGGCCTCGACCACCCGGGGGCCGACCTCCTCGCTCAGCGGCCCGAACGTCACGACGCCCACCGACGCCTCCAGCCACGGCAGCCCCGTGACAGGCGCGGCGACGCCACGCGCCCCCTCCTGCAACTGCCCCTCCGTGACGAGATAACCGGAGTCGCCCGCACGCATCGCCAGGATCGCCTGCCCCGCCGCGCCCCTGCTGAGCGGATGCCGGGCGCCCTCCCTGTAGGCGACGTGCATGTTCGTCCACGAGGGCTCGACCACGGCCACGGCCAGTCCGTCGTCGCCCTCGGCCACGGTGAGGTGCGCGGTCGCGCCGACCTGCTCGGCCAGCCTGCGCAGCGTCGGCAGCGCCGCCGCCCTCAGCAGGGGCTGCACGGCCTGGGCCAGCACCAGCACGCCGTACCCGAGGTGCGCTCTTCCCTCGCCGTCGCGGCGGACGAATCCCTCGTTCTGCAGCGAGGTCAGCAACCGGTAGACCACGGGGCGGCTCAGCGAGAGCTGGGCCGCGAGCTCGGTCGGCGTGCGCCCACCGTGGCCGTCGGCGAGCAGCCTGAGCAGATGGAGCCCGCGTTCAAGCGTCTGGGCGGATTCAGCCATGCCCTGATTATGTCCGCGTGCGCCGAGTGTGACGCTGAGCTGCGAAAGGGTAGGTAAACCGTCATGCAGCTGAAGTGGCTAGCCCTCGCGGCCATCACGGCCGTGTGCGCGGTCATACCGCTGCTTCCCTCCATGGGCACGCAGCCCGTCTCCATGGTTCGCGACACCCCCGTGATCCAGGACCACACTCACCCGAACCTGCTCGTCGAGAACGTCTTCCACCTCACCGAGGGGGTCGAGGTCGACGAGCGGCTGCTGACGACCGACAACGTGTACTACTTCGAGCGCGGCGAGGTCGCCCCCGGCGTCGGGGTCTCCGAGCTCGGCTTCCTGTACGGCACGCCGAAGCGGTCAGGGGTCTACAACGCCACGGTCACGATGTGCAAGGGCGAGGCCTGCACGCGAGAGCCGATCACGGTCATCGTCCACAAGAGGGTCTCGTGGTCGCCCAACCAGCTCACCTTCCCCGGCAGGATCGGCGTGCTGCTCGACGGCGAGATCGGGATCGACGGCGCCCCCGGAGGAGTGCTGCCCACCTTCACCGTCATCGACCCGCGCCAGCTTCCGCCGGGCGTCACGATCGGCCCCGACGGGCACGTGGGCGGGGTGCCGACCAAACCGGGCATGTACGCCGTCCCCGTGCAGGTCTGCGTGGCGAGCGACTGCTCGGGCGTGGTCGTGCGCCTCATCATCGCCTGACGCGGCCGCTGGTTGTCACACCGGTAACAAGACCGGAAGCGGAATGTGCAGGCGTTTGGCAAGAATCGCACGCCTTTCTGCCGTAATTTGCTAGGTCCCTGTCAGCGGCGAGGGGACTTTCGGCATGGACGTTCTGATCGGCCGGGTCGCGCGATGGGCGCGGGAGATCCCCGACGCGCCCGCCTACACCTTCGTCGACTACCTGGGGGACGGGCGCGAGCACACGCTGACGTGGCGTCAGGCCGACCTCAAGGCGCGAGCGCTGGCCGTACGGCTGCGCGAGGTCTGCGCGCCAGGCGACAGGGCGGCCATCCTCGCGCCGCAGAGCCTGGAGTACGTGGTGGCGATGCTCGGCGCGATGTACGCCCGCGTGGTGGCGGTGCCGCTGTTCTCGCCAGAGCTGCCGGGCCACGCCGAACGGCTCGCCCTCGCCTACGCCGACGCCGATCCCGTGGTCGTGCTGACGACCAGCGCCGCCATGGCGAACCTCCCGCCCGCCAAGGCCGTCATCGCCGTGGACACCGTCTCCGACCTGCTCGCCGAGGAATGGGAGGACGAGCCGATCGGCCCCGGCGACCTCGCCTACCTGCAGTACACCTCGGGCTCGACCAGGACGCCCGCCGGGGTGGAGATCTCGCACGGCAACTTCGGCGCCAACGCGGCCCAGCTGTGGGAGGCCTTCGACGCCAGGCCGCGCACGTCGGTCGCCGCGCTGTGGCTGCCGCTCTTCCACGACATGGGGCTGATCGCGATCATCGCCTGCCCGATCGTCGGCGGGAACCGGGCGGTGTTCATGGACCCCGTGGCGTTCGTCATGAAGCCGACGCGGTGGCTGCGGCTGCTGTCCGGGCACGACGACGTCTACACCGGCGGGCCGAACTTCGCCTTCGAGTACACGGCCGCCAGAGCCGCCGACCCCGCCGACCTCGAAGGGCTCGACCTGTCGGGGGTGCGGGTCATGCTCAACGGGGCCGAGCCCGTACGGCCGTCGACCATCTCCCGCTTCGCCTCGGTCTTCGGCCCGTACGGCCTGCGCCCCGAGGCGCACACCCCCGGCTACGGCCTCGCCGAGGCGACGGTCTTCGTCGCGGCGGGCTCGATCGACGCGCCGCCCCTGGTCACCGACTTCGACAGGAGCGCTTTGGCGGAGGGGCGGGCCGTGCCGTACGGCGGCGAGGGGTTCGCCAGCACGCTCGTCTCCTGCGGGCGGCCCACCGGGCAGCGGGTGCGCGTCGACTCCCCAGGCGACGGGCACGTGGGGGAGATCCGGGTGAAAGGGCCGAACGTGGCCCGAGCCTACTGGCGCGACCCCTCGCGCACCGCGGAGGTCTTCGCCGACGGATGGCTGCGCACGGGCGACCTCGGCGTGATCCACGAGGGCGAGCTCTACATCACCGGGCGGATCAAGGACCTGGTGATCGTGGACGGGCGCAACCACTATCCGCAGGACATCGAGGCGACCGCGCAGGAGGCCTCCGACGGGGTGCGCAAGGGGCACGTGGCCGCGTTCGCCGTGGCGGGCGCGGAGACCGAGCGGCTCGTCGTCGTGGCGGAGCGGTCACGGCTGTCCCGCGACGAGGAGAGCGTGATCAGCGAGGTCCGTGCCGCGATCTCGCGCGACCACGAGGTGGCGGCGGAGGTCGTGCTGGTGGCGGCGGGGGCGGTGCCGCGCACGTCCAGCGGGAAGATCGCCCGGCGGGCCTGCCGGCAGGCCTATCTGGAGGGCGTGCTTGTTTGAGTCGCTGGGCCGGTTCGTCCACCGCGGCCGCTGGACGCTCCTCGTCCTGAGCGTGGCCGTCGCGGTGCTCGTCGCGCCCTTCGGCCTGGAGCTGTTCGGGCGGATGGCCGACGGCGGATTCGAGAACCCCGCGGCCGAGTCGACCACCTCGGCGACCTGGAACGACGACTGGTACAGCGGGAACTCGCCCGACGTGGTGGTGCTCTACACCCATCCCACGGTCTCGGCCCGCGACCAGAGGTACAAGAAGGCCGTCCACGACTCGCTGCGCCGCCTGTCGTCCACCCACGTGCGGCGGATGGCGACGTACTGGACCACCCACTCGGCCAAGATGATCTCGCGGGACTCGCGCTCCAGCTACGCGCTGATCACGCTCAAGGGCGACAAGCAGCGGGCCTACGCCGCCATCGAGCAGCGGCTGCGAACCGTCGAAGGGCTCTCCGTCAAGATCGGTGGCGCCGTGCCGCTGCTCGCCGACCTCAACACGCAGACGGGCGCGGACCTGGCCAGGGCCGAGGCGATCTCCATGCCGGTCCTGCTCGTGCTGCTCGTGCTGGTCTTCGGCAGCCTGGTCGCCGCAGGCCTGCCGCTGCTGGTCGGACTGCTGGCGGTGCTCGGGGCGCTGGTGCTGCTGCGGCTGCTGACCGAGGTCACCGACGTGTCGGTCTTCTCGCTGAACGTCGTCACCATGCTCGGGCTCGGCCTGGCGATCGACTACTCCCTGTTCGTGCTCAGCGCGTTCCGCGAGGAGATCAGGCGAGGGGTGTCCACCGAGGCGGCCGTGGTGGCGACCATGGCCACCGCGGGAAGGACCGTGGCCTTCTCGGGGCTGACGGTGGCGACCGCGCTGCTCGGGCTGCTGCTGTTCCCGCAGATGTTCCTGCGCTCGATCGGGCTCGGCGCCGCCGCCGTCGTGCTCGTCGCGATGGTGGCCGCGCTCGTCGTGCTGCCCGCCGTCCTCGGGATCCTCGGGCCGCGGGTGGACGCGCTGCGCCTCACCCCGTCCTTCGGCGGGCCGCGGAACGGCGGCGCGTGGCACGCCGTCGCCTCCAGCGTGATGCGCACACCGCTGCTGTACCTCGTCGGGGTCACCGCGGTGCTGATCTCGCTCGCGCTGCCGTTCGTCGACGTGAAGTTCGGCAACGTCGACCACAGGGTGCTGCCCACGCGGGTCGAGAGCCGCCAGGTCGCTGAGGCGATCGACACCTCCTTCGCCAAGAACTCCATGGCCGCCATCGACGTGCATGTGCTGGTCGAACGCGACTTCCAGGAGGCCGATCCGCTGCTGCCAGGACCGCTCGGCCAGGGCCACACGGTCGTCAGCCCCCTCACCCCTGTGCTGCCCACGGACGTCAAACCCTTCACCGACCGCCTGCGCCGCCTTCCGGGCGTCACGGGCGTCGACGTCACCGGCTTCTCGGAGACCAACGGCGCCGTACGGCTGGCCGTCCGCTACGAGGGCGACCCGATGTCGTCCTCCGCGCGGTCGCTGGTCACGCTCATCAGAGCGATGACGCCCGAGCCCAACGTCAGGTCGGTGGTCGTCGGCGGGCCCACGGCAGCGCAGATGGACCTGATCGCCAGCCTCACCGCGACCCTGCCGTGGATGGCGCTCGTGGTGTGCGGGGCCACCTTCGTCCTGCTGTTCGCGGCGTTCGGGTCGCTGCTGCTGCCGCTGAAGGCGCTGCTGATGAACGTCCTGTCGATCGGCGCCTCCTTCGGGGTGATCGTGTGGGCCTTCCAGTACGGGAACCTGGCCTCCCTCCTCGGGTTCACGCCCACGGGCACCATCGAGGCGACGGTCACGGTGCTGATCCTCGCGGTGGTGTTCGGGCTGTCGATGGACTACGAGCTGTTCCTGCTGTCCAGGGTGCGGGCCGAGTGGCTGCGGACGGGCGACAACACGGCCGCTGTCGCGGTCGGGCTGCAGAAGACCGGCGGGATCATCACCAGCGCCGCGCTGCTGCTGCTGGTGGTCATCGGGGCGTTCTCGACGGCCGGGATCACGATCGTGAAGCTGCTCGGCGTGGGGATGTTCGTGGCGATCGTGGTGGACGCCACGCTGGTGCGGGCGCTGCTGGTGCCCGCGACGATGCGGCTGATGGGAGCGGCGAACTGGTGGCTGCCCGGCCCGTTACGCGGCCTCCACCGCCGGATCGAGCTCCGCGAGCACGTCGCCGGCGATCCCGCCCCTGCTCCTCGTGCCCCCGTTCCAGCGCCTGCCGCCCGGCCCGCGCCCCTGTCCGCGCCCACGCCGCCCACGCCGCCCGCGATGTCGGGGCCGCGACCCGCCGTCGCCCTCCCGGCCTCCGCTCCCGCTCCCACTCCCGCTCCCACTCCCGCTCCCGCTCCCACTCCCGCTCCCACCCCCGTCCCCGCTGTCGCGCCTGAGGAGCGGGTGGCGGCGGTGGGCACCCGGCGGGTCGTCAGGCCGAACCTCGACGGGCCGGGCTGGCAGTGGGCCGATGAGGACGAGCGCCGGCCCGCGCCCGCCGTCCTGCCCCCGACCGGCCCCGCGCCGGTCACCGCCCGCCCCCTCGACACCGACCCGGGCCCCGTGCTCGACCGCGGCCTCCTCTTCGGGACGGACACCGACCCCATCCCGCCGCCCTTCCCCGTCGAGCCGGTCAACGGGAAGAGCGTGCGGCGCAAGCGGGGACTCAACCCGTACCCCGGCACCACCGCTCCGCGGAGGCCCCGTCCCGAGCCGGCGAAGGAACAGGACGAGACCGCCCACGAGCCGCCCGAACCCCGGCTGACCTGGGTGAAGGTCAAACCGCGTACCAGGGTCGTCAAGGCGAGTCCCGAAGGCCCCGGCTGGAGCTGGCAGGAGGTGGACGGATGACGCAGCTCGCCCTCCACGGCGGCAGGAGCGCCAGGGCATGGCCGCTCTTCCTGGTCGTGGCCCTCGCCGGGTTCGTGACGACGCTGGACAACACGGTCGTCACCGTCGCGCTCCCCACCATCAGGGCGGACCTCGGCGCCGGGCTCGCCTCGCTGGAGTGGGTGGCGACCGGCTACATCATGACCTTCGCGGGGCTCATGCTCGCGGGCGGCCGCCTCGCCGACGTGTACGGGCGCAGGAAGGCGCTCGTGGCGGGCCTGGTGACGTTCACGGGAGCATCGCTGGCCGCCGGCCTGGCGACCACGATCCAGTCGCTGGTCATCGCGAGGCTCGTCCAGGGAGCGGGCGCGGCGCTGATCCTGCCCGCGACGCTCGCCGTACTCGCGGGAAGGGACGAGCGGCAGCGGTCGACGGGCGTGGCGGTGTGGATGGCGTCGGGAGCCGGCGCGCTGGCGCTCGGGCCGGTGGTCGGCGGCTACCTGAGCCAGCACGCGCACTGGACGTGGGTGTTCCTGATCAACGTGCCCATCGGGGCGGCGGTGGTCGCGCTGGCGCTCGCGGTCGTGCCCGAGGGCAGGGAGCAGGGCGCGGCGCGGGTGGACCTGCCGGGCGTGGCGACCTCCGCGGTGGTGCTGTCGGCCGGCACGTTCGCGCTGATCCACGGCTCCGATTACGGCTGGACGTCGCCGGTGATCGTCGCGGCGGCGGTGGCGTGCGCGGTCGGGGCCGTGACGTTCGTCGTGGTCGAACGGCGGGCGGCCGAGCCGATGGTGGACCTGGTGCTGTTCACGGCGCGCTCCTTCACCGGCGGTGTGGTGGCGCAGGTGCTGTGGGGCCTCGGCGTGAACGGCGTCTTCTTCTACACCGCGATCTTCCTGCAGGGAGTGCTGGGCTTCTCGCCGACCGCCTCAGGGGTGGCGTTCGTGCCGCTCGCCGTCCTGGTGGTGGCGGTGACGCCGCTGGTTCCGCTGGTCGAGCGGCGGATGGGGGCGGGCAGGACCGTCGCGGCCGGACTGGTGCTCGTGGCCGCGGGGATGGGGTCGGTCGCGTTCCTCGGACCCGGCGACGGGTGGGGCGAGCTGCTGCCCGCCGTGAGCGCGATCGGGATCGGGTCCGCGCTGACGATGCCGCTCGGGTCGGCCGTCCTGGGTGCGGTCCCCGAGGCTCGGGCGGGGGTCGCGGGAGGCGTCTTCACCGTCGGCAGGGAGATCTCGGGACTGTTCGGGATCGCGGCGATCGGGGTGATCGTGCGGAGCGGGGGGACGTTCGCCTCGGGGTACTCGGCGGGGTTGCTGGTGGCGGCGGCGCTGGTCCTGGTGGGCGCCGCGGTGAGCGTGGTGGCGCTGCGGTGAGGGTCGCGATCCTGGCGTTCGGGTCGAGGGGCGACACCCAGCCGTGCGTCGCGCTCGGCCACGAGGTGCGGGCACGCGGCCACGACGTCACGGTCGTCGCGGCCGCGCGCTACGCGCCGCTGATGGACGGGCTCACGCTCGCGCCGCTCAGCGTGGATCCCGTCGCCGTTCTCGACTCGGACGAGGGCCAGGCGTGGCTGCGCAGCGGCCCTCTCGGCTTCGTCTCCGGCTTCAAACGGGTCGTCGAGCCGCTCGCGGAGAAGCTGGTCGTCGAGGTCGACGCCGCCGCTCGCGACGCCGACCTCGTCCTCGCGCCCGCGCTCGGCGGCATGGGCGCGCACCTCTCGGAGCGGTACGGCATGCCGTATCGGCTCATGCACTTCCAGCCGAGCCATCCCACGGCCGCCTTCCCCAACCCGCTCGTCCCTGTGCGCACCCTCGGCGGATGGGGCAACAGGGCCAGCTACGCGGTGATCGAGAAACTGAGCTCGCTCGTCCTGGGCAGGATGATCGACAGGTTGCGGCGCTCGGTGCTCGGGCTCGGGCCCGCACGCGGCGAGCGTGAGGTGCCCGTGCTCTGCGCGGTGAGCCCGCTGGTGGTGCCGAGGCCGAGGGACTGGCCCGCCAGGGTCCACCTCACCGGTTACTGGCGACTGCCGCCCGGACCGCTGCCGGAGGAGGTCGCGGCCTTCGTGCACGAGGGGTCGCGGCCGGTGTTCGTCGGGTTCGGCAGCATGAGCCCGCCCAAGGGCCTGGCCACCCGGGTGCTCCAGGCGCTCAGGCTGGCGGGCGTGCGGGCCGTGGTCCAGGGGCTGGACGTGGAGCGTTCGGCGACGGTCCTGCCGGTCGAGGAGGTCGACCATGCCGCGCTCTTCCCGCTCGTGTCCGCCGTCGTCCATCACGGAGGGGCGGGCACCACGGCCACCGGCCTCACGGCGGGCGTGCCGAACATCGTCTGCCCGTTCTTCGCCGACCAGCACTTCTGGGGCGCGCGCGTCGCCGCGCTCCGGGCGGGCCCCGCGCCGCTGCCGGTCAGGCGCCTCACGGCCAAGGCGCTGGCGGCCAGGTTGCTGCGTGCCGTACCGAACCCTCGACTGGCGGCCCGACTGCGAGTGGAAGATGGAGTACGGCAAGCGGTGGATCTCTTACAACTGTCCGGATAGTGTGCTACTTGCCCACCTTTGATCACCCCCCGAAGTAGGCGACATGCGTTTCCGGAAGATCTTCGTCATCGGCCTGGCGCTTTCGCTGCTGGGTATCGGCGTCCCTGCCTGGTCGGACAACGACCCCAGGAGCTGCAACGACCTGATGTCGAGCGACACCCCCGCGTACGTCGTCTGCAAGTGGATGGCGACGCCTGAGGAGGCCGCCGACATCGCCAGGTTCTGGCTGGACAACGACGGCGAGAACATGCGGAACACCGTGCCGGTCGACAGCCCGACCATCGACTGCACCGAGGCGGGCAACACCTGCCCCGAGGTGCCCGACGACAGCATCACCGGTGACGTGGGCGACCCCGACCCCGCGGGGGAGAACGACGGAGGCGGCACGCCCGAGTGCGAGGGCGGCACCAAGGACTGCTACGTCGACCCTTCCGAGCTGTCGACGGCCGAGGTGAAGACCGCGGCCGAGACCGCCGAGCTGTCGGCGGCCGAGGTGAAGACCGCGGCCGAGACCGCCGAAGGGCAGGCGGTCAAGGCGGCGACCGAGGCGGGGCTGCGGGTCTGGATCGACACCGACCTGGCCGACGACTGGAAGGCGGGCAAGCTCGCCGAGGCAGTGAAGCGGGTCGGCGCGCTGGCGATGCAGCAGGGCGTCACGGGCATCAGGTTCAGCTCCCAGCTCGGCTACAACCAGACGTTCACCTCCGCCGACGAGATCGACAAGTTCGTGACCGAGGCCGCGGCCGCGCTGCGTGACGCGGTTCCCGGCAGGAAGCTGGCCGTGCACACGGTCGTGCCGGTGCTGGGCTGCGGGGCGAACGAGGCGTGCAAGACCGAGCTCGGCAAGAAGTACCCGCTGCTCGACCCCGAGCGCGTCGGCGCGTGGCTGTCCAAGGGCCTGGTCGACCAGCTCTCCCTCGACAACGGCCACCTGGCCACCGAGTACGCCACCTGGAAGATCGACGCCGCCACCGCCCAGCGCAACCAGTGGATCCAGGTCAGGGCCCGCGCGTGGGACGCCTACGCCACGATCGGCGCCGAGGACGCGGTCTTCACCGCCCCCGGCTCCTCGAAGCTGACCGCCGAGCAGGCGCTGAAGACGATCACCGAGCGGGTGGCGACGCCGCTGCAGTCCGACGCGGCCGAGACCGTGACCCTGTGGACGCGCTGGCAGGACCCGAAGGGCGCGGTCAACAGGGTGCTCGGGGAGAAGCTGGCCGGCAACGCCACCTGGGAGCAGCTCACCAGGCTGAGCGAGGTCAAGCCGCGCCTGGCCACCCTCTACAACCCCGCGACGCCCGAGGTGGACGTGGCCACCGACCTGAAGAAGTACGCCGAGGCGTTCGGTCAGGTGTACCTGGCCGCCGCCTAGATTTTTGTAGTCGACTCCAAGTTTGGCGTAGACTCCATTTCGATATGGACACCTACCGAGTGATCATCAGGGCCAGGTTCGACGGGCTCACGGACGCGCAGCGCGAGACGCTGCGCTCGCAGGCCGACACCTGCGAGGTCGGCTTCAGCGAGCGCGGCTCGCTCGCCTACGACCAGTCCGTGAGCTGGTTCACCTTCCGCTTCCAGACCGTCGCCGACGACGACGCCGAGGCCCAGATCGCCGCCCTCGACGCGCTCTCCTACCCGTTCAAGAACGAGACCATCGGCGTCACGAACATGACGGAGATCAGTAGCCGCGCCCTGCGGCGCCGTGGCTGAGCAGGTCGAAGGCGTTGTCGGCGGCCTCAGCCGCCTCGGGGAAGACCTCGTCGGCCGTACGGCCGGCCGAGAGGGCCGAGGCGTTGTCGAGCGCGAGCACCTGGACGACCGCGATCACCTGGGCGGCCACCAGACGCGGGGCGGGCCCGCCCAGCGCGTCGGCCAGCAAGGCCGCGTCGGTCGTGCCGTACTCCACCACGCGGGCGGCAAGGCTCGGCGTGCCGAACACCAGCCGATGGAAGGCCAGCACCGCGGGCAGGTCACAGAGCCCGGTGACGGGGTCGCGCGCCTCCAGGCCCTCGCGGAAATGCCGGTGCAGGGCGCGTAGCGGCGTCTCCCGCGGGTCCCTGGCGGCGACCACCCTGGCGTGCTCGCCCTGATGGTCGGCGATGCGGTGCAGGACCAGGTCCTCCTTCGCCGGGAAGTACCTGAACAGCGTCGGCTTCGACACCTCCGCCGCCGCCGCGATGTCCGCGACCGCCACCTGGTCGAAACCCTCGGCGAGGAACATCGCGATCGCGGTGTCGGACAGCAACTGCCGCGTTCGTTCCTTCTTGCGGTCACGCAGGCTCATGGAACAAGTGTCACTGCTGCAGCGTCCAGTTCACGACGCCGAGCGGGAGCGGGCCCGGCTGCACGGCGTCAGGCGGCGTGATCGGCGGCAGCGGGGTGTCGTACTCCCACTCGCGCTCGTCTCTCATCGTCGCCACCTTCGGGTCGCCGCCGCCTCTCAGTCCCAGCGCCCGCAGGGCCATCGGGAAGGAGTTCTTGAACTCCCTGTTCCAGTAGGGCCAGGTGTGGGTGCCGTTGCCGTACAGGTTCATGGTGTGCTTGATGCCGAGCGCGTCCAGCCGCTTGCTCAGCGCCTTGGCCGTGTAGGCCGAGATGGGCTCGCCCAGGTGGGCGGGGTGCCACGGCGAGCCGGGCGGGTCCAGCGGGCCCGCGAAGCTGTTGGTGCCGCTCGACATGTAGATCGCCGTGCCCTTGAGGTTCGGGGCGAGCACGACGGGGTCGTTGGCGGCCCAGACGTCCTTGTTCCTTGACGGGTCGCCCCACAGCGCGTTCGGGTCCTGGCCCTCACTGAGCTGGGCGTTCTGGATGATCTGCGGGATGCCGGGCAGCTCCGTCGCCATGATGCCGCTGAACGCGCCGACGAACCCGAACATGCCGGGATTCTGCGCGGCGTACTTCACCGCTCCGTAGGCGCCCATCGACAGGCCCGCGATCGCCCTGCGCGTGCCCGCGCGGTAGCCGATCTCCAGGAGCTGCCGTACCTCCTGGGTATGGAACGTCGCCCAGGCAGGGCTGCCGCCGCGGCCGCCGTTGTACCAGTCGGAGTAGTTGCCGGCCCTGCCTGCTTCGGGCATGACGATGATCGCGTCGACGTTCTCCGTGAAGGAGACGACGTCGGTCATGCGGGTCCACGCGGTGTAGTTGTCGGCGCCGCCATGCAGGAGGTAGAGGACGGGCCAGGTGCGCTTGGCGGACTTGGACCAGTCGCGGGGAAGGAGCAGGCGAACGGGCGTCATCCGGCCGATGGACGGCGAGGAGATGAGGACGTCCATCATGCGCGGGCCGAGCCTGCGCTCCCTGACCACCCTCGCCGGGCCCTTCAACGCTCTCTGCCCGGGGGAGTAGCGGGGGTCGCCGGCGTTCTGGGGCTCGGCCTGCTGTTGCGGCGGCTGCTGGGGTTGCTGCTCGGGTTGTCGCTTCGGGATCGGGGGCGGCTGGCCGTTCGGGTCGTTGAGGAAGGGGTTGTCGCCGGTATCCCCCTGCGGCGGGACCTCTCCCGGCTGACCGGGCACGTCGGGCTCATTGGGTGCGGCCGGTCGCCTGGGATCCGACTTCTCCTGTCCCGACTTCTCCTGCACGGACTTCTCCGGCTCGGTCTTTCCCTCGGGCACCAGCGACCACTTCGGATCGGCCTGCGCGGGGCCGGTTGCCGAGCCCACGACCAGCACCGACGCCAGCGCCACCGCCAGCAAGTCCTTGGATCGCATGATGCCCATCACCGTCCTCAGCCGTCCTCAGCGTGCAGGTGAGGCTAGGTCCTGTGGGCGGGCTGCAGCTATCACCGGAGGCAACGAAAAGGCGCTGCGGCTTGCGCTCTCCGGACAATTATCACGGGCGTGACAAAACGAACCGGAGGAATGTTCCGCTACGGGCTGCTCCTGAACGGTTCGCATCGGTAAGTTGACCGATCACCCCCGGCAGCATGGGAGCGCCCATGGACGTACTCGGTGAAGGCGACATCCGACGCTTCCTCGTGGAGCGGATCTCCTCCCGGTGTGCCGCGGCCGACGTGGACCCTGACCGGCCGCTGGAGGAGTTCGGACTGTCCTCCAGGGACGCCATGGGGATCGCGGGGGAGCTGGCCGAGCTCGTCGGACGGGAGTTACCGCCGACCCTGGTCTGGGAACACCCGACGATCAACCGCCTCGCCGCCGCCCTCTTCCCGCCTCACCCGCTCCCGGACGACCGTTCACCCGACCCGCGCCTCCCGCTGAGCGAGGGGGACTCGCCAGACCCGGGCCCCCCGCTGAGCGAGGGATGTTCATCCGCCCCGCGCCTCCCCTCTGTCGAGGGGCGCTCGCCCGACCCGTGCCGCCCCTCGATCGAGGGGCGCTCGCCCGAGCCGATAGCGGTGGTCGGGGTCGGGTGCCGCCTGCCGGGCGCCGAAGGGCCCGAGGCGTTCTGGGACCTCCTCGTTCATGGCCGCGACGCCGTACGGACGGTGCCCGAAGGCAGATGGGAACGGTTCGACGACGGCACGGCCCGCACCGCCGAAGCCCTCCGCCGCACCACCAGGCACGGCGGCTTCCTCGATGACATCGAGGGATTCGACGCGGAGTTCTTCGGCATCCCGCCGGGTGAGGCCGCCACGATGGACCCCCAGCAACGCCTCCTGCTCGAAACGGCATGGGACGCGCTCGAGCACGGCGGCATCGCCCCGCGTTCGTTACGCGGCAGCCGTACCGCCGCGTTCGTCGGCATCTCGGGCAACGAGTACGCCCACCTCACCACCGCCGACCCCGCCTCCGTGGACGCCTGGACGGCCACCGGCGCCGCCTTCAGCATCGCCGCGAACCGGCTGTCCTACCTGCTCGACCTGCACGGGCCCTCCATGGCCGTCGACACGGCGTGCTCGTCCTCCCTCGTCGCCATCCACCTGGCGGTGAACACCCTCCGCGCGGGCGAGAGCGACCTCGCCCTCGCCGCCGGCGTGAACCTGCTGCTCTCCCCAGCCGTCACCATGGCCTTCGACCAGGCGGGCGGCACCGCGCCCGACGGCAGGTGCAAGGCGTTCGACGTGTCGGCCGACGGGATGGTGAGGGCCGAGGGGTGCGGCGTCGTCGTGCTCAAACGCCTGTCCGACGCCCTGCGCGACCACGACAGGGTCCTGGCGGTGGTCACCGTGTCCGCGGTCAACCAGGACGGCCGCTCGAACGGCCTCGTCGCCCCCAACCCCGACGCCCAGCAGAACCTGCTCCGCACCGTCTACGCGGGCCTCGACAGGGGCCCGGACTACATCGAGGCCCACGGCACCGGCACCTTCCTCGGCGACCCCATCGAGGCCCGCGCCATCGCGGCCGCCCTCCCCGGCCCCATCCTGCTCGGCTCGGTGAAGACCAACCTCGGCCACCTGGAGGCCGCGGCTGGGGTCACGGGCTTCATCAAGACGGTGCTGTCACTCCACCACGGCCTCATCCCGCCCAGCCTGCACTTCGACACGCCGAACCCCCACGTGCCCTGGGACTCCCTCACCCTGGTCACCGAACCGACCCCATGGCCCCGCCCCGGCGCCCGAGCGGGGGTGTCATCGTTCGGCTTCGGTGGCACCAACGCCCACATCGTCCTCGACGCCCTCCACCCATCCGCACCCACTCCACCCGCATCCCTTCCACCCGCATCCCTTCCACCCGCGTCCCTGCCAGATATGGCCTTTCCGCCCGCGGTTCTTTCACCCGCAACACCCGCGGCCCCTATGCCTGCAGCCCTTTCGCCTGCAGCCCTTCCACCGGCGATCTCTGAGACGCGGCCGCAAACGATCGGCACGCTTCCGGCGCGGGTGCTCGTGCTGAGCGACACCACGGCCGACCGGGTCAGGGCGCAGGCCGCCGACCTGGCCGCGTGGCTCACCACCCACCCGGGTCCGCGACCCGACAACGAAGGGAACGGCGCATCAGCGAGCGGCGCTCCTCCGGAGAGTGGCGCCTGGCTGGGGGATGTCGCGTACACCCTGGCGAGGCGGGCGGGCAGAGGCAGAGTGGGCGCGGCTGTCGTGGGGAGGACCGCCGACGAGCTGGCCCATGCGCTCAGAACCATCGAACCCGCGCCCACCGGAGGCAAGGGGCCGGTGTGGGTCTTCAGCGGGTACGGCGCGCAGTGGCCGGGCATGGGGCGTGATCTCTACGCCGCCGAGCCCGCCTTCAGGGAGGCCGTCGACGAACTGGCGCCCCTGCTGAAGGCGGAGGGCGGCATCGAGCTGCACGATTGGGAGGCGCGCGGCGTCGCACACCTTCAGCCGATGATCTTCGCTGTGCAGATCGCTCTCAGTAGGCTGTGGACTGCATACGGGATACGGCCTACTGCTGTCATCGGACACTCCATGGGAGAGGTCGCGGCGGCCGTCGTCGCCGGTGGGCTCGGGCTGCATGACGGAGTTCGGGTGATCTGCAGGCGGGCGCGGTTGCTCGGCTCGCTGGGCGGGGGCGGGGCGATGGCCGTGCTGGAGGTCGCCGCGGAGGAAGTGCCGGCCGGCCTTCACATCGCCGTGTACTCCTCGCCGACGCAGACCGTCGTCACGGGTGATGAGGAGGGCGTGGCGCGGTTCGCGGCGGAGGTGGAGGCGGGCGGGGGGTACGCGAGGGTGCTGACGGCGGAGGGCGCCGGGCATTCGCCGCAGGTCAAACCGCTGCAGCCCCGGCTGAGGGCTGAGCTGGAGGCGATCTCGCCGGGCAAGCCCTTGGTGCCGTTCTACTCGACGGTGCTCGACGACCCGCGGGAGACACCGACGTTCGAGCCTGCCTATTGGGCGGCGGGGATCAGGCGTCCTGTACGGCTCATGCAGGCGGTGCGGGCCGCGGCGGAGGATGGATACACGGTATTCACCGAGGTCGGGCCCCATCCCGTGCTCGCCGCCGCGCTTCGGGACAGCCTTCCTCGGGGTGTGCTGGTGACCCATTCGCTCACCAGACCGCGCTCCTCCGACACGGGACCCGCCCCCGAAGGGCGGAGGGTCGACTGGTCCGATGGTCAGGGTCGTGTGGTGCGGGGGTTTGAGGCGCAGGTGGCCAGGGTGGCGGCTGCCGTACCTCCGCGTCTGGACGGTCGGGTGGTGGACGTGCCGCGGCCGCGGTGGCGGCGGGAGCGGCACTGGGTGGTGGAGCGTCCGCGGGCGGCGGGTGGGCATCCGGTGCTGGGCGTGCATGTGGAGACGCCCACGGGTCAGAGCTGGTCCACCGTGCTCGACGACCTCTCGGAGGCGCCGTGGCACATGGAGTACGCGACATGGCACAGGAGCGGGCATGCCGTGCTGCCGGTGGAGGTGGTCGCGCGGCTGGCGTCGGCGGCGTTGGGAGGGGAGGACGTCGAGGACGTCGCCTTGTACGGGCTGTTGCCGCTGCCTGCGCGGGTCACCGTCACCCTGGTGGGCGGGCGCGTGGAGGTGCATGCGAAGGACGCGGCCGACGTGTGGAAGCTGTACGGCTCGGCGGGCGAGGGGTCCTCGGACAACGCGTGGGAAAGAATCCGGCGTTTCCGTGTAGATGGGACTTTCGAGGGAATCGAGACGCGAGAGATCCATGAGACCGGCGTCCCGGTACGGCTGGCCGACAAGCTCGTCGAACGGATCTGGGCCCCGGCCCCGCTGGCGGACGACCAGGCGGCGCCGGCCCGCGAGTGGCTCATCCTGGCCGATGAGGGGGATCCGCGGGCCGGCCGCCTGGCCGCGTCGCTGCCCGCGGGGCCAGACGGCGATCCGCTCCTACTCGTGCCGGTGAGCCCTGATCCGGTGCGTGTTCTGCTGGATCTGGCTCGGATGGCGGGCGACGGCAGGCGGCTGAGGATCGTCACCGAGCGGGCGCAGGCCGTCGTGGAGGGGGAGCCGGGCGAGCCGTCGGCCGCGTCGCTGCGTGGCGTGATCAGGGTGCTGGCACTGGAACGTCCCGAACTCAGAGCGACCCTGATCGACGTCGATGACCTTTCGGTGCTGGCGCGGGAGCTGGCCTGCGACTCCGATGACGACGAGGTGGCGTGGCGCCGTGGCGTCCGTTATGCCGCTCGCGTCCGTCGCGCCGGGCTCCCCGAGCCTCCCCGGTATCGCGGTGTCCTGCCTGTGGTGCGGGAGGGGGGCGGATACCTGATCAGCGGCGGGTACGGCACGCTCGGTCTCCTGGTCGCCCGCCGGCTGGTCGAGAGAGGCGCGGGACGGGTCGTGGTGAACGGCCGTTCGGGGCCGTCGGCCGAGGCCGCCGCCCAGCTCGCCGGGCTCAGGGCCGTCGAGGTGGTCACGGGAGATCTCGCCGCGGAGGGTACGGCGGAGCGGCTGGTCGCGGCGGTGACCGAGGGCGGGGTACGGCTGTGCGGGGTCGTCCACGCGGCGGGCGTGCTGGACGATCGACTGATCGCGGACCTGACGGAGGCCTCGGTCGAACGGGTGTGGTCGGCCAAGGCGACGGGCGGGTGGCGGCTGCACGAGGCGACCAGGGGCCAGGACCTCCGCCTCGACTGGTGGGTGGCGTTCTCGTCGGCCGCGTCGCTGCTGGGCTCGCCTGGACAGGCCGCCTATGCCCTGGCGAACGCCTACCTGGACGCGTTGTGCGATCTCCGTAGGGCGGAGGGGCTGCCGGCGGTGTCCATCAGCTGGGGGACGTGGGCGGGGGCGAACCCGTTGCCCGCCATCGCGCCCCTTACTCCGGGGGAGGGGATCGAGGCGCTGGAGGCGCTTCTGCAAAGGGAGCTGTCGGCGGGGGTGGTCAGGCTCGACCCGGCGATGGCGGTGGCGGTCTTCCCTGGGGTGGGGCGCATGCCGTACTTCTCCATGGTGGTGGAGGGGGTCGGGGAGCGGCGGCTCGACCTGGAGGAGCTGGCGCCCGAGGAGGCGCTGCGGGTGATCGGCACGCGGGTGCGGGAGCGGGTGGCGGGGGTGCTCGGGCTCGATGCCGGGTGGTCGGCGGAGGAGCCCGGGGGTTCCGGGTGGTTGGGCGAAGGCACGGTGCTGACGGATCTGGGGCTGGACTCGCTGGCGGCGACGCGGTTGCGGGGGACGTTCGAGCACGACTTCGGGGTGGCGTTGCCCGCCGGACCGCTGCTCAGGGGCGGCACTCTCGGAGAGGTCGTGCGGGCACTGGCGGCCGAGCTGGGGGTCGTGGGGGCTCGGGCGGTGGAGGTGGGGCCGAGGGACGCGGCCGAACGGCTGGTCGTCAGGGTGGCGGGGGAGGTGGTGGGGCGGGTTCTCGGGGTGAACGAGGCGATCCCTGCCGAGGTCCTGTCCGCCCTGGAACGCGAGGTGGGGCGTCGGATGGACGGCGTGACAGTGGCCGAGGTGGCCGAACGGGTGCGGGCGCTGGACGAGAGGGAGGCCGAGCGGGGGATCGTCAGGCTGCTGACACCCGGACTGAGCCCGCCCACCGCGAACGCCAGGCCGTTGTTCCTCGCACACCCGGCGGGCGGGACGACGGGCGTCTACCTCAGACTCGCGTCCCTTCTCGGCACCCCCGTGTTCGGGCTGGAACGGGTGGAGGGCGGGGGCGGCATCCCCGAGCGGGCCGCCGCCTACGCCGAAGCCATCACCGGCACCTGCCCCGCCCCCTATCGGCTCGGGGGCTGGTCGTTCGGCGGGATCATGGCCTTCGAGATCGCCAGGCGGCTCGGCGACGCCGTCGAGCTGGTCGCGATGATCGACTCAGGGCTTCCCGACCGGCTCGACCCCGCCACGCTCGGCGACGTCCACGCCCGGAGGTACGCCGACTTCTGCCGGTACCTCCGCGATACCTACGGCGCCGCCATCGCCCTCACCTACGACGACCTGAAGGACCTCGACGAGCGCGAGCAACTGGCGCTCACCGAGGCGCGCATCGAGGAGTCGGGCGTCCTGGCGAATCTGAGCCCCGCCATCCTGCGCCACCAGCGGACCTCCCACGAGGACACCCTGGCGATCGAGCGCTACGACTGCGGGCCGTACCAGGGAAAGGTCGTCCTCTATCGCTCGACCGAGCCGACCCCGTGGTCCGTGGAGGACGTTCGTTACGCGCACACGGACGACCCCGCCAGAGGCTTCGCGCCGTTTGCGAAGGACCTGGAGATCGTCCCCGTTCATGGATCACACCATCTGAACCTCCTCGACCCCCCACATGTAGAGATCGTCGCCGCACACTTGAGAGGTCTCCTATGACGCTGGCACAGGCAGTGATCGAGGGCGCGGATCCCGAAGAGCTCGAGCGCGCGCAGGTCCCCTCGACCTACACCGCCGCCTACATCCGCAAGGACGAGGTCGGCATGTTCGGCAGGACGCCGCACGGCGTGAACGGGGTGGACAAGGATGTGCGCAGGTCGCTGCACGTGGGCGAGGTGCCCATGCCCCGGCTGGGCCCGGACGAGGTGCTGGTCGCGGTCATGGCCAGCGCGATCAACTTCAACACCGTCTGGTCGGCGATGTTCGAGCCGATCCCGACGTTCGCCTTCCTCGAGCGGTTCGGCAGGACCGATCCGCGCCACGACCTCGACACGCACGTGCTCGGCTCGGACGCGTCCGGCGTGATCGTCAGGAAGGGCGCGGCCGTACGGCACTGGCGGATCGGCGACAAGGTGGTGACGAGCCCCGCGTACGTGGACAGCGAGGACCCCGTCACCCACCACGACTCCATGCTGGGCGGCGACCTGCGGGCGTGGGGGTTCGAGACGAACTTCGGCGGACTCGCGGAGTTCGCGGTGGTGAAGGCGACGCAGCTGCTGCCCAAGCCGGCCCACCTGAGCTGGGAGGAGGCCGCCTGCAACATGCTGTGCGCGTCCACCGCCTACCGCATGCTGGTCGGCGAGCACGGCTCGCGGATGAAGCAGGGCGACGTGGTGCTGCTGTGGGGCGCGACCGGTGGCCTCGGCGCTTACGGCGTGCAGCTTGTCAAGAACGGCGGCGGCATCCCCGTTGGCGTGGTCAGTTCGCAGGAGAAGGCCGAGCTGCTGCGCAGGATGGGCTGCGAGCACATCCTGGACCGCACCCAGTTCGAGCACCTGGACGACGAGAAGTCGTGGCGCAGGCTCGGGGCCGAGGTGCGCAGGCTGGTCGGCGAGGATCCCGCGATCGTGTTCGAGCACACGGGCAAGGAGACGTTCGGCGCGTCGGTCTACGTCGCGAGGAAGGGCGGCTCGGTGGTGACCTGCGGGTCGTCCAGCGGGTTCGAGCACGCCTACGACAACAGGCACCTGTGGATGAAGCTCAAGCGGATCATCGGCTCCCACGGTGCGAACTACCTGGAATGCGCTGAGATCAACCGCCTCATCTCGCTCGGGATGATCCATCCGACGCTGTCGCGGGTCTATCCGCTGGAGCGGGCGGGTGACGCGGCGCGTGCCGTACAGACGAACGAGCACGTCGGCAAGGTCGGGGTGCTCTGCCTGGCGCCGGAGGAGGACCTGGGCGTCGAGGACCGCGAGCTGCGCGAGCGCGTCGGCGAGCGGAGCCTCAGGCTGTTCCGCTCCTGGCCTGTCGCGCCCTGAGGACGATCTCCAGCTCGAAGCGGATGTCGGGGTCGCCGAGCTGCTCGCCGTACAGCTCCTCGAGCTGGCGCAGCCGGTAGCGGACGGTCTGCGGGTGGACGTGCAGCCTGGCGGCCACCTCGCCTGCGCCCCTGCCGTACCGCAGCCAGGCCAGCAACGTCTCGGCGAGCCGGTCCTGCTGCGACTTGCGCAGGTGCGCGAGCGGCGCGAGCCTGGCCTGCGCCAGCGCGCCGACCAGGTCCTCGTCCTTGAAGACGATCAGCGTCGCCATGTGGTCGGCGCAGCGCAGCGGCCCTCGGGCGCCGGGCAGCACCCCTCTGCGGGCCAGTTCCAGCGCCTCGCCCGCCCACCGCAGCGAGACGGCGGCTCTGTCCAGCGGTACGGCGGGGCCGACCGCGGCCCGCCATCCGCGCAGGCTCTTCTCCAGCATCTGGGGACGGCCAGGGCCGTTGGGGTCGGGGACGAGCAGGCACGGCTGCGGGCGTTCGAGGCCGAGGAGGACGTCAGGAGGAAGGGAGGGGGTGCCGTTCCTGTCGTCGAGCGCGACGCCCGCCACGGTCCTCGGCAGCCGCCAGCCCGCCGCCTTGGCCAGGTCGGCGATCGCCTCCGCGCCGGCGGAGGGCTGGGAGAGCAGCAGGTCGAGCAGGCGGTGGCGGCGGCGTTCCATCTCGCCCGCCGCGTGGGCCCTGGCCTCGTCGAAGCCCTCGGCGGCCGCGTCGGCGAGCTGGTCGAGGTAGACGAAGATCGCCTCGCCGAGGTCGTAGAGCGACTGGGGGGACAGGCCGAGCGGCTCGGCCAGCTCCGTCAGCCGCCGCCAGCCGACCCTGGCGCCCAGGCGCATGGCGGTCTGGAGCGGTTCGAGGTTGCGGCCCTCGGCGGCCTCGCCTCTGCCGATCACGCGGAACGGTTCGGGGTCCCACGGGGCGTCGGGGTCCTCGATGCGGTCGAGGAAGCGGCCGATGGCCTCCTCGACCGCCATCCGCACGACCTTGATGTAGATCTCGTCCGACGGCCTCGCGTACTCGGGGATCCGGGCCTGGATCTCCTCGATCACCTCGTCGGAGAGTCTGCCGATGCCCGGGCGCAGCCCGTGGACGATGCCGGGGGGAGCGGACTCCCAGAGGCGGCGCCCGTCGCCCCAGTCACCCTTGATGCCCATAACCCCTCCCGTCGCCTCTTGTTACTTAACTGACAGGGTTGGATTGAGCAAGTGCTTGTTTTTATAACTATTGGATGAAGGAGCCGAACTCCTCAAGCGAGATGAGGCCGTCGCCGTCACGGTCCAGCCTGGCGACGCCGGCCTGCGCGGCCTCGAGCGTGATGGGCTGGCCGAGCACCTCCATCAGGCGGACCAGCTCCTCGGCGGAGATCAAACCGTCGTTGTTGGCGTCGACGAGGTCAAATGTGATCGCGTAGTCACTCATGGGCGAGAGGTTAGTCTCATTTATCGCTTATTGCCGTTCACTCGGTCAAAGGAAGCGGTCAGTGTCGACCACACGGCGATCCGCCCGCTGTCCTGAAGGACCGACCCTGCGGATATCGTCGCGTTTCATGGAGTTCATCGCTTCCGCGCCGAACCTGCGTGACATCGGCGGTCATGTCGCCGCCGACGGCAGGAAGGTCCGAACAGGACTCGCCTTCCGCTCGGGCGCGCTCGACCGGCTCACCCCCGCCGACCAGGAGGCGCTGGCCGCACGCGGGGTGCGCCTGGTGTGCGATCTCCGTACGGCGAGCGAGCGCGCCGCCCAGCCCGACCGGATCCCGGACGGCGTCGAGTACCTGGTGCTCGACGTGCAGGGACAGGGCGGCCACGGCGCCGACATCGCCGCCCTGTTCGATGACCCCTCGCTCGTGGCGTCGCTGACCTCGCCCGAGATCGCCGAGGGCTTCCTCGTCGAGGTCTACCGAGGCATGGTGACCACGCCGGACGCGCACGCCGCCTTCGGCGACCTGCTGCGCGCGCTGTCCAGGCCTGGCACGCTCATGCACTGTACGGCGGGCAAGGACCGCACAGGCTGGGGCGTCGCGCTCCTGCTCACCGTGCTGGGCGTCGACCGGCGGACGGTCATGGCCGACTACCTGGCCAGCAACGATCACCTGGCGGAGGCGGCCGGCAGGATCTACGCGATGCTCGAAGGCACGGGGGTCGCCACCGAGGTCGTGCGGCCGCTGCTGGAGGTGCGCGAGCCGTACCTGGACACCGCCTTCGACACCATCGCGGACCTCTACGGTGACGTGGACGGGTACGTCCGCGAGGCCCTCGGCCTCACGGACGACGACCTAGCCGCCCTCAGAGACCTGTACCTGGACTGACCCGCCCGTCGGGGTACACGATCTCGTAGGGGACCGGCGAGTCCACCGTGATCGCGTCGCCGGTCACCTCGACCGAGGAACAGCAGGTGAGGCACCGCCTGACGTCGGCGTTGATGAGCGGCGAGCCCGCCGAGGGTTTGGCGCCCCGCTACCTGGTGATGAGCCTGGCGATGGAGGAGAGCACAGCCGTCGCCACGCGGCGCAGGGTGCACCGGTTGCTGCGCGAGCTGGACGCGTTCGGTGAGGGGCCCGCGCTGCCGCTGCTCGACGGGTCGGGCGGCAGCGTGCTCGTTCCCTGGTCCGGTCCGTGGGAGCGAGTGGAGGAGCTGGTCGTATGGCTCGCCCGGCTGCGCAAGGTGGCAGCCCTGACCGGCCTCGATTCCGCCGATGACGCGGACGTCCAGCGGGTCGGCGCCGCCCTGGCGGCCAGGCGCGTTCAGGGCTGAAGGAGAATGAGCCCCATGCCGTCAATCCGGGTGCTGCTGGTGGAGGACCATGACATGGTCGCCGAGGCGCTCGGCATGGCGCTCGACCTCGCGTCGGGCATCGAGGTGGTGGGCAGGGCGGTCTCGCTGGAGGAGGCGGCCGCCGAGACGGGACGGTGGCAGCCCGACGTGGTGCTCCTCGACCGCCGGCTGCCCGACGGCGACGGGATCGAGGCGATCGGCAGGCTCACGACCGCGGCCCATGGGGCGCGCGTGCTGATCCTCACGGGAGAGGCGAGCGCGTCGGTCGCCACCAAGGTCGCGGAGGCCGGCGGCGCGGGGCTGGTGACCAAGTCGTCGGGGCTGAAGGAGCTGGAGGCGGCGGTCCGCGAGGTCGCCGCGGGCGGGGTGGTGTTCGCGCCCGACCTGCTGGCCGAGGTGCTCGACCGGCTGACGGGAAGGACGGCGCAGCCCCGCGGCGAGCTGACCGCGAGGGAACGCGAGACGCTGACGCTGCTGGGCGAAGGGGCCAGCACCGCCGAGATCAGCCAGCAGCTCGGCGTGGCCCGCAACACCGCCCGCAATCACGTCCAGCGGGTGCTGGAGAAGCTGGGCGCGCGCTCCAAGCTGGAGGCCGTGGTCATCGCGCGCAGGGACGGCCTGCTCGACTGATGCGTTTGCACTAGACGGATTTGACGTAGCTGCGTCTCGTGAGCACACCCTGCCATGTGGAAAGTGGGTGCATGGGTCACCAGATCGAGGAGCGGCTGAAACAGGAACTGCCGAGCATCACGGCCGCCCGTGAGCTCGCCGAACGGTTCCTGACCGAGACCGCTTACCGCGGCGTGCGCGAGGACGTGCTGCTCGTCGTCTCCGAGCTGGTGACCAACGCGCTGCTGCACGGCGACGGCCCGCCGCTGCTGCGCCTGTCGGGAGGCGCGTCGAGGATCCGCGTCGAGGTCGGCGACTCCGCCGCCGAGCTGCCCACGCCGCGTGAGCCGGGGCCGCGTGACGGCTGGGGGCTCCAGGTGGTCGAGCGGCTGTCCGCCCGCTGGGGCACCTCGCCGCTGGACGACGGCAAGGTGGTGTGGTGCGAACTGGTGGCGGCCGTCGGTTCCGCCGTCTGAACGCCTGGCATACCGCGGACAGGGGTCCACGTGCGAAGCTGCGGTATGGCAGTTGACGACAAAGACCTCCAACTTTTGGTGCAGAGCGTCGTCGACTACGCGATCTTCATGCTCGATCCGAGCGGCCGGATCATCAGCTGGAACGCGGGCGCGCGGCGGATCAAGGGGTACACGGCCGAGGAGGTCATCGGTAGTCACTTCTCGATCTTCTATCCGCCGGAGGACGTCGCCTCCGGCAAGCCCGATCGCGAACTGGAGACCGCGATCGCGGAGGGGCGGCTGGAGGACGAGGGGTGGCGGGTCCGCAAGGACGGCAGCCGGTTCTGGGCGAACGTCGTCATCACCGCGCTGTTCGACGCGTCGGGGCGGCTGCGCGGGTTCGGCAAGGTCACCCGTGACATGACCGAGCGCCGAGTCGTCGACCAGGCGCTCAGGGAGAGCGAGGAACGCTTCCGCCTCCTGGTGCAGAGCGTCGTCGACTACGCGATCTTCATGCTCGATCCGAGCGGCCGGATCATCAGCTGGAACGCGGGCGCGCGGCGGATCAAGGGGTACACGGCCGAGGAGGTCATCGGTAGTCACTTCTCGATCTTCTATCCGCCGGAGGACGTCGCCTCCGGCAAGCCCGATCGCGAACTGGAGACCGCGATCGCGGAGGGGCGGCTGGAGGACGAGGGGTGGCGGGTCCGCAAGGACGGCAGCCGGTTCTGGGCGAACGTCGTCATCACCGCGCTGTTCGACGCGTCGGGGCGGCTGCGCGGGTTCGGCAAGGTCACCCGTGACATGACCGAGCGCCGTACGGCCGAGCGCACGCTCGACGAACGCGGACGCCTGCTCGCCCACCTGGTCCAGGCGCAGGAGCTCGAACGGCGGCGCATCTCGTGGGACGTTCATGACGACACCATCCAGTCGATGGTCGCCGTCGGGATGCGGCTGCAACTCCTGGCCAACCGGTTGCCGCCCGAGCACGCCGCCTCCGTCGCACGGCTCGACGAGGCCGTCGGCACCGCCATCCACCGCCTGCGCGGCCTCACCTTCCGGCTGACCCCGCCTGGACTGGACGGCGAGGGCCTGATCGACGCGATCGGCGGTTACCTCGACCAGGTGGCGTCGGGAGCCGGGCTCACCTTCACCGTCACCCACGACCTCGTCCGCGAGCCGCCGCCCGAAGCCGGCATCACGATCTTCCGCATCCTGCAGGAGGCGCTCACGAACGTCCGCAAGCACGCGAGGGCCAAGAGCGTGGCGCTGTCGCTGGTCTCCGTCGACCACGGCGTGCTCGTCAGGGTGGCCGACGACGGCGTCGGCCTGGCCAGGCCGGTGGACCTCCTGACCAGACGCGACCACTTCGGGCTGCTGGAGATGCGCGAACGCGCGGAGACCGCCGGGGGCTGGTGGAGCATCAGGGGGACGCAGGGCCAGGGCGTGACGGTGGAGTTCTGGGTGCCGGCGCTTCCGTACGGGGAGAGCGAGTGATGACCCCGCTGACCGTGCTCATCGGCGACGACGAGCCGATGATCAGGGAGGCGCTGTCGGAGGTGCTCCGCGCCGAGCCCGATCTGGACGTGGTCGCCGTGGCAGGGGACGCGGAGGAGGCGATCGTGCTGGCCGAACGGCACCTGCCCGCGGTGGCGATCCTCGACGTGCGGATGCCGGGAGGCGGCGCGCACGCGGCCCGCGGGATCAGGAGCAGGTCGCCGCGGACTGCGATCATGGCGTTCTCGGCCTACGGGGATGCCCGGTCGGTGGAGGAGATGTGGCGGGCGGGGGTGACGGAGTACCTCCTGAAGGGGGTCCCGAACGCCGACATCGTCGCCGCCGTCCGCCGTACCGCCTCCCGCCCCTAGCCTCCCCACGCCGCCGTCCTCCCGGGGTGTCCGTTCCCCCGGGAGACCCCGGCCCCGCGACCGCCTGAGCGGCCGCGCGGGTGGTCACGGGGCTGGGGTCCGGTGGCAGGGACGGGCCTGTCAGACCACCGCGCCCGAGCCCTCGCGAGGACGAGGGGTACGGCGGACGGGCGGCGAGGGCGGCGGCTGCTTGCTGTGCCGTTCGAACACGATCGCCAGCGGCCCCGCCACCAGCGACGACGACAGCGTCCCCACCACGATCCCGATCAGCAACGCGATCGCGAAGTCCCGTAGCGAGTCGCCCCCGAACACCGCCAGCGCCGCAAGGATGAACAGCGCGCCGAGCCCGGTGTTCACCGTCCGCGGCACGGTCTGCAGGATCGCCTGGTTGACCACCTCGGCGAACGGCGCCTTCCGCTGGGCCGCCCACAGCTCGCGCACCCTGTCGAAGACCACCACCTTGTCGTTCACCGAGTACCCCACGATCGTCAGCATCGCCGCGAGGAACACCCCGTCGATCGGCTTGCCGGACCACGCGAAGGCCCCCACGACGGCCGCCGTGTCCACGATCAGCGCCAGCACCGCCGCCGCGCCGAAAGTCCACCTGAACCGGACCGCCAGGTAGACCAGCTGCGCCGCCAACGCGACACCCAGCGCGATCAGCGCGTTGCGCCGCAGTTCCGCACCGATCGAGGGCCCGATGAGCTCGTCGCGCACCTTGGTGACCTGGCCGCCGAGCGCCCGCTGGATCCGGTCGACGTCGTCGGCCCCGATCTGGCCCGTCCGCACCGAGATCGCCTCGTTCGAACTCTGCACGACCGCCTGAGGGAACCCGGCCCCCGAGACCGCCGCCCTGGCCGCGTCCGTTTTCATCGGCGTGGCCGTCGCGAACTCGACGAGCCGTCCCCCTGTGAACTCGACACCGAAGTTCAGCCCGCGCGAGACGAGCCCCGCGACCGCGATCACCACCAGGACGGCCGCGCCGGCCAGCCAGCGCCTGGCGTGCCGCATGACGAAGGGGTTGCGGGCGGTCAGCCAGGTGCGCACCCTGCCGATCGAGTCGACACCCGAGGCGCGCGGCGGGACCCTGCCGATGATCCACTGGGTGAGCGCCCTGGTGATGAGCAGGGCCGACACCAGCGAGGCGAGCACCCCGATGGACAGCGTCACGCCGAACCCCTTCACCGGGCCCGACGCCAGCCAGAACAGCAGGCCCGCGGCGAGCAGCGTGGTGATGTTCGAGTCGGCGATCGCGCTCCACGCCTTCCTGAACCCCTGGTCGAGCGCGCTCTTCAGGCCCGCTCCGCCGTACTCCTCCCTGGCCCGCTCGAAGACGAGCACGTTGGCGTCGACGGCCATGCCGATCGCCAGCACGAAGCCGGCCAGGCCTGGAAGGGTGAGCGTCGCGCCGAGGGCGACCAGCGCGGCGTAGGAGATGAGCCCGTAGCTCACCAGCGCGATCGCGGCGAGCAGGCCGACCACCCGGTACACGAGGATGATGAACGCGCCCGTCAGGATCACGCCGACGACGGCGGCCTGGGCGCTGGCGGTGATGGCGTCGGCGCCGAGCGTCGGGCCGACCGTCCGCTGCTCGACGATCTGCAGCGGCACAGGGAGCGAGCCGCCCTTGATCAGCACCGCGAGGTTCTGCGCCTCCTCGGGGGTGAAGGAGCCGGTGATGTCGGTCGATCCGCCCGGCATGCCGGTACGGCAAGGCGTCCCCTCGTTCACCTGCGGCGAGGAGATGATCTTGTTGTCGAGCACGATGGCGACCCTGCGCTTGGGATCGCCGACGGGCTCGCAGGCTGCCGCCCCGGTCAGCTTCTGCCACGGCCCCGTCTCACGGAAGTCGACGGAGACGAACCAGGAGGCGCCGCGTTGCGGATCGGTGCGCGCCGCAGCGTCGGTGACGCCGTCGCCGCTGATCACGGCGGGCCCGAGGCGGAGCGGTCTGCCGTACTCGTCGCGGGACTGGCCGTCGTCGCCGAGGACGGCGTGGAAGGAGAGCTGCGCGGTCCTGCCGATCACCTCGGCGGCCCTGCGCGGATCGAGCACGCCGGGCAGCTCGACGATGATGCGCTTGTCACCCGAGCGGACGAGGGTCGGGTCGACGACGCCCAGCGCGTCCGCCCTGCGGTGCAGCACCTCCAGCGTTCGGTCGGTGGCCGAGGCGTCGGCCTTCACGGTGGGCGAGTCTCTGGTCTCGAAGACGAGCTGGGTGCCGCCGCGCAGGTCGAGGCCGAGGCGCGGCGGCATGGTCAAGGCTAGGAACAACGAAGTCGCGATGACGGCAAGCGCCGCCACCGCGCGCCACAACGGCGCACGGGACATGAGTCCTCCACAGGGCTCTCTGGTTGGGATCAGGTGAGCGAGGTGGAGGACGGAGGCGCGCGGGCGGGCGCTCTCCTGAGATGCTCGCCGCCGAGCGCCCGCGGACGGACGTCGACGGCAGTGGCGAGGTGGGCGTGCCTGCCGTAGGGAGGCCTGGCCGTGAGTACGGCGAGGCCGCCGCCCCCCACGGCGTGAACGCCCTTGCCGGCGTGGGCATGGGGCCTGGCGGGGTGGGGCAGGATCTGCTGGTGATCGGCCGCCCTGGCGATCTGCGCGTGGACGGCGGCCGTGACCGAGGCAGGCGGCGTCGTCCCGCCGGCCACGAAGAGCGCGGACAGCAGGAGCAGCAGCGCAGCAGGCAACCTGGTCCGCACGCGTTCACCTTACGCCTGAACGGGTAGCGGAGGCGGATGCGGCTGACCTATACCAGCGATCTCTGGTGGAAGAACGCGGTGATCTACTGTCTCGACGTCGAGACGTACAAGGACGGCGACGGCGACGGCATCGGCGACTTCCGCGGTCTCACCCAGCAGATCGACTACCTGAACAGCCTGGGTGTCACCTGCCTGTGGCTCATGCCTTTCTTCCCGACCCCCAACAAGGACGACGGGTACGACATCACCGACTTCTACAGCGTCGACCCCCGCCTCGGCACGCTCGGCGACTTCGTGGAGTTCATGCGCACCGCGAAGGACAGGGGGATGCGGGTGATCGCCGACCTGGTGGTCAACCACACCTCCGACCAGCACCCGTGGTTCAAGGCGTCGCGGTCGAGCAAGGACTCGCCGTACCGCGACTGGTACGTCTGGAGCGACACGCCGGAGCCCGACGACCCCAAGGCGATCGTCTTCCCCGACAAGGAGGACTCACTCTGGGAGCTCGACGAGAAGACGGGGCAGTACTACTTTCACAGCTTCTACCGGTTCCAGCCCGACCTCAACGTCGCCAATCCCGAGGTGCGCGACGAGATCGCCCGCATCCTCGGCTTCTGGATGGAGCTGGGCCTGTCGGGGTTCAGGGTGGACGCGGTGCCGTTCCTCATCGAGAACGTGGGCGACAAGCTGCCCGACCCGCACGCCTTCCTGGCCGACCTGCGCGCCTTCATGAGCAGGCGCGAGGGGGGATCGATCCTGCTGGGCGAGGTCAACCTGCCCTACAAGGATCTCGTCGCCTACTTCGGCGACGGCAACGGCGACCAGCTCACGATGTGCTTCGACTTCATCCTCATGCAGCGCACCTGGCTGGCGCTGGCCAGGAACGAGGCGGGGCCGATCGTCGAGGCGTTGAGCGCCCGCTCCAAGCCGCCCAAGGACAGCCAGTGGGGGACCTTCCTCCGCAACCATGACGAGCTGACCCTCGACAAGCTCAGCGACGAGGAGCGGCAGGAGGTCTTCGACGCCTTCGGTCCCGAGAAGGACATGCAGATCTACGGCAGGGGCCTGCGCCGAAGGCTGCCCTCGATGCTCGGCGGCGACCTGCGCCGTATCAAGATGGCCTACAGCTTGCTGCTCTCCATGCCCGGCACCCCGGTGATCTTCTACGGGGAGGAGATCGGCATGGGGGAGAACCTCGACGAAGAGGGCAGGATGGCGGTCAGGATCCCGATGCAGTGGTCGCGGAGCGGCGGTTTCAGCGACGCCACGCCCGTGCGTAAGACGCCCAAGGGCACCTTCGGGCCGGAACGGGTCAACGTCGCCGACCAGAAGCGCGATCCCGACTCGCTGCTGCGCTGGTTCCAGCTGCTCATCGAGCGCTACAGGGAGTGCCCCGAGCTGGCCTGGGGCGAGAACACGGTGCTGAAGACCGGCCACCCCGCGGTCGTCGCGCACCGCTGCGACGCCGACGGCTCGACCGTGGTGGCCGTCCACAACCTGTCCGACACCGCGGCCGAGGTCGAACTGGTGCTGAAGGACCTGGGCGACCGCATGCTCACCGACCTCCTGGCCGACGAGACGATGGAGATCATCGACGGCAAGGTGCGGCTGCCGATGTCGCCGCACGGCTGCCGCTGGCTGCGCGCGGCCCCGCGCGAGGACATGCCGCCTGAGGACGCCTCGATCACCGCGCAGTAGCGGGATAGGCCAGCATCGCCAGACGTGCCACCCGCTCCAGCTCCTCGCGGGTGGCACCGTCGCGGGCCTGGGTGGACATGCCCTGGATCACCGAGGCGTAGAAGACGGCGAGGGCGGGCGCGTCAGGGCCGCCGATCCTGGCCTCCAGCGCCTCCTTGGCCGCCTGCCTGAACCCGCGCAACCACTCCTCGACCTCGGCCGACTCGGGCCCGCAGTTCACCGCCGCCGAGATGATCAGGCAGCCGGGCGGGTGGGCGGGGTCGGTGTACTGCTCGGCCGCCTCCAGCAGCACCCGTTCGATCGCCTCGCGGCCCGTGGGCGCCTCGGCCAGTGCTCGCGTGGTGAACGCGCCGTGCGTCTCCTGATAGCGGGTGACCGCCTCCTCGAAGAGCCTGCGCTTGTCGCCGAAGGCGGCGTACAGGCTGGGCGGGCGGATGCCCATCGCCTGGGTGAGGCTCGCGACCGAGGTCGCCTCGTACCCGTGCCGCCAGAACTCCCGCAGCGCGCTCTCCAGCGCCTCGTCCCTGTCGAAGGATCGCTGTCTCGCCATGGATCCATTCTATAGCGATCGCTATGTTAGGGTTTCTGTATCGATCGCTAAAGAAAGGTGCGGGTGATGAGGACTGCCCTCGTGACAGGAGCGAGCAGGGGGATCGGCAGGGCCGCCGCCCTACGGCTGGCGCGCGACGGTTTCCACGTGGTGGTGAACTACGCCAGCGACACGTCGGCGGCCGGGGAGGTGGTGTCGTCGATCGAGAAGGAGGGCGGCAGCGCCGTCGCCGTCCGGGCGGCCCTGGGCTCGCCGGACGCGGTCTCAGTCCTGGCGGCCGAGGTGACCTCCCTCGACGTGCTGGTCAACAACGCCGGCGTGGGGTTGCCGAAGCCGCTGTCGGAGGTGACCAGGGAGGAGTACGAGCAGGTGTTCGCGGTGAACGTGCGCGACCTGTTCTTCCTCACCCAGCGGCTGCTCCCGCTGATCCCCTCGGGAGGCCGGATCATCAACGTGACTTCGGGGGCGGCCAGGATCGCCTACCCCGAGGGCATCGCCTACGCGATGACGAAGGGCGCGGTGCAGACCTTCACGCTCGCCCTCGCCAAGGAGCTGGGGCCGCGCGGGATCACCGTCAACAACGTGGCCCCCGGGATCATCGACACGGACGCGAACGCCGCGTGGCTGGACGAAGACGGCAGGGCCTACGCCGCCTCCCGCCACGCCGTCAACAGGGTCGGGGAGCCGGAGGAGATCGCCGACGCGATCGGGTTCCTGGCCTCGCCGCAGGCCTCGTTCATCACCGGCACCACGATCGAAGCGACCGGCGGAGCGAACCTGTGAACCTCGTCCTCGTCCACGGCACCGCCGGCGATCCCGCCACCAACTACGCCCACCTGGTGGACGGCTTCTCGGACGTGCGCCAGGTGATCACACCGGACTACTCCCGGCTGACCGGCGAGCTGAGCGTCGACCAGCTGGCCGCCCACGTGACCGCCGACCTGCCCGAGGAGCCGTACGACCTGGTCGGGTTCTCGCTCGGCGCGGTCGTGGCGGCGGCGGTCGCGGCCAAGAACCCATCGCTGGTGCGCAGGCTGGTGCTCGAACGCGCGGGCGCTGCACGAGGGGATCGCGGGCAGTTCCTACGCGGAGGTGGACAGCGGACACGTCGTCCTCCTCGAGCGCCCCGCGGAGATCACCACACTGATCCGCGACTTCCTCCTCACCTGAGCCCCCGGCCCCTTTCCCGGGCGGCTCGGGTCACAGGTACGACGGGCCCGTCACTCGCCCGCGGAAGGTCCACCAGACAAAGCCCTGCGCCACCACCAGCAGCGGCATCAGGACCAGCACCGCCGGAACCAGCAGCGCGAGCGTCGCCGCGTCCGCCGCCGATGCCGCAGGCTCCAGGTACGCCCCCGCCAGCAGCACGATCCCGGTCAGCGCCGCCGCCGTCAGCGCGTAGGTGCGTCCCTCGCCCGACCTCCCGGTCAGCCGTACGGCCCGCTCCCGCAGCTCTCCCGTCAGCCGCAGTCCCGCGAACGCCAGCCCGTGCGTCGCGAACAGCGGCGCCACCACGAGGGCGGCCACGATCGGCACCGGCAGGATCTGCGTGAAGATCACCCCCCAGGCCAGCGCGAGCCCCCACGAGCCGGCCACGATCGCCCCGTCCCAGCCGGCCTGCCACCGCGCCCCCTGCACCCTGCCGCGCAGCCACAGCCCCATGTCGCGGACGATCCAGCTGACCAGCAGCGCCACCAGAGCCAGGTAGTTGCCGGTCAGCAGCTCACCCTCCAGCTCGGGGAACAGCCCGGCGAGCACTCCCGCCAACGCGACCAGCCACACCTCGTTGCCCAGGAAGAAGGGAGCGATCGCGGCGATGACGGTCCTGCGCTCGGCGGCGGTCTTCCCGAGGTACGGCAGCAGCATGCCCACCCCGATGTCGGCGCCCGCGAGGAGGAAGTAGCCGAGGGCGAAGAAGGCCAGGATGAAGATCTCCATGGTGTTTCCTCAGAAGGTGAGAGCGGGGGCGGGGGTCTCGATCGGGCGGCCGCCCAGGGCGACGGCGTCGGGGCCTCGCTTGGCCGTCCTGGCCAGCAGCCAGTAGTTGACGAGGATCAGCACCCCGAACACCGCGCTGAAGGCGATCAGGGAGACGCGCACCTCCGTGGCGGTGAGCGGGGACATCGCGTCGGCCGTGGTCAGCAGGCCGTACACCGCCCATGGCTGGCGGCCCACCTCGCGGAAGACCCATCCGGCCAGCATGGTGACGAACGGGACCGGGATCATCGCGGTCAGCAGCCAGTGCCAGATCCGCAGGCCGCGGACGGCGGGCCGGAACAGCATGAGCAGGAAGCTGGCCGCCGAGAAGAAGAGCATGACCGCGAACAGCAGCATCATCGTGACACCCGCGGTCCGCACCAGGTCGACAGGGGGCAGGTAGTCGCCGGGGCCGAAGCGCGCCACCATGTCGGCCTGCACCTGGGCGAGGTCGGCCGCGCCGCCCGACCAGGCCGCGGCCTTGCCCGGCTGGAGGGTGTCGAAGCCCATGCCGCCGAAGGTCGCGGTGATCAGCGTGGCGGGCAGGGCCAGGCCGATGCCGATCCTGAGCGACTTGCGGAAGAACTCCTGCTCGTGGGTGCGCTTACGCAGGTGGTAGGCGCTCACGCCGGCCATGAAGAAGCCGCCGACGACCATCGCGCCGCCGAGGACGTGGCCGAAGGCGACCAGCGAGGCGGGGTTGGCGAGCAGCGCGCCGAAGTCGTCGAGCCGCAGGACGCCGTCCACGACCTTGTGGCCGACCGGGTTCTGCAGGAAGCCGTTGGCGATCAGGATCCAGAAGGCGCTGGCGTAGGCGGTCAGCGTCACGATCCAGATCAGCGCCAGGTGCGCCCACCTGTTGAGCCGGTCCCACCCGAAGATCCACAGGCCGAGGAACGTGGACTCGATGAAGAAGGCCACGAGCGTCTCCATGGCCAGGGCGGCGCCGAACACGTTGCCCGCGAAGTGCGTCAACCCGCTCCACGACATCCCGAACTGGAACTCCATCACCAGCCCTGTCACGATGCCCATGGCGTAGTTGATGATGTAGAGCTGGCCCCAGAACCGCACCATCCGCATGTGCAGAGGGCTGCGGGTCAGCGTCGCCCTGGTCTGCAGGACCGCCACCAGCGTGGCGAGGCCGAGCGTCAGCGCGACGAAGAGGAAGTGCGCTCCCGCGGTCAGCGCGAACTGCAGGCGGGCCAGGTCTACCGTTTCCATGCCACGACCGTCTCGGTACGGCATGCGTCACGGCGTCAGCCCGTGGTTGTGTGACGGGTACTCCCTAGGGTGTAAGCCATCCGGGGGTGACGAGACCGGCTTCGTAGGACATGACGACCAGCTGCGCCCTGTCGCGCACGTTCAGCTTGGTCATGATGCGGCTGACGTGCGTCTTGGCGGTCGCGGGGCTGAGCACGAGGCGGGCGGCGATCTCGTCGTTCGACAGGCCGTGCGCGACCAGTTCGAGCACCTCGCGTTCACGCTCGGTCAGCGAGTTGAGCTCGGGACCCGGCGCGGGCCGCTTGACCCGGCCGGCGAACTCGGCGATGAGCCTGCGCGTGATCGAGGGACTGATGAGCGCGTCCCCTCGTGCCACCACCCTGACCGCGTGGATGAGTTCGGCGGGCTCGGTGTCCTTCACCAGGAAGCCGCTGGCGCCGGCCTTGAGCGCGCCGTAGACGTAGTCGTCGAGGTCGAAGGTGGTCAGGATGATCACCTTGGTGCTCGCCAGTCGCGGGTCGGTGACGATCCGGCGGCCGGCCTCCAGGCCGTCGAGCTCGGGCATCCTGATGTCCATGAGCACCACGTCGGGGCGTAGCTCGCGGGTCTTGGCCACGGCCTCGACGCCGTTGGCGGCCTCGCCGACCACGTCCAAGTCGTCCTCGCCGGACAGGATCGAGCGGAACCCGGCCCGCACCAGCGTCTGGTCGTCGGCCAGCAGGACGCGGATCACAGCGGCAGCTCGGCGACGACGCGGTAGCCGCCCTCGGGGCGCGGTCCCGCCTCCAGCGTGCCGCCCAGGGCGGATGCCCGCTCCTTCATTCCCTGCACGCCGTACCCGCTTCCTCCCGTGAAGACGACGGAGGGACCGTCGTCTTCTACCGTGATGACCATTTTTCCGGATTTTTCGGTGATTGTGAGCCGTGCGCTTCCCGCGGACGAATGACGGGAGACGTTGGTCAGCGCCTCGGAGACGATCCGCGCGGCGGCGAGGTCCACCTCGACGGGCGGGTCACCGTACGACAGCTCAGTGGAGACGTCGAGGCCGGTGCGGCCCACCAGCTCGCCGAGCTGCCGCAGGCCGGCGGTGGGGGCGGTCGGCGCGTCCTCGTCGACCTGACGCAGCACGCCCAGCGTGGTGCGCAGCTCGCGCAGCGTCTCCTTGCTGGTCTCCTTGATCGCCCTGAGCGCCTCCTCGGCGCCCTCGGGCCGCTTCCTGATGCCGTGGAGCGCCGCCCCCGCCTGCACATTGATCAACGAGATGTTGTGGCCGAGCACGTCGTGCAGCTCGCGCGCGATGCGCAGCCGCTCCTCGGTCTCCCTGCGCTTGGCCTCCTCCTCCTTGCTGTGCTCGGCCTCGGCGGCCCGCTTCTCGGCCTCCTGGAGATAGGCGCGCCTGTTGCGGGTCACCCCACCCGCCGCCACCGCGGCGACCATCCAGCCCGTGATCATGAGGAACAGGCTGTCGTCGACGTGCCTGACGCCGCGGGTCTCGCCCACCCCCATCCCCAGCAGCGACACGGCGGCGACGGTGCAGGCGGCCACCAGATGGCCCAGGTCGGCGGCGGTGTAGAGGGCGAGCATGATGGCCAGCACCATGGGCCCGTCGAGGCGGGAGGACGGGTAGTAGACGGCGGTCGCGATCGTCACGACCAGCAGCACGGCGACGGGATGCCTCTGCCTGAGCAACAGCGCGCCGCACGCCACCAGCGGCAGGGCGATGTCGAGTGCGTCGGGGCTGACGCCCGACTTGAACAGCGCGGTCGCCACGGTGCCCAGCAGGATGACCGCGATCACGCCGATCGTCACTCTCATGCGCCCATTCTGTCGCGGCTTCCCCGGGCGACGGGCCGCCGCCGGCGCGCGCCGGCGGCTTGGGTCCACACATTGAAGGCATTCCGCTCGGGTAGGGGACCGGAATGAGCACACAGGATGAGCTTCGCCAGCTCGAAGAGGACCTGGCGAAGCTGAAAGCGGCGAACGTGGAACTGCGCAGCCAGATCAGTGACATGGGCGCGACCGACGCCATCGAAAGGGCGGCGATGCTGTCCATGGCCGATGAGCAGGACGCCCTGATCGCCGAGCTCGAGGCCAGGCGCGACGCGCTACGCTCCCGCCTTGGCTCTTCTTAGGGGCTCGCCGACCTCGTAGAGGTGGCGGAGTGCCTGGCCGTACGAGCTGACGAGGCCTGACTCCAGGTACTCCACCCCGAGCTGCGCGCAGTGCGCCCGCACGATCGGCTGCGCCTTGCGGAGGTTGGGGGTGGGCATGTTCGGGAACAGATGGTGCTCGATCTGGTAGTTGAGCCCGCCGAGAGCCACGTCCACCATCCAGCCGCCGCGCACGTTGCGCGAGGTCAGCACCTGCTTGCGCAGGAAGTCGAGCTCGTCCTCCGCGGTGATCATGGGCATGCCCTTGTGGTTGGGCGCGAACGTGCAGCCGAGGTAGACCCCGAAGACCGCCTGGTGCACCAGCGCGAACACGACGGCCTTGCCGACCGGCAGCACGCTGAAGAGCAGCCCGAAGTACCACACGAAGTGCAGCACCAACAGCGCCCCCTCCAGCCCGCGCCGCTTCATCGACCTGTTGCGCAGCGCCTTGAAACTGGCCACGTGCAGGTGCCAGCCCTCGAACGTGAGCAGTGGGAAGAACAGGAACGCCTGCCAGCGCGCCACGAACCTCGGCAGCCCGCGGGCGCGCTCCACCTGATCGGTCGACCAGACGATCACCGCGGGAGAGACGTCGGGATCGTGGTCCTCGTGGTTCGGGTTGGCGTGGTGGCGGGTGTGCTTGTCGGTCCACCAGCCGTAGCTCATACCGATGAGCAGGTTGCCGACGAGGCGGCCCGCGAACTCGCTCGGCTTGCGGTTGCGGAACACCTGCCGGTGAGCCAGGTCGTGCGCGGCCAGCGCGACCTGGGCGAAGGCGACGGCGATCACGAAGGCGACGAGCAGTTGCCACCAGGAGTCGCCCAGCAGGACGAAGGACACCCACCCGCCGGCGAAGGCGAGGCCTACCAGGCTGAGGCGAAGGGTGTAGTACACGGGCCGCCTGTCGAGCAGGCCGGCTTCATTGATCTTGCGTGCCAGTCGGGCGAAGTCACTGCCTCGGGCTTCGACGGTGACGGGTACCTCGGTCACGGGGCTCCTCATGAGCGTCGGACAATGGCCCCACCCTGACGTGCCATCCCATTCGGAGGCAATAGATCGTCAGTTCGGTGCCCTGCAATCTCTGTCCAAATTCCTTCCCGAGCCCGCCCCCGTGCCGTTCGCCGGGAGGACCGCCCTCAAGGACCCTAACTCCCCCCTCCCGATGCCCTGGCCGCGAAAGACGCCCGCCATCGGAAGGGCGGGTCGACCAGACTGGAAAGGTGATCTACGCCAGCACCCCGCTCACGGACACCATCCGCCGAGCCGTCAGCACCACCTGGGGCACACCCGACGACGAAGGACGGCGCCTGTACGGAGGCGAGGAGTCGGCCGCCTACCTCCTCGGCGACCACGTCGTCCGCGTGGGGCCAGAGTCGCGCGCCACCGCCGAATCCGAGTGGTGCCACGCCGTCGCCCGCCACGCCGCCGCCCGGCTGCCCGAGGCCGTCGCCCCCGTCCCCACTCCCACCGGCGACACCGTCATCAGGGTCGAAGGCCGCCCGATCTCGCTCTGGCCGTACATCGAGGGCGACTGGCCCGACTCCGACCTGCCCGAGCACCGTATCCAGGGCGCGCACCTGCTGGCCCACCTGCACACGGCGCTGGCCGGCGCCCGCCCCGGCCCGCGCCCGACGCCCGCCTTCCAGGAGTCAGGCCTGTACGGCGAGCCGCCCCACGACGCGGCCGGCCTCGACGACTCCGCGCTGGACCGATGGCTGGCCGGATTCCACCGGACCCACCAGGTCAGGCACCCTCTCCACGGCGACTACTACACCGGCAACACCCTCGCCAGGAACGGCGTGATCGTCGCCGTGCTCGACTGGGATGAGGTGTTCGTCGGCGCGCCCGAGGTCGAACTGGCCGCCGCCGCCCTGGAGTGGGGCGACGACGACCTGGGCCCGAGCAAGGAGTTCGTGGACGCGTACCTGGAGGCAGGCGGCACCGCGTCCCCTCTGACGGAGGAGGAACTGGCGCAGCTGATCAGGCACAAGCTGCGCCGCGAGTACGCCTACTTCCACAAGGCCGTCGCCGCCGGTGTCGTCCACGACGAGGACGACCTCGACTACCACCGCCGGCGTGTCGCCCTCTTCCACGACCTGACCCCCTGACGCGGCGGACGGCTCGCACCGCCGCCAGCGCGCGCAGGCGGTCACCCACCAGGTCTGCCGGCCGTCCCGCCAGGGTCGATGGTCATCTCTCCGGGCGGATGGCCGGCGTCATGCGGAAGAGGTAGGCCGCCGATCACCCGCCCGCGCTCCTGCCGCGCGGCGGCGCCAGACCACCACGACCCCGGCGATCGCGATGACCGCCACGGGCGCCGCCGCCCACCACCACCATGTCCACTCGTCAGGCGCATCGCGCGGCAGGCCGATGCCCACCAGCGCGTCCTTGAGGAAGGCCGGGGCCTGGCGCCAGCCCGTGCGGACGACGTGCTTCTGGGCAGGGGTGTGGACGACCGGTGCTCCAGCGGCGTAGGGATAGAGATCCTGAACGACTTCGGAGTCGTCCTCCGGCAGGTGCCAGGCCAGGCGGTAGCGCGGTCCGAGATCACCCGGCGGGGGATCGGGGCGGAAGTCGCCCGGCAGCTCGGCGATCAGCGCGACGTTGACACCGGAGCCCTCGCGGATCAGATCCAGGCTCGCCGACGTCCTCTCGTCGTCCGGGCCGATCCTGAGCGGGCCGGCGAGGCCTGGGCCGGTGACGATCCCCCTGTCGACCCCTTTCGCCCAGGCGGGCATTGCCGCCATGAGAAAGGCGAGAAGTAAGGCCAGAAAGAAGCTTGTACGGGTCATGATCCCATTACACGCCGAAGTCAGTGTGAATTTAATTGATACTTGCGCTATTTCCGGATTTCCCGAATTCCTTGACGATCGGCCGCCGAAGATCCAACACTATGAAGGATCTTGTGCTCTACTACCTAAGGGGATCCGTGGTCGCGACTCTCTCGCAAATTGTTCGGTTAGCTCCTGATGGGGCCCGCGTGGACATCACGCTCCCTCCCGAGGCTGACGCGCTGAGCTGGCACGGCCACACCCGCTTCGCGGGAGCCGCACTGGTCCAGAGCTTCGACCTGGCCCCGGCCGGCCAGCGGGACGTGATCCCGAGAAAGATCTTCCCTGGCGGCCGCATCGAGACCTTCCGCCGCTCGGGCTTCGACCTGGTGCTGTACGAAGCGGCCGACCGTACCAACAGCTGCCTGGTCTGGGCGGGCCCCCACAACGAGGCGACCACCTGGTTCGGCGGCCCCGCACCCCGCCGCGCCGTACTGAACCGCCTGGTGGCGAACCTGACCTTCGCCGACTCCCCCGAGGGCGCGCGGCTGGTCTCCGCCGACCCCGTGGCGAACCTCCAGCAGTCCACCACCGTGATCATCGGTTCCAGCGAGCGCCTGGTTGTGATGATCAAGGACGCTCGCGGCGCGAGAGAGGAACTCCCCACCTGGAAGGGCGCGACCCAGGGCGACGCCGAGGTGTGGAAGGAGCCGCTGGAGCTCGACCCCGAGCAGGCCGAGGCGGTGAAGGGCACCCCCTTCGAGTGGCGGTACATCATGGCCAACGCCACCTCCATCACCGAAGTCGTCTTCCACCGGCGGGCGGCGGAGTCCGCGCAGCTCAGGAACACCGAGGAGCACGACAAGGCCGCTGCCGTCCTGGCAGGCCTCAAGGCGGTGTGGGGCGGGTGAGCCTCGCCACCGCTCTGGCCCTGCTGGCCCTGCTCCTGTCGGTCTTCGCCATCCTCGCGGTGGGGGCGGTCTACGCCCGGCTCCGGATAATGGAGCAGACCGTGCTGAAGCCGGGCAACGCTCGCCTCGACGACGAGGTGCGCGAGGTGCCGCAGGCGCTCAGGCCCGCCAAGGGGCAGGACGGCACGCTCGTCCTGATGCTGGACGCCAACTGCTCCATCTGCCAGGGCGTCTGGAGCGCCGCCGCGGCCGCGCCGCCGGCCACGACCCGTGTCGTCGCCGTGTTCTCCCACGCGGACTCGGCCCAGAAGTTCGACGGACCCGTCGAGAAGCTGGCCGATCCCGAGCTGTGGACCGCGCTCTACGAGGGATACACCCCCTGCGTGTACGCGGTCGACGCCGCGGGACAGGTCACGGACCGGCGGTTCGTCTACGCCGACACCGACCTGCCCGCCCTGTTCGCCGAACTCTTCCCCTCCCTTTCGACCTCCGGGAGCAGCCATGCGTCTTGATCTCATTCCTTCGGCCGAGACCGCGCCCGAGGGCGCGTCCCCGAGCCTCGTCCGTAGTCTCATCCCCGACTCCCCGCTCTCCCGCCGGACCGTGATGCGGGGCCTCGTGGTCGGCGCGATCTCCGCCACGCTCGTGCCGTTCGAGTGGGTCCTGTCCAGGCGGGCCGCGCACGCCGCGGGACCCACCTCGGAGTGGACCGCCTCCAACTGCAGGGACGGCTACCCCAACGGGTACGGCGAGGGCGCCAACAACTGGTGGGTGGACAACAAGAGGGTCTGCTTCGGCGGCTGGCGGATGGGCAGCTACCCCTGCTCGTCCGGCACCAGGGGACGCCACTTCGAGGGGTGGCGCGGCTACCACGACGAGGGCTACACCTCCACCCGCGTCACCACCTGCGCCAGGCGCAACGCCTGGCGGTGGACCTCTTCCGGCACCACCTACCGTTGCTCCGACGCGAACACCTTCGTCCGCTGGAACGACGGCGACAGCTACACCGGCCTGACGATCGCCATGTGCCGCCTGTGATCGCACTGCGCCGGCTGGGTCTTCACCCCGCGGTGATCGCGGTGCCCATCGTGTTGGGCGCCGCCGTTCCATGGGTGTTGAAGGGCCCTGCCGTCCTCCTGTTCCTCTGGGCAGGACTCAACGCCGGGTACGCCAACTCCGGCAGCACTTGAAGCCACAACTCGGCTTTCCTGCTGAGCGCGTCGGTCTGGCGCGGTTCCGGTGCGTTGGCCTACTTCGGTGTGGGCCTGCTTCTCGGCGCTTCGAGCGTCGCCGTCGTCGCCGCGACGATCGGCGGCGTGTTCCAGGCGCTGCTGCCGCCGTCCCTCCGTCTGGGGCTGCTGGCCCTGCTGGCAGGGGTCGTGTTCCTGCGCGAGGCGGGCCTGATCACGCTGACGGTCCCGGAGAACAAGCGGCTCGTGCCCGAGCACGTGCTCGGCCGCGGGCGGGTGCTGGGCGGCGTCCAGTTCGGGTTCGAGATGGGGACGGGCATGCGCACGTACTCCCCCTCGGCTCTTCCCCACCTGGTGCTCGTGTCGCTGCTGCTCGCCGTGCCGTTCTCCGGCGCGCTGGCGGCCGCGGCGGGCTTCGCCATGGCTCGCTGGATCATGGCGGCGGCGAGCATCTTCCACAGCGAGGACGGGGAGTGGACCGAGCTCTGGTTCGACAACCAGCGACTGCTGGCCGTCGCGACCGCGGTCGGAACCATCCTCTCCCTGCTGCTCGGCCTGTGGACGGCCGGATGGTGAAAGCGCTCGTCGTCATCTATGACAGCGGGTGCGGCGGATGTTCGGCCATCGCGTCGGCTTTGTCCGGCGTGATGGCCCCGCCCGTACTCGTCCGCTCCTGCCGCGACCCGCACCTGACGCGGGAGTTCCCCTCGCTGCGGGGCGTGGTGCCGTGCGCCAGGCCGCTGGCGATCGCGCTCGGCCCGGACGGCGAGGCCGAGGTGCTGAGCGGACTCCGGCTGATGTGGCGGGGAGCGCTGCTGGTCGCTCCGGGGCGCCGTCTCGCCGCCGTACGGCTGGCCGGCCACATCGTGAAGACCTGGAGGTCCAAGCGCGGCTGACGGGTTCGCCGCCCCTTCTTTCCGTGCCCTTTCCGGCTTTCTTTCTTTTCCCTTTCGCCGTTCCATTCCCTTTCCACGGCCGCTTCTGTGTAAAACGACGGAGACGCCGCCCCCGCCTGACTGTTCTCATGACTCATGCACATGAACAGGGGGCCCGAACCCATCAGGGGAAGGGAAAGAAATGTCACGTGCACCATGGGTGAAGGCGCTGGTGGCAATCGCGGCGGTGGGCGGTTCCGCGCTGGCTTTCAGCGCTCCCGCGCAGGCCGCGTTCGCCCCCGTCAACGTCGAGAGGAGCGGCGCCACGATCTTCGTGCGGGCCGGCTCCGAGGCCAACGGCATCGACCTCAACGGGAGCGCCGGGTCGTCCATGACCGTCACCGACACGCTGGTGTCGGTGACGGCGGGGGCGGGATGTCAGCAGTTGGGCGCGCTCGTGCGCTGCTCGACGGCCGGCGTCACGCGCGTCGTCGTCACGGCCGGGCTCGGCAATGACGCGGTGCGCAACAACACCAACATCGCGAGCACGCTCGGCGGTGGTGGCGGCTTCGACCGGCTGTTCGGCGGCTCCGCGGCCGACGCGATCAACGGTGGCTCGGGGGACGACATCCTGAGCGGCGGGGCCGGCAGCGACACCCTCGACGGCGGCACCGGCATCGACCGGTGCACCGGCGAGTTCGAGAGCAACTGCGAGCTGTAGCTCTCAACACCACGAGCCCTGCCCGCCCGGTCCGGCGGGCAGGGCTCTTCACCGCGCTTTCGGGTTCGGTCCGCGCCCCGCTCACCACACGCCTGGATACTGCAGGACCAGCGGTCGGGCACTGGAGGGCGGCCGTGATGGTCGCGGCGGACGCCGACGGCGCGCCGTGACGGACGCGCACTGGGGCCGCCTCCACGGTGATCCCGCATGGGTGGTCCTGGCAACCGAGCACCTGGCCGACCTACTCACCTGACGCCAAGTCCGCTGCCTTCCCCGCGCGTGGCTCCAGCGGGACGACCAACGCGGAAGGCCCTTGCGGTCAGAAGGCGATCTCCTCGACCCGGGCGATCCGGGCGCCGGACGATGCCAGCTCCTTCTCCACCTCCGCCGAGATCTCGTGCGCGGGCCGTCCGTCGTCGTAGGTCGCGTGAGCCCCGCTGACGAGCGTCACCTGGTGGCCGAGGGCGAGCGCGGTGAGCGAGGTCTCGCGGACGCACCACTCGCTCTGCATGCCCGCCACGACCAGGTGGCTGGCAGGCAGCAGGAGGTCGCCCAGGTCGGTGTTGGCGAAGGAGTCGGGCAGCACCTTGTCGATGACGGGCTCGCCGTCGACCGGCTGGTGGACCAGCTCCCATCCGGGCGTGCCCGGCGCGTCAGGGTCGCGGGAGCCGCCGTTGTTGCGGACCCACGCCACGGGCTCGCCCGCCGTGCGGGCCCGGTCGAGCAGGGTGGCGATGGCCGCGGACACGCTTTCCCACGCGGGGACGGGGACGGGCGGCTCCAGCATGTTCCGCTGGACGTCGATGAGCAGAAGCATACGAACACCTTATCGAATCAGTTCATGACAGCGATATGGCAGCGGCGCGGTGCACCGTGATCGGCATGACACACGTTCTCATCGTCGGCTCGGGGCCGACAGGACTGACCCTCGCGATCGAGCTGGCCCGCCGCGGCGTCGACCTCCGCATCGTGGAGAAGTCGCCGGTCCACCCCGAGGGGGTGCGGGGCAAGGGCCTTCAGCCGCGCACGCTGGAGGTCTTCCACGACATGGGCGTCATCGACGAGATCATGGCGACGGGCGCGGCCTACCCGCCGCTGCGCTCCTACAAGGACGGGAGGTGATCTGGGAGGGCCGCATGCAGGAGCCGAAGGAGCCGAGCGAGCGCGTGCCGTACCCGGAGCTGGTCATGCAGCCGCAGTGGCGCACCGAGCGGATCCTCAGGGACCGGCTGGCGGAGCTCGGCCACGAGGTGGAGCTCGGGGTGGAGGTGACCGGGTTCGAGCAGGACGAGGAGGGGGTGACGGCCACGCCGGCCGGCGGCGAGCGTGTCAGGTGCGCCTACCTGGTCGGCGCGGACGGCGGGCGCAGCACCGTGCGCAAGGCGCTGGGCGTCGGGTTCGCGGGTGAGACGTTCGAGAGCGAGCGGATGCTGCTGGCCGACGTGAAGACGCCCGATCTCGACAGGGATCACTGGCACCTGTGGGGCGACATGGCCAGCCGCACGCTGCACGTGGCGTTGTGCCCGCTGCCCGGGACGGACGTCTTCCAGCTCACCGCGCACGTCCACTCACCCGCCGGTGGCCAGGGCCTGAACACCGGTGTGCAGGACGCCTACAACCTCGGCTGGAAGCTGTCGGTCGGCTCCGACGCGCTGCTCGACAGCTACGAGCAGGAGCGGATGCCGATCGCCGAGCAACGGCGGCGGCAGGTTCACGCTGCTCGCCGACACCTCCGAGCGGTACGGCGCGGCCGTGCGCGTGCTGCCCCCGCCGGAGGGCCAGGAGGGCGTGCTGCTCGTCAGGCCCGACGGCTACGTCGGCTACGACGGCGACGAGGCGGGCGTGCGTGACTACCTGTCACGGCTCGGTGTCGAGACCGCGTAGCCGCGTGGCCTCCGCCCTCATGGCCGCCGCCTCGGACGCGGACATCCACGCGGCCGCGCCTTCCAGCACGGTCGCCCTGACGGTCTTGTCGTCGCTCCCCGCCGTCAGCTCCAGCGCCGCGTCCGCGTGGTCGCGCGAGCCCGACGCCGTCGCCAGCTCCAGGTGGATGAGCGCGACCAGCTGCGGTGGCGCCCCTTCCACGAGCGTCAGCGCCTCGCGCAGCAGGTGGGCGGCGGCCTCGGGGTCGCCCTTGCGGCGCGCCAGCTCGCCCCTGACATGCAGGACGCGGGCGCGGGCCAGCGGGTCGGACTCGACTGCCTCCCGCGTCTGGTCGAGCGCCGCCTCGGCCTCGCCGAACCTGCCGAGCCTGGCGTGGAGCTGGGCCAGGCGCACCCTGAGCATCACGGGGCCGGGGATCGCCTCCATGCCGCCGGTCGCCGCGGCGTGCCGTACGGACTCGGTGGCGAAGGACAGCGCGCGGGCGGTGTCACCGCGGTTCTCCGCGGCGTGGGAGAGCCAGGTCAGGGTCATGGCCTTGCCCCAGCGGTCGCCGGTCCGCTCGAAGCCGTCGAGGGCGGCCGTCAGCAGGGAGTCGGCCGCGCCCGGCGTGCCGTACTCGAACTCGACGACGCCCGCCATCAGCCGCACGGTCGCCCTGGTCCACGGGTCGGGGTGGTCGCCGAGCCTGGCCAGGGACGCCCGCGCCCTCGCCATGACGTCGTCGGGCGCGGTGGCCGAGCCGGTCAGCCCCCACCACGCCAGCGCGGCGGGATGGTCCGACTCCAGCAGCGCGGGGCCCGGCTCGCCACCGGTGATCGCGACGCACAGCGCGTGGGCGAGACCGTCGGCCGCGGGCATCCTGGCCGCCCATGCCTGGGCCTCGCGCCGTCTGCCCCGCATGATCCACAGCCAGATCCTGGCGAGGAAGAGCCTGAGCGGATCGTCGGCGCGGTCGAGGGCGGCGTCGAGATTGGCCTGCTCGGCGTCGAGTACGGCGAGCCAGCCCAGTTGCTCGGCCGTCCTGAGGAAGGAGTCGGCCCGCTCGGCCAGCGCGGTGTAGTAGCGGGCGTGGGCCGCCACGACCGAAGGGTCGTCGAGCTTCTCCGCGGCGTAACGGCGTACGGTCTCCAGTACGGTGTAGCGCTCGCCCTCCACCGTGACCAGCGACTTGTCCACCAGCGACTCGACGCCGGGCCCGCACACCTCCTGCACCGCCTCGTACGTGGCCCCGCCGGAGAACACCGACATCCTGGCCAGCAGCCGCCGCTCGTCGGGGGACAGCAGCTCCCAGCTCCAGTCGATCACCGCGCGCAGCGTGCGGTGCCGTGGCTCCGCCGTACGGCTGCCGCGCAGCGACAACCGGTCGCCGAGCTGCGCGGCCAGCAGCGAGGGCGACAGGGTGCGCAGCCGCGCGGCGGCCAGCTCGATCGCCAGCGGGATGCCGTCGAGCTCGCGGCAGATGTCCGCCGCGGCCGACAGGTCGAGCCCCGCCCTGGCGGCCGATGCCCGGTCCCTGAACAACTCGACAGCGGCGGCCTCGTCCAGCGGCGGCACGGTGTGCAGGTGCTCGCCCGTGACGTCCAGCGGCTCCCTGCTGGTCGCGATGATCCGCAGCCCGGGAACCTCGGCCAGCAGCCGCGCCGCCACGTCGGCCGCCTGGTCGATCACGTGTTCGCAGTTGTCCAGCACGATCACCGGCGAGGTGCCGCGCAGCGCCAGCTCGGGATCGGCGGCCTTGATCGCGCTCGACAGCGCGGTCAGCACGTCGGACACGGGCGCGAGCGGGACCAGCCACACCCCGTCCGGCACCCTGAGCGTGGCCGCGGTCTCGATCGCCAGCCGCGTCTTCCCCGCGCCGCCGGGGCCCGTCAGCGTCACCAGCCTGGCGACGGCGAGCAGCTCCCGCACCCTGGCCACGTCCGCCGCCCGCCCGACGAAGGTGGTCAGCTGGGCGGGCAGCGACGAGCCAGGCGAATCGCGCAGCGCCGCCTCGTGGGCGTCGAGCAGCTCGCGTCCTGGGTCCATGCCGAGCTCGTCGGCCAGCCGCCGCCTGACCCGCTCGAACACCTCCAGCGCCTCCGCGCGCCTGCCCGCCGCCAGCAGCGCCCGCACCAGCAGCGCGTGGTACGGCTCCCGCAGCGGATGCGCGGCGACCAGCCCCTCCAGCTCGGCCGTCATGTCGAATCCCCGCGCCAGATCCCCCGCGATCCGCGTCGCGACCGTGGCCAGGCGCAGCTCCTCGAGGTGGGCGGCGGTCGCGACGGCGAAGGGCATGCCGGTGGCGTCCGCGAGCGCCGTACCGCGCCAGAGGGACAGCGCCTCCTCGGCCGCGCCCTCGCGGGCCAGCCGCTCGAACCGCCACGCGTCCACGTCGTCGGCACGCACGTCGAGCAGGTAGCCCGACGGATGGGTGACGATCAGGCCTGGCGCCTCCCTGCGGGCGCGCGAGACGAGCGACTGGAGCGCGCTCGTCGGGTGCGCGGGCGGATCGTCCTGCCACAGGTCGTCGACCAGGCGCTCGGCCGTCACCACCCGGCCCGGGTCGAGGGCCAGCCTGACCAGCAGCGCGCGCAGCATGGTGCCGGAGACGCCGGCCCCTGAGACCTGGAGCGGGCCGAGAATCCCGATGCGCATACGCACATCTAAACGTGCAGGCCGCCGTTCACCTCACTCGCCTCCCCATCCTGAACACCGCCACCGGACGCAGCAGCGCCGTCACGTCGGCCAGCGGATCGCCCTCGACGGCCAGGAGGTCCGCGTCGTACCCGGCCATGATCCTGCCCTTCCTGTCGGCCACCCGGCAGGCGCGAGCCGCCTGCGAGGTGATCGAGCGCAGCGTGTCGAGCGGCGCGTAGCCGAGGTCGACCAGCATCCCCGGCCCGTACGGCAGGACACCGTGCGGCTTGATCGGCCCGATCCCCGCGTCGCTCCCGATCACGAACGGCACTCCCGCCGCGTTCAGCGCCCTGAGCGACCTCATCACCCCGGGAATCCGTTTCGCGATGCCAGCCGGGGGCGGCGGGCCACCGGGCACCATGCCCGCGGTGAGCGAGACGATGACGTCGGAGGCGGCCAGTCGCGCGATGACCGCGAGGTCGGGCTCGGCGGAGTCCTCGGTGAGGAACGAGCAGTGCTCGATCGTGTCGAACCCGGCCGCGAGCGCGTCGGCGATGCCCTCGCCGGCGTGCGCGTGAGCGGCGATCGGCAGGCCGTGGGCGTGCGCCTCCTCCACGGCGGCGCGCAACTCGGCCAAGCCGTACTGGCGGACGTGGGAGTGGGTGCCGGGTGTCATCTCACCGCCGGTGACCATCATCTTCACCACGTGCGTGCCGCGTCGTGCCCGCTCTCTGACGGCCGCGCGCACTCCGTCGACGCCGTCGGCCTCGCCGCCGAGGAACCAGCAGTGGCCCTTCGTGGTCGTGATCGGCGGTCCCGCTGCGAGGATCTCGGGACCCTCGGTGACGCCCAGCTTCTGGGCGAGCCTGAGAGCCAGGAAGTTCCGGTCGCCCAGGTCCCTGACGGTCGTGACGCCCGCGGCGAGCGTGGCGGCCGCCGCGTCCCGCATCCTGTCGAGCAGCTCCTCGTCGCAGGCCCCGTCCAGGTGGGCGACGGGGTCGGCGCTGGCGTCGAACACCAGGTGGACGTGACAGTCGATGAGTCCTGGCAGGAGGGTGACATCGCCGAGGTCGAGCTCGGCCACGCCGTGGTCGGCGACGGCCGTGATCCTGCCGTCCTCGACGTGGACCACCCGCTCGCCCAGCAGTTCCCTGCCGTCGAAGAGACGGCGTGCGCGTATGGCTGGCATGGCGTCACTGTCGCAGCGCGTGGGGTCCTCGTCATGAGTAGCCCATACTCAACGCCCCGCGTGCGGGACGGCCCGCACCGGCCCCGGTGCGGCGTCACCGGGCTTCGAGGCGGACGTTCTCGCGGTGGAAGAGCCCCGAGAGCAGCCACCCCGCCAGCACCCGCGCCCGCTGCCCCATCGTCGGCACCACGAGCAGGTGGTAGCCGCGGTGCGCCAGCCACCCGAGCAGCCCCGTCAGCCGTACCCGGTGGATCTGCGCCACCCCCTGCCGGTGTCCGAGCCCTGCGACCGAGCCGAGGTACGCGTGCCGGTACGGCCTGAGCGGCTCCCCCCGCACGTCCGCCACCACGTTGCGCGCCAGCACCTTGGCCTGCCGCATCGCGTGCTGCGCGTTGGGCGCGGTGAACCGCCCCGGCCTGGTCAGGTCCGGCACCGCCGCGCCGTCACCGGCGGCGAAGGCGTGCCTGACGTCGCGCACGTTCAGGAACGCGGTCGCCTCGATCCTGCCGAGCCGGTCGACGGGCAGCCCGCTGGCCGCCGCGAGCGGGTTCGGCCTGCCGCCCGCCGCCCAGACCAGGGTGCCGGCGTCCAGCTCGGTGCCGTCGCTGAGCACGACGTGGCCGTCGACGGCCGAGTCGAGGGTGGTGCCGAGCCGTACCTCGACGCCGCGCCCCGCCAGCGTCTTCACCGTCCACTCGCCGAGGCGGCCGTCGAGCTCTGGCAGGATGCCGCCGGTCGCCTCCACCAGGATCCAGCGCAGCCCGGCAGGGTCGAGCCCGTGGTCCTTCGCCGCGTCCTCGGCCATGGCCTGCAGCTCGGCCAGCGCCTCCACCCCGGCGAACCCGCCGCCCACGACGACGAAGGCGAGGGCCGCCCGCCGTACGGCCTCGTCGTCGGTCGAGGCGGCGACGTCGAGCTGGGCGAGCACGTGGTCGCGCAGCTGGACGGCCTCGCCGAGCGTCTTGAATCCCATGCCGTGCTCGGCCAGCCCCGGCAGCGGCAGCGTCCGGGTGATCGAGCCGGTGGCCATGACCAGGATGTCGTAGCCGAGTGTGCGGGCCGGGCCCCTCGCGGGCTCGAAAACGGCCGTCTTCGCGTCGTGGTCGAGGCCGGTGACGCGGCCCGTCAGCACCCGCACGCCCTTCAACACCCTGTGCAGCGGGGCGACGACGTGTCGCGGCTCGATCGCGCCGCCCGCGGCCTCGGCGAGGAAAGGCTGGTAGGTCATGTAGTCCTTGGGGTCGACCACGGTGACCTCGGCCTCGCCCTTCCGCAGCGTCCTGCGCAGGTGCCGCGCGGTGTACATGCCGACGTAGCCGCCACCGATGATCAGGATCTTCTTCGCTCTCATACCAGTAGGACGGGACAGCCTTCGTGTTTGTGACAATTACGCGTGCGGTCCGACCGAGATCTTTCCGATCGTCAGGCGGGGAGTGGCCTCCAGGATCTCGCCGACCCTGCCGACCTGCTGGTCGAGCTCGGCCAGCTGCTTCGTGGTGAGCTCGTCGAGCGGTTCCACGGTGACGTCGAGCTTCTTGCCGGAGCGGCGCTGGTGCCACACGCCCGCCACGACGCCGTCGATCAGCAGCACCGGGTAGTTGCCCGCCTGTCCGCCCGCCAGCGCGCGGTCCCACGCCCTGCCGGGGAAGAGCTGCTCCCGCGGGTGCGAGCCGACCACGAACGCGTCGAAGTACGGCAGGAGCCGCACGCCCCTCGACGGCTCATCGGGCGCCTCGGTGTCGCCCTCGTTCACCCAGCCGCCCTCGACCTGGTCCAGGGCGGCTGCGTCGAACAGCTTGGCCGCCCAGGTGACGGGGGCGGACAGCCACCTGGCGAAGTGCTGGGGCGTGGACGGGCCGTAGGAGTGGAGGTAGGCCTTGAGCAGCTCGGCCTGCGCGGTCTCGGTGTCGGCGGGCCGTACGTCTGGGCTGGTGTAGGTGACCTTGCGGCCGCGGTTGGGCCCGAACGCGAGCACGCCCCTGTGCGCGGCCAGGTGCGTCGCCTGACGCCAGCGCGGCCACTTGGTCTGGAAGGCGTCCATGACACGGTCGCCCGCCCAAGGTCCGGCGATCGCGACGACGGCTTCGTCCAGTTCGTCGATCGTGAGCGCCTTGCCCTTGAGCGCGATGCCCACCGCCTCGACGACCTGCTCGATCTGGTCGGGGGTGAGCAGTGCGACGCGCCCCGCGGGGAGCGACGAGAGCGCGCCGGTCCACATGGCGAGGTCGGCGGTGGGGAGCAGGTGGACGGTGCCGCGCGGGCCGTACGTCTTGACCAGGCTGCGCTCGGTCCACAGCGCCTCGCGGACGTCCACCCTGGTGGTGCCGGGCAGGCGGAGGCTGACCGACAGCTCGGCCGCGGACAGGATCTGCGCGTGGGCGCCGCACATGGCGGCCACGACGTCGGCGGGGGTGCCCTGCTGGGGGAAGTGGCGTTCGAGGCGGCGGGCGTTCCAGTTCATGGCCTCAGCGTAGGAGCGATCGCGGCACATTTCGTTCCGCATTACATTGCGGAGCGAATCGCTCCGTATAGTGGCCGGTATGAGAGCGATCGTTATGGACGAGTTCGGCGGCCCCGAGGTGTTGCGGCCGCGCATGGTTGACGACCCGGTGCCCGGCGAGGGGCAGGTGTTGGTGGAGGTGGCGTTCGCGAGCATCACCTTCGTGGAGACGCAGGTGCGCGCGGGGACCGGGCCGTTCGCGCCGCCCGACCTGCCCCGCACGCCGGGCAACGGCGTCGGCGGCAGGATCGTGGCCGTGGGGGATGGCGTCGACGCGGGCCTGGTCGGGACGACGGTGGTGACGACGACCGGCGGCGTGGGCGGTTACGCCTCACTGGCCGTGGCCTCCGCCGCTGACGTCGTGCCCGTGCCGGAAGGGGTGGCGCTGAAGGACGCGGTGGCGTTGCTCGCCGACGGCCGCACCGCGGTGATGCTCCACGAGCAGGCGGAGATCGAACCGGGCGAGCGGGTGCTGGTCCTGGCGGCCGGCGGCGGTGTCGGCGGCCTGCTCCTGCAACTCGCCGCCGCCTCGGGCGCCGAGGTGATCGGGGCCGCGCGCGGCAAGCGCGCGCTCGTGGAGCGCCACGGCTCCTTCGTCGACTACTCGGCCGAGGGCTGGGCGCGCACGCTGGAGGTCGACGTGGTCTTCGACGGGGTCGGCGGTGGCGTGGGCACCGAGGCGCTGACCGCGCTCCGGCCCGGCGGCAGGGCCAGCGTGTACGGCATGGCGAGCGGGTCGTGGTCGCGGACGGACGGCCTTCCGATCACCGTCATCGAGCGCGGAGGACCGCCCAGCCCGCGGGAGCTGCGCAGGCTCGTGGCCAGGGCGCTTGAACTGGCCGCGGAGGGACGGCTGTCGCCGACGATCGGCCAGACCTACCCGCTGGAGGAGGCGGCCTCGGCGCACAGGGCGATCGAGGCCCGCCAGACCACGGGAAAGACCCTGCTGGTCATCTGACCGCGCCGAACGCGACCGCGGTGGTGGAGGCGATCACCGTGGTCAGCACGACCAGGAACAGCACCGAACGCATCGGGTCGCGCCGCTGCGGCTTCGGCTTCTCGGGCAGCGCGCGGACGCGCGGGACGGGCGTCCGCGCGGGCGTCGGCGTGACCTCGGGCGGCTTGACCGGTGGTCGCGCCCGCGCGGGCAGGATCGGCCGTGGCGCGGGCCTGGTCGGCTCGCTCCTCGGCCGGCTCGGCGTGGGCGTCGGCTCGGGGGTCGGCGTGGGCTTGGGTTCGGCGGGCGTGGGCGTGGGCGGCTCGGGGGCCGGCTCCGGCCGGGGCGGGTGGCACCGACCCTCGCCCACCTGGACCACCAGATCCACCAGATCCACCACGCGGACACAGACCGAGACCGACACGCTCACCTCGATCTCGCCGTCACCTGCGCCAGGCGCCTTCACGAGCACACGGTCGCTCGTGCTCACCTCCACCTCGGGGTCGGCGGGCCAAGCAACCGGCTCGGGGTCGGCCGACAGGGCAGCCACCTCGGGGTCGGCCGACAGGGCAGCCACCTCGGGGTCGGTGAGGAGAGCGGCCGCCTCGGGGTCGGCCGACAGGGCAGCCACCTCGGGGTCGGTGAGGAGAGCGGCCGCCTCGGGGTCGGCGGGCAGGGCAGCGCCGAGGCAGAGGAGCGCCCCCGCCAGCAGCGCCGCCGCCCTCACGCGCTCCCCGCGATCCGCTGGAACTCCTGCAGCACGGACTGCAACGCGTCGGGCCCCACCGCCAGCGCCCCCGCGAAGGCGTGCGAGATGTCCCAGGTCAGGTACACGCCGACGCCGAGCATCCCCGCCATCGCCATCAGCGGCACCAGTGTCAGGCCGCGCGGCCTGGCTCCCGCGAGGAACGGGAAGATGATGACGACGACGCCGGTCAGCACGGTCAGCTCGAGCAGGCCCTCCGGGGGAGTGGTGCCCGCGTCGGCGGCCCTGCGGCTGCGCGCCGCCGAAAGCTCCTCGACCTTGTCGAGCACCAGCGCCTTGGCGTCGGCGTCGAGCTTCGCCTCGTCGACCCTGGTCCGCAGCGCGTCGAGCCGCGCCCCGCCCTCGGGCGACATCCGGCCCTCCGCCATCAGCGGCCACTCGTCGCGCACGACGAACTGCACGTAGTCGCGCAGGCTCTGCCGTACCCACGCCTGGTCGGTCTCGGGCAGGTCACCTGCGGCCCAGTAGGTCTCCACCGCCGCCTGGCCCTCGGCGAAGGTGTTCTGGCGGGCGGCGTCGGCCGTGGTCCACGGCACGATGATGGCGATCGCGAAAACCAGGAGGAACAGCGCCGACAGCATCGCGCCCGCGTGGCCGGTCGACGGGCCACCCGGGTCACGGTCCTCGGTGCCGAGCTTCCTGAACAGAACTGCGGTGAGCGCGACCACGGCGACGGCGGCCGCCACGGCGGCAATCAGGGCGAGCATGAGGCCGACTCTAGTGACTACCGAGTGTCACGTCGCGAACACGCAAAGATTTGTCGGCGGCGTGTCGAGGATGTGGGCCCCCGCTCCGACCAAGGGGCATGAAATACCTACTGATGATCTACATGAATCCCGACACCTGGGACACGCTCACCGTGGAGCGGCGCGACGAACTCACCCAGCTGATCGACGAGACGGAGCGGGAGGCGCGGTCCGCGTGAACCCCGTCGAGAAGACCATAGACGCTCTGGTCGAGTCGGGCGTGGAGAGCGGCGTCCAGATCGCCGTCTACCGGCGCGGCGAGCTCGTCGTCGACGCCACGGCCGGCGGCCTCGCCCCCTCGGCCCCCGTCTACAGCGCCTCCACCGGCAAGGCCGTCACCTTGACCGTCGTCCACGTGCTCGTGCGCCTGCTGACGCCCGAGCAGCTGCGCGAGGTGACCTCGCCCGTAGCCGCCTTGACGACCCCCTCCTGACCGTCCAGGGGTCGCCGGCCGAGCGACCTGGGTTCGTGGACTCAGGCCAGGTGGCGCAGGGTGTAGGCGGGGCCGGCGTAGGCGCCGCCCTGGAGGTCGGGGCCGCGCTCGTGAGCGAGGCGGTCGGCGTGCGCCTCGGCGTCGTCCTGCGGCCGGTAGCCGTCGCTCAGCTCCCAGAACCTGCGGGTGTTGGCGGAGACCGCGTAGAGCGTGAGGAAGCCGACGTCCTTCCTGGTCAGCGCGTCGACGAAGAAGCCGGCGCAGTCTCGGGGGCTCAGCCAGGTCGACAGCTGGCGCGCGTCGGCGGGTTCGGGTTCGAGGCTGCCGATGCGCAGGCAGACGACCTCCAGGCCGAACTTGTCGGCGTAGAGCCTGCCGAGGGCCTCGACGGCGACCTTGCTCACGCCGTACAGGCCGTCGGGGCGGGGCGGCATTTCGGGGGAGACGGTCACGCTGGAGGGGTAGCACCCGGTCAGCCGGTTGCTGCTGGCCAGCACGACCCGTGGCACGCCGGCCCGTCTGGCGGCCTCGAGAACGTGGTGGGTGCCCAGCACGTTGCCCTCCAGCAGGTCGGGCAGCGGGGCCTCGTCGGGCACGCCCGCCAGGTGGACGATCGCGTCGGCGCCTTCGACGAGTCCGGTCACGGTCTCCACGCTGTCGAGGACGGCCTGCCGTACCTCCTCGCCTGGCGTCTCCTGGGTGAGCGGCCTGCGGTCGACCAGCACCAGCCTGGCCGCCACCTCCCGCAGCCCCTCGCGCACCGCCGTGCCCACCAGCCCTGCCGCCCCTGTCATTACCACGGTGTCCATGCGCGGAGTCTGCCATCAGGCCATTGACAAACATAGTTTTTACGTACAACACTGTTTTTGCGATGAGAGACGTCCTGTACCTTGAACAGATCGAGCAGGCCGAGGCTCTGCTCAAGCCGCAGCGCATCGAGGTGCTGCGGCGACTGGCCGAGCCGCGCACCTGCACCGAGGTCGCCGCCCAGCTCTCCCAGACCCCGCAACGCGTCTACTACCACGTCAAGAAGCTGGTGGAGGCGGGGCTGGTCGAGCAGGTGTCCGAGCGCAAGGTGCGCGGCATCAGCGAAGGCATCTATCAGGCCACTGCCCGCTCCTACTGGCTCTCACCCCGCCTGGTCGGACGCATCGGCCTGAGGAAGACGCAGGACGAGCTGTCGCTCGGCTACCTCCTCGACCTGATGGAGGAGGTGCAGGCCGACATCGCCGCGCTGGACCGCAACCGGCCCGAGCTGCCGTCCATCGGCGTCTCCGGCGAGATCAGGGTGCCGCAGGAGCGGCGCCAGGAGTTCATGAACGACCTGCGTGACACGCTGCAGGACCTCTTCACCCGATACGGCGGCGCCGAGGGCGACGCCTTCAAGCTGGCCGTGGCCTGCTATCCCAAGGGAGAGAACGATGACTGAGCCGATGATCCTCCGTGTCCGCGTCGCCGCCCCCGCCAAGCAGGTGTGGCACGCGCTGACCGACCCCGAGTCGCTGCGCACGTGGCTCGCCGAGCACGCCGAGGTCGACCTGCCGCATCGCTTCGAGTTCTGGGGCCGCCACACCCCCGAGGGCGACGCGCCGCACCAGCGCGTGCTCCACGCCGACGACCACAGCCTGCGACTGGAATGGACGCTCGACGGCGAGGCCACCACGACCGAGCTCTCCGTCGACGAGGAGAGCCCCGACTCGACGATCGTCACCCTGAAGCAGAGCCACTTCGACTTCCAGGACGTCATCACGGGGGCCAGCATCAGGGGCGCCCTGCAGACGTTCTGGTGCCTGTCCCTGGCCAACCTCGTCGACCACGTCGAGGGCCGCGAGCTCACGCCCAAGGTCGACTTCACCTCGGCCACCATGCGGGAGGAGATCCTCATCGACGCCCCCATGCCCGCCGTCTACCGTTCGCTGATCGACTCGGAGGAGGCCACCCGCTGGTTCGGCTACCGCATCGAGATCGAGCCCTTCGTCGGCGGTCGCTGGGCCATGGGCGGCTTCGACGCCAATCCGGAGCCTGCCAAGGTCATCGACCTGGTCGAGGGCCGCGCGATGACGGTCGACTGGGGCTCGGCCGGCATCTCCAGCTGGGAGCTGGCCGAGTCCGGGGGCAAGACGAGGCTCACGTTCGTCCAGTCGGGCTTCGACGAGGCTCGCCCGCCGCACGCGGCGTGGGGCGGCTGGCTGTCGGGTCTGGCGGAGCTGCGTCGCTTCCACGAACTGCCCGACTGGCGTCCGATCTGGGTCGAGGCCGCGTGATCGCAGCGTGCATGCGGCGCAACGGCCGGGGCGCCCACCAGTTGGCCGCCCCGGCCAGCCGCATGAACGCGGGCACCATGACGGCCCTGATGATCGTGGAGTCCACGAGGATCGCCACCGCCATCCCGACCCCGATCATCTGCACGAACACCACTCCCGCGGTCGCGTAGACGGCGAACGACAGCGCGAGGATGGCCCCCGCCGCGGTGATGAGGGGCGCGCCGCGCTGCAGTCCTGTCGCGACCGCGGCGATGGTGTCGCCGGTCCTGGCGTACTCCTCCCTGATCCTGGAGATCAGGAAGACCTCGTAGTCCATCGACAGCCCGTAGGCGATGCAGAACATCAGGATCGGGATGCTCGGGTCGATGCTTCCCGTCGGGGTGAACCCGAGCAGGCCCGACAGGTTGCCCTCCTGGTAGACCCAGACGATCGCGCCGAACATCACCGCCATGCTCAGCAGGTTCAGCACCGTCGCCTTCAGCGGGATCAGCACGCTGCCGGTCATCAGGAAGAGCACCACGAACGTGACCGCGAACATCAGCCCGATCAGCAGCGGCAGCCGGTCCACGATGGAGGCGCGGTAGTCGGCGAGCTCGGCCGGGTAGCCGCCCACCAGCACCTCGAACGGCGCGGGCGCGGCGCGCACCCGCGAGACCAGCTCGATCGGGTCGCCCTCCATCTGCTCGGCGGTGGGCACGACCGACAGCCAGGTCCCCTCGCCGCCGCGGAACCTGGCGGGGTCGCCGTCGCCCGCGCGCGACCCTCTGACGTAGGAGCCGGCCGCCGAGTCGACCTGCGCGACGCCTTCGAGGCGTGACAGCGCGGCCGCGTAGTCCGCGACGCCGGTGGCCGGGCCGGTGGACACCACCTGGAGGGCGTCGGTCTCCTCGGCGGGGAAGTCGGCTCTGATGATCTCCTGGGTCTGCCTGGCGGGAGCGCTCGGCGGCAGGATCCTGTCGTCGGCCACGCCGAAGTTCAGTCCGAGGAACGGCGAGCCGAGCAGGAGCAGCACGAGCGTGGCGGCGCTGCCGTACAGGACGGGCCTGCGCATCACCCTGCCCGCCACCGCGTGCCAGAAGCCGACGGCGCGCTCGCCCCTGTCGCGGCGCGGGATCACCCGCCCGCCCACAGCGGCCAGTACGGCGGGCAGCACCACCACCGCGCCGACCACCCCGCCGATGACCACCGCGATGCCCGCGTAGGCGAAGGAGCGCAGGAAGTCGAAGGGCAGCGCCAGCAGCACCGCCAGCGAGGCCGCCACCGTCATCCCGCTGAAGACCACCGTACGGCCCGCCCTGGCGACGCTCGCCACGACGGCGTCGTGGTGGGAGCGGCCCTGCCGTACCTCCTCGCGGAAGCGGGCCATCACGAACAGCGAGTAGTCGATGCCCAGCGCCAGCCCCATGGCCAGCGTGATGTTCAGCGCGAACGTCGAGACGTCGGCGAAGCGCAGCACGCCGCGCAGCAACGCGAGCGTCGTCACCATCGCGAAGAGGCCGACCATGATCGGCAGCAGCGCCCCGAGCACCCTGCGCGAGTAGGCCCACAGCAGCACGAAGACCAACGGAAAGATGATCAGCTCGGCTCGCACGAAGTCCTGCCTGGCCTGCGGGACCGTCTGCCTGAACACCTCCTCGCCACCGCCCGACCGCACCGAGATCACCTCGTCGCCCCTGGTGACCTCGGGCACCAGGGCGGGCAGGATCCGCGAGCGGACCACGTTCGCGTCGCCGGGGATGCGGGCCACGACCAGCGCCCGCCTGCCCTCCTCGTCGCGCAGTGTGGCGGGGTTGCCGCGGGTCCAGTAGGAGGCCGCCTCCGCCACCCCGTCGAACGCGGCCACCCGCCTGGTCAGCTCCCGTCCCGCGGCGGCCACGGCCGGGTCGTCGACCTTCCCGCTGACGGCCGTGACGAGCAGGATCAGGTCCACGCTTCCGGTGCCGAACCGCTCGGCCAGCTCCGCCCCCGCCCTGTCGGACTCCGAGCCCGGCGCCTCGAACCTGGCGAGCGACAGGGCGTTCACCGTCCCCGTCGCCAGCGCGCCCATGACCAGCGTGGTCAGCAGGGACAGCAGCATGACGAGGCGGCGGCGCCGTACGAGAAGAGCACCCACGACTCACTCCCAAAACACGATAGACTGCTCGTGTCTCGAGTAATACAAGTGTCTGCTCGTATTTGTCAACGCTCCGCGAGCGGTCTAACCGGCGCTGAAGCCGCTGAACAGCAGGACGGCGAGCCCCAGCGCGACCGCCACGTTCACCACGGTGGCCGCGGCGAACACGCCGACAGGACGCCAGCCCGCCTCCCGCAGCGAGGCCACGCGGAACTCCAGCCCGATGCTGACGAAGGCCAGGATGAGGAACCACACCCGCAGGTCGTTGGCGACGCCGATGACCGCCTTGCCCTCGGCGGCGGGGACGGAGGAGAGGTACCAGGTGGCGCCGGCGCGGGCCACACCCAGGTGGCGGTCGTGGGGGAGGTGCGGGTGGTGCTCATCACGGGATCAGTCCCGTCGGGATCACTCCTGCGATGACCAGCAGGAGGAGGGCGAGGCCTGCGATCGTGGCGGCCCAGTCCTCGTTGAGGGCGGCGCGGCTCTCGCCCTCGGTCGTCTCTCGCTCGCTCATGGGATGCGCCTTTCTGCGGGGGGTGAGCGGGCGGGGCGCGGGCCTGCGTCCCGCCCGTGCCGGGGGCGGGGCGCCTCCCAACGCCCCGCCCCGTGAGGAGTCGGCCCGTCAGGCGACGACGAGGGACTCGGCGGTGAACTCGCGGCCTGCGACGATCTCGGAGACGAACCCGTCGGGGCCGACGGGCCGGTCGCCGATCAGCGTGACGCGGTGCAGCGTGCGCTGGACGTCGAGGTGGTCCAGGTCGGAGGGCGCCAGGTGCGCGGTCGCCCTGTTGTCCCAGAAGGCCAGGCTGCCCGGCTGCCAGCGGAAGCGGACCGTGTACTCGGGCCTGGTGATCTGCTCGTACAACAGCTCCAGGATCCGGCGGCTCTCCTGGGCGGACAGGCCGACGATGTGGTCGGTGAAGCCGGGATTGACGAACAGCGCCCTCTCCCCGGTCTCGGGGTGCACCCTGACCACGGGGTGGATCGAGACGAGCAGGTTGTCGTTGATCCGCTTGACCAGTTTCCCGTCCTCGTCGGTGGGCCGGTAGCCTGCGAGGAAGCGGTGCTCGGCCCTGAGCCCGTCGACGAAGGCCCTGAGCGGCTCGGACAGCCCCTCGTAGGCGGCCACCAGGTTGGTCCACTGGGTGTCGCCGCCGAACGCGGGCACTGTCTCCGCGCGCAGGATCGAGGCGGCGGGCGGGTTGACGGCGGCGGTGACGTCGGTGTGCCAGCCCGAGTAGTACGAGTACTGGCGCCTGCGGTACAGCTCTCGGTAGTCGGGCCCGTAGCGCTCCTCGTAGCGGCGCGGGTCGATGGTGAGGATCTGGGGGAACTCCTCCGGTGGCGCGTCCTCGTGCGGGTGGGCGTGGGTGAGCGCGCCGAACTGGCGGGCGAAGTCGATCTGGGCGGCGTGGTCGAGGGTCTGTCCGCGGAAGAACACGACCTTGTGGGCGAGCAGGGCCTGCCTGATCTCCTCGACCGTGGACGGGTCGAGCTGATGGGACAGGTCGACTCCGGTGATCTCGGCGCCGATGTGTCCGGCGACGCGGCGGATGTCGAGGGTGGACGTGGTCGATGGCATGACGGGCCTCCATGGGCGTACGACGGTGTGTACCGGGGAGAAGGGGGGCGGGACCCGAGGTCACCGCCTGGCACAGAGGGCGCTCGCCTGCCGCATGAGATCGACGTGGAGGCGAGCGACCAGAAGCTCGCTGTGGATCACACCCTTGACACTCGGCTATATTCCCCATGAAGTCAATAGGAAATACATGAAACTCTGTGCCGCGAGCCAAGAGAAGGTGAAAGGCCATGCCGAGCCCCGTATCGAGGCCTAACGTCGAGCACATGTCGATCGACGAGGACGCACGCCGTATTGAGAAGCTGGTACCCGCTCCCGGCCGCGCTGCGGTCGCGGTGGCGCCCCCTGTCGCGGGAGAGGGGCACTGGGCGGGCGCGCCCAGCGCCGCCGCCTGCGACGGGGTGATCTATCTCGCCTACCGGCTCAGGCGCCCGGTGCGAGAGGGCCGCGGCTACGCGGTCGTCGTCGCCCGATCCGCGGACGGCGAGCGCTTCGAGACGCTCACCACGATCACCCGCGAGCAGATGGACGCCGAGTCGCTGGAACGGCCCGCCCTGGTGCGCCTGCCCGAGGGCGGTTGGCGGCTGTATCTGAGCTGCGCCACCCCCGGCACCAAGCACTGGAGGGTGGAGGTGCTCGAGGCCGCCGATCCGACGGGATTCGACCCGCGCTCCCGCACGACCGTCCTGCCCGGCGACCCCAAGACGGGGGTTAAGGACCCGGTGATCGTACGGCACGGCGGGACCTGGCACCTGTGGGCCTCGTGCCACCCGCTGGCCGATCCAGGCGAGGAGGACAGGATGGTCACCGACTACGCCACCAGCCACGACGGCCTGGAATGGACGTGGCACGGCACCGCGCTCAGCGGCCGTCCTGGCGCGTGGGACGGCCGCGGCGTCAGGATCAGCGCCGTCCGCTTCACCGGCGACGAGGTGCGGGCCTTCTACGACGGGCGCGCGAGCGCGGCGGAGAACTACGAGGAGCGGACGGGCATCGCCGAGGGAGGCGACCCTGCCGCGCTGACCCCCGTGGGCACCCTGCCGGTCGCCGCCTCACCGCACGCCGGCGGCGGCCTGCGCTACCTCGACCTGGTGGACCTGCCCGACGGACGCACCCGGATGTACTACGAGTTCACCAGGCCGGACGGCTCCCACGAGCTGCTCACCGAGCTGCGCTGATCACGTCGCCCTCCCGTTCCTGGCCTGACGCTGTCCGTCGGGCCGGGTGCCGACCAGGCCGCCCGAGCGTTCGCGCGGCCTGAGCCAGTCGCTGAAGTCGTCGCCCGTCACCCGCTGGAGCAGCGCGACGTCGTCGGCGAAGTAGGGGATGAGCTCGCGCCGCTGCTCCCACGTGAGCGGGCGGCGCGCCCTGCCACGCTGCTGGAGCCTGTGCTCCAGCGGCTCGGCCAGCGTCGCCGGCAGCAGCCGCCTGAACGCCGACAGCAGCGTGTGCCTGGAGCTCGCCTCAGGATGGGCGGTCACGTTCTCCCTGGGCACCTCCGTTAGCAGGCCGCGGCGGACCCCGAGGAAGCCGCAGATCAGGTCGAGTGTCTCGGCCGGTCTGTCGACGAGGTCCCGGTAACGGAAGGTCAGCACCTGGTCGCGGGGGAAGAGCGTGAACAGGTGCGAAAGCTGCTCGCCGTACCTGCCGAGGCCGATGTAATGCCAGAAGTGCGCCCAGCCCGCGGCGATCCGCCGCTCCTCCTCCACGCACGCGCGCACCACGTCGCCGACCGGTTCGAGGCCCGCCGACCACAGGTGCGTCCAGTTGGAGTGGGCCCGCTCGACGGGATCGCGCAGGATCACGATGAGCCTCGCGTGCGGGATGGCGGCGCGGATGCGCCGCTGGGCGTCCAGGTCGTACAGGTAGAAGGGCGTCGACTCGCCGCGCAGCGTGCCCGAGGGCGCCGCGGCGAACAGGGCCTCGTAGTCCTCGCGCCGCCAGACGTGCTCGCGGTAGGTCTCCGCGTCGCCGGGGCCGCCCCTGGCAGGCGGCGGCCCGTCCGTCAGGAAGTGCTTGGGCTCCTTCACCGTGGACAGGAAGAGGCCGGGATGGCCCTGCAGCGCGGTGTGCAGCGCGGTCGTCCCGGTCTTCGGGGCGCCGATGACGAGGAAGTCCGGCAGGCTCATGACGGATCCTCCCTATGCCTGCGCGAGAGTGAGCACGCCCGCGCCCACCAGCGCGACGGCCCAGATCTTGTCGGTGTCGAACCATGCCCTGCGCAGCACGGTCAGGCCCACGACCTCGAAGACGACCAGCGCGACCGCCCCCGCGACGAGGCTCCCGGAGACCGCGTGTCCCCCATGTCCCGCATGCCCCGTCTGGAGGCCGGTGAAAACGCGGCGGTCGAAGGTCGCGACGTAGGCCAGGCGCTCGGCCGGTGCGGAGGCGGCGTCTCGGGGCGAGGGGTGGAAGGTGGGATCGGGGGTCCAGAGTGCCATGGGTCCAGCATCCCCCAAATCCCTACAAGGTCAATGGGTAATTATTCATGTAAAACCAGTAGGAAATATTTACTTAGGGCGCTCGAGCGCGTAGGTTCACAGGTATGAGGCAGGGCCACTACCTGACCAGGCGCCCGCACGTGGACTACGGCCACGTCGCCAGCGCGCAGTGTCGCTGATCACAGAGCCGATCACTCGCCGTTCCCTCTCGCGTGGCCGAAGACGCCCGCGCGACCCACCGACGAACTCTCTTCCGGCGTGCCCGCCCTCCGGCGCGACGCCGTGCTCTCGTGAGGACACTCCCCATGACCACAATCAGACATGCCCTGCCGTACGCCCTGTTGGTGGCCGCCCTGGCCGCCTGCGCGTCGGCCCAAGGCGCGGCCACCAAGGACGGCGCCGAGACCACCGAGCTGCGCTACCAGGGCAACGCGGGCGCGGTCACCTTCCCCGAACTCGCGCAGGAGCTCGGCTACCTCGGTGACCTCAAGCTCAAGTGGGTCGGCAACACCACCAGCGGCCCCCAGGACATCCAGTCGGTCGCCACGGGCCAGACCGACATCGGCGGCGCCTTCAACGGCGCGATCATCAAGCTCAAGGCGGCCAAGGCGCCGATCAAGGCGGTCATCGGCTACTACGGCGCCGACGAGCAGAGCTTCAGCGGCTACTACGTGGCCGACAACAGCCCGATCAGGACCGCACGCGACCTGATCGGCAAGAAGATCGGCGTCAACACCCTCGGCGCGCACCACGAGGCGGTCATCAAGGAGTACCTCAAGCGCGAGGGGCTGACGCCCGAGGAGATCAAGCAGGTCGAGCTCGTCGTCATCCCGCCCGTCAACACCGAGCAGGCCATCCGCCAGGGCCAGCTCGACGTGGGCACGCTCGGCGGGATCCTCAAGGACAAGGCGCTGCAGCGCGGAGGACTGCGCCCGCTGTTCACCGACGTCGGCCTGTTCGGGCCGTTCACCGCCGGCTCCGTCGTCCTGCGCGACGACTTCATCGCCGCCAACCCCCACACCACCAAGACCTTCGTCGAGGCGTTCGCCAAGGCCGTGCACTGGACGCAGACCCACCCCAAGCAGGAGGTCGTCGCCACCTTCAAGGAGATCATCGCCAAGCGCAAGCGCAGCGAGGACGCCACGGCGGTGACGTTCTGGAAGAGCTCGGGGATCGCGGGCAAGGGCGGCGTGATCGCCGACAAGGAGTTCCAGACCTGGATCGACTGGCTGGAACGCGAGGGCGAACTCCAGTCGGGCCAGGTCAAGGTGTCCGACCTCTTCACCAACGCCTACAACCCCTACGCCGACGGGAGCGCCTCATGAAGATCGCCATCCAGAACGTGGGCAAGGTGTTCGAGATCAGGGACTCCGACCGGCCCTTCACCGCGCTGGAGGACATCGACCTCGACATCCGCGCGGGCGAGTTCCTCACGCTGGTGGGGCCGAGCGGCTGCGGCAAGTCCACGCTGCTCGACCTGATCGCGGGCCTGACCCGGCCGACCTCGGGACAGATCCTCATCGACGGCGTGCCCATCACGGGTCCCGGCCTCGACAGGGGGATCGTCTTCCAGCAGTACGCGCTCTTCCCCTGGCGGACGGCGACGGGCAACGTCGAGTTCGGCCTGGAGGCGAAGGCCGTACCCAAGAAGGAACGCGCCGAGCGGGCAAGGCACTACCTGGACCTGGTCGGGCTCGCCGGATTCGAGGACCGCTACCCGCACGAGCTGTCGGGCGGCATGCGCCAGCGCGTCGCCATCGCGCGCAGCCTGGCCTTCGACCCCGACGTGCTGCTGATGGACGAGCCGTTCGCCGCCCTTGACGCCCAGACCCGCGAGTCGCTCCAGGAAGAGCTGCTGCACATCTGGGAGAAGACCGGCAAGACGATCGTGTTCATCACGCACGGGATCGACGAGGCCGTCTATCTCGGCCAGCGGGTCGCGGTGATGACCTCGCGCCCCGGACGCATCAAGGAGACGCTCGCCATCGAGTTCGGCTCCCGCGAGGGCGATCTGCGGGCCGAGACGCGCTTCGGCGAGTACCGCCACCACATCTGGACCCTGCTGCGCGACGAGGTCGCCGCCGCCCGCCGCGAGGAGGCGAGCTCCGTTGGCTGAGCTGGAGACGAAGGCGCCGCCGATCGAGCGGGGGCACGAGCAGGGAACCGACGAGCCGTACTGGTACGACGTGCCCGACGAGGACGCCGAGGCCGAGGAGCCGCCGCCGCCACCGAAGCCCCTGCGCGCCCGCCGCCCTCGCCTGCCCAGACCGCTGACCACGGCCGTCGAACGTTCCGCCGCGATCATCCTGCTGCTCGCCCTCTGGGAGGCGCTGCCGCGAGCCGGCGTCGTCGACCGGGTGTTCGTGCCGCCGCTGTCGGAGAACCTGGCCGCCGGGTACGACCTGCTGGTCACGGGCCAGCTAGGCGAGCACCTCGGCGCCTCGCTGCTGCGCTCGTTCGCCGGATTCGCCCTGGCCATCGCGCTGGCCATCCCGCTCGGCCTGGCGATCGGCTGGTACCGGCCCGTGGCCGCCTTCCTCAACCCCGTGCTCGAACTGTTCCGCAACACCTCGGCGGTCGCGCTGCTGCCGGTGTTCACGCTGATCCTCGGCATCGGCGAGACCACCAAGATCACATTCGTCCTCTACGCCTGCTCGTGGCCCATCCTGCTCAACACCATCAGCGGCGTGAAGACCGTCGAACCCCTGCTGATCAAGTCGGCGCGATCGATGGGCCTCGGCCCGTTCCGGCTGTTCCAGAAGGTGATCCTGCCCGCCGCCGTTCCCACCATCTTCACCGGTGTACGGCTGGCGGGCGCTTACTCGATCCTCGTCCTGCTCTTCGCCGAGATGGTCGGCGCCAAGGCGGGCCTCGGCTACCTCATCCAGGCCTCGCAATCCAGCTTCCGCATCCACGACATGTACGCCGGCATCATCACGATCTCCGCCATCGGCCTGCTGTTCAACCAGCTCCTGGTCAGCGTGGAGCGCCGCTTCTCGACCTGGAGGACCACATGACGAGACAACTGCACCTCAACGCCTTCCTCATGGGCGTCGGCCACCACGAGGCCGCGTGGCGCCACCCGAGCGCGGAGCCGTCCAGGCTTACCGACGTCCGCCACTACCAGAACCTCGCCAGGATCGCCGAGCGCGGCACACTCGACTCGGTGTTCCTAGCCGACGGCCTCGCCCTGTGGGGCAACGTCAGGCACAACGCGCTCGGCGGACTCGAACCGCTGACGCTGCTGTCGGCGCTCGCCGTCGTCACCGAGCACATCGGCCTGATCGCCACCGTGTCCACGACGTACAACGAGCCCTTCCACGTGGCGCGCAAGTTCGCCTCGCTCGACCACATCAGCCGCGGCAGGGCGGGCTGGAACATCGTCACCTCCGCCGGTGAGGCCGAGGCGCACAACTTCGGCATCGAACGGCCGCCGCACGCCGAGCGCTACGCCAGGGCCACCGAGTTCCTCGACGTCGTCGGCAAACTGTGGGACAGCTGGGAGGACGACGCCGTCCTCTCCGACCGCGCCGGCGGCACCTACGCCGACCTCGGCAAGATCCATCCGATCGAGCACGCCGGAACGCACTTCAGCGTCCGCGGGCCGCTCAACACCTCCCGCACCCCGCAGGGCAGGCCGCTGCTGGTCCAGGCCGGCTCGTCCGAGGACGGCAAGGACTTCGCCGCCCGCTACGCCGAGGCCGTCTTCACCGCCCAGCAGACGCTGCGCGAGGCGCGCGACTTCTCCGCCGACCTCAGGAACCGCCTGCGCGGCTACGGCAGGCGCCAGGAGGAACTGCTCGTCCTGCCCGGCATCTCGCCGATCATCGGCTCCACCGAGGAAGAGGCCCGCCGCCTGGAGCAGGAGCTCGAAGACCTGATCATCCCCGCGTACGGGCTCAGCCAGCTGGCCACCCTCATCGGCATCGAGCTGAAGGAGGACGCCCTCGACAAGCCGCTTCCCGACGTCAGCGTCGAGACCGAGGGGGCGCAGAGCAGGCGCAGGCTCGTCGTCGAGCTGGCCAGGCGCGAACGGCTCACCGTGCGGCAGCTGCTGTCCCGCCTCGCGGGCGGACGCGGCCACAGGGTGGTGGCGGGCACGCCCGAGCAGATCGCCGACGAACTGCAGGAATGGTTCGAGTACGGCGCGGCGGACGGCTTCAACATCATGCCGCCGATCCTGCCCAGAGGGCTCGAGGACTTCGTCGACCACGTGGTGCCCGAACTGCGGGCCAGAGGCTTGTTCAGGACCGAGTACGAAGGCCGGACGCTGCGGGAGAACTACGGTCTGACCCGCCCCCCGTCGCGCTACGCGGCCGAACCCCTACGGGAACTCGACACGGTGGTGGCCTCATGACCGACACCATGTCGCGCTACGCGGCCGAACCCCAACGGGAACTCCACGCGGTGGTGGCCTCATGACCGACACGATGCCCGACCGCGCGGTGGGCGCCGACCGGTTCAGGCAGGCGCTGGCCGTCCACGCCGCCGGCGTCGTGGTGATCACCGCGCAGAACGGGGGAGTGCCCGTCGGGCTGACGGCCACCTCGTTCACGTCGGTGAGCCTGGACCCGCCCCTGGTGTCCTTCTACGTGGACAGGACCTCGACGACCTGGCCGTGGCTGGCGACGGCGGACCACTTCGCGGTCAACGTGCTGACCAGCGAGCAGTCGGAGCTGGCGGCGCGGTTCGCGCGCAAGGGCATCGACCGGTTCGCCGAGCCGACCAGATGGCGGGCGGGGGAGCTGGGGGCGCCGCTGCTCTCGGACGTGTCGGCGCACCTGATCTGCCTGCCGTACGAGAAGGTGGACGTGGGCGACCACATCCTGGTCGTGGGGCTGGTCGCCGAGGTGGACGTCCACCACCCCGGTCGCCCCTTGCTGTACCACCAGGGCGCCTTCGGCCGCTTCACCGCCCACCGCTGACGTCCCCGGGCCCGCCGCTCCGTGGCAGGAGCGCGGGCCCGCGTCAGCGCTGACCGGAGCGTCGACGGCCGCCGCCACCCGGGCGATCAGACTGAGGGCGAGGCCGGCTTCGAGCCGGTCGCCGTCGGCGGCCCCCAGGCTCCAGACCACCCCCGCGCACGGTCAGACTCTCCCGCCGCGCGTCGTCACCTTCGATCCGAGGGAGCACGGGCGCACGCTACGGGCCTGTCACACTCTCCCGCCGCGCGTCGTCATCCAGGTGACGATCCACAAGGAGAGGAACCCCATGAGCATCACCATCACCCCCCGAACCTCCATCCTGATCCGCACCGGCGTCTACTGGCTTGCCACGCTCCCCGTCGTCGTCGAGTCGGCGGTCGGGGCCGGGTGGGACCTCCTGCGGACGCCCTACGTCCTCGACACGTTCGATCATCTCGGCTACCCCGCCTACCTGCTCGCCATCCTGGGCGTCTGGAAGGTGCTCGGCGTGCTCACGCTGATCGTTCCCGGCTTTCCTGGGCTCAAGGAGTGGGCGTACGCAGGCATCTTCTTCGTCTACACCGGAGCGGCCGCCTCCCACCTCGCGGCCGGCGACCAATCCATGGCGGTGGCGACGCCGATCGCCTTCGCCGTGTTCACGTTGATCTCGCGGGGGCTGCGGTCGTCTGCGCGCTTCGAATTGACCTCGATCGTGGCCCTCGTGATCCCCGTACGTCGTCTTGCCGACAAGTGAGCCGGCGGCCCTACCTCCATCCAGGCGTCCGAGCTTCCCGGTGGACCGCAGGATCGGTGAAGATCCGAGGCGGCGTCGCGGGAACGGCGGGAAGCGAGTCGGTGCTGACGCACGCCAGCGTGACGATCGCGGGATCGCAGCCAGCGGCAACCGACCAGGGAGGGCATGATGTCACTGACAGAACACTGAGGATCGGGCTCAGCAAGCTGGATGGACGCGCACTTCCCATCTTTTGTACTTCTCCGCGGACGTGGAGGCCGACGGGCCGATCCCGGGCCCGTATTCGATGGTGAGCTTCGGACTGGCCGTTGCCGGCACCTTCGACGGCACCCTCTTCGAGGCGGCAGACCCGACCAAGGACACGTTCTACGCCGAGCTGAAGCCGATCAGCGACACCTTCGATCCCGAGGCCCACAGGGCTCTCCGTTGCGGCGCCTTCATTTCGCCCCCATGAGAGTCTCCGCGAAGAGGTACTCCGAACCGCTGGGCATGTGGATGTAAGGCATGGTCGTCCGTCAACGGCGATGACTCTGATGCTGGCCGAGCCCCTGGCCATCAGGCCGTTGCTCCGACGGGCGGCAGGCCGACGCCTGACCGGCTTTCGTCACATCCACGCGTCACCCGGCTGACGGGACCCGGACGGTGGTCATCACCGGCTGTCCCTTGGCGACCAGCGCATCAGCGGCGTGCGCGAGGTGCGGCTGCTGAAGGTCGTCTTCCAAGCCGCTTTGCTCGACGGCACGCAGGTCCACGGCAGTGAACGCGAACTCAGCTCTCCTAGCCGTTCTTGGTCACGGTGCCGGTCTTGGCGTCGACCTTGACCCCCTGCCAGGCGCCGTCCGGGGAGACGACATCGCCGTCCCAGACGAGCATGTCGTTGTTGTACCTGTCCAGGCTCAGGTGGGTGATCTTACCTTCCGGCATTGCGGAGGACACCTTCTCCACCGCGTCCTGGAAGGTGATCTTGGCGTCCTTGATGATGCCCATGACCCTGGCCTTCTCCCCCTCGCCAGTGTCCTTGACGCGGGGTTCCGAGACCACCTTTCCTGACGAGTCCACTTCCAGCACGCGCTCTGTGCCGGCGGGCTCGGCCAGCTGGACCTCCCAGAGTCGGCCGTCGTTCTCCGCCTGGACCGAGAGGATCGTGGAGCCCTCGACGGCGGCCATTGCCGCGGCGCCGGCCTTCTCGAGGTCCGCCATGCCGCCGGGTTCCTGGCTGGGGTCGGCCGGCATTCCGGATGGTGACATGAGCCCGGCGGGCGCTGCCTTGACGGCACTGGACTGGGTGTCGGCGCTCCCGCAGGCTGCGGCCGTGAGCAGGGCCGAGCAGGCGAAGACGGCACTGATGATGGTCTTTGTCCGCTTTCCACCATTCATACTGAGGACGCTGCCCGAAACTCCATAAAGGCACGCCCGGAAGTCGGACAAGTTGGTCCAGACCCCTGTCGGGTGGTCGGCCATCCCGCCTCACCCGCGGCCCGGCCGGGGCGGGTCGTGGCCTGGATCGAGCGTGGAGCTGCGGTCTTTCGTCCCGATCCGAGCCGCAGGCTCCAGGGAAGCTAATCTCGGTGTCTCGTACGTGAAGATCACCGGGTTGGCGCAGGCCGTGGTGCCGTTTCTGGAGATTCCGGTCAGCGCCGTGTCGGTCGGTTCGGTGGAGTGATTCCGAGGGGATCAGTCAGGCCGATCCCAGGACATGAAGACCGGCTCGGTCGGGATGTCTGCGTTGAGCAGGCGCTCCATCAGGTCGGGCAGGTGGAAGGGGAGGATCTGCTCGGTCGTGGCGCGCAACTCGTCCAGACCCCACCAACGGAAGGCGTCGAGCTGGGAGCGCTCGTAGTCCTCCATGCCGTAGGTGTTGATCTCCAGGTCGGGGACGCGGTGGAAGAAGAAGTGGTGCTCGGAGCGCATGAGGACACCGTCGTCGCGAACCCACAACCCGGCATTGAACGCCACGGCCGGGCCGAGCACGTCGGGGTCGACCCGGTGTCCGATCTCTTCGTGCAGTTCACGGGCGGCCGCAGCGGCGGGCGCCTCGCCAGGGTGGAGGCCGCCGCCGGGGGTGAACCAGGCATGGCCACCGTTCCTGGTGGCGCGCGGGGCCCGATAGAGCAGGACACGGTCCTTGGCGTCGGCGAGGATGACACGGGCGGCGACCCGAACGACCGGCGCGGGGCGGTGCCAGGCGATGACGATCGGCTCGTCAGGAAGCTCACCCTTGACCAGTGGTTCGAGCAGGGTCGGCAGGTTCATCGGGACGAGCCTGTCGGTGCTCGCCTTGAGCTCGTCCACGCTCCACCAGCGGTACGCGTTGAGCAGTGAGCGTTCGAGCTCCTCCATCTTCTCGATGTTGACGGTCAGTTCGGGGACGCGCAGGAGGAAGTAGCTGTCCGTGGCGTAGTAGATGGTGTCGTCATGTGCGGTCCAATGGCCTTCACTGGTCGCCACCACCTGGCCGAGAGACTCTGGGTTGACCTCGAGGCCGGTCTCTTCACGCAACTCGCGAGCCGCGGCCACCGCGAGGTCTTCGCCTTCCTGGACGCCGCCGCCGGGGGTGAACCAGGCAGAATCGGGGTTCTTGGTCGGCCCCTGCCCGTGGAACAGCAGGATCCGATGGTGGTCGTCGACGAGCAGGATGCGGGCGGTGGGACGAGCGATCACGTCAGGCACGGTGGGGACGATACGCGCCACGGCCGACAGGATTCACACGTCTGGCCGTCTCCACGGTGTGCGGGATCGACATTCCTATTCCTCCTCCGTGAACACGACCTCGCGGCGCTTGCGAATCGTCGGCAGGACGGCGACGACGAGCGCTGCCACGGCCAGGGCCAGGAGCACCGCGGAGATGGGCCGGGTCAGGAAGACCGACGCGTCGCCGCGGGAGATGATGAGCGCCCGCCGCAGGTTCTCCTCAAGCAGGGGTCCGAGGACGAAGCCGAGCAGCAGTGGCGCCGGCTCGCAGCCGCACTTGATCAGGATGTAGCCCAGGAGTCCGAAGAACACGATCGCGTAGACGTCGTACGCGTTGAACCCCAGGGAGTATGTGCCGATCGCGGCGAACAGGATGATCATCGGGAACAGCACCTGGTACGGGATGCGCAGCATGCGCACCCAGATGCCGATCAGCGGCAGGTTCAGCAGCACGAGCAGCACATTGCCGATCCACATCGACGCGATCAGGCCCCAGAACAGCGCCGGTTCGTCGGTGATGACGTTCGGGCCGGGGGTTATGCCGTGGACGATGAACGCGCCGACCATCAGTGCCATCACCGGGTGGGCGGGCAGACCCAGGGTAAGCAGCGGGATGAACGACGTCTGTGCGGCGGCGTTGTTGGCCGACTCGGGGCCGGCGACGCCCTCGATCGCGCCGCGCCCGAACTCCTGCTGCCGCTTCGAGATCCGCTTCTCGACGGCGTACGAGGTGAACGAGGCCAGCACGTGGCCACCGCCGGGCAAGACGCCGAGCGCGGCGCCGAGACCGGTACCCCGCAGGATCGGGCCGACGATCCGGCGGCGGTCCTCGCGGGTCGGCCAGAGGTTCTTCACCTTGCTGATGACCGCTATGCGGGTCTCCTCGTTCTCCAGGTTGCGCAGGATCTCGGCCACCCCGAACATGCCGACGGCGACCGACACGAAGTCGATGCCGCCGTACAGCTCGCGCTGGTCGAACACGAACCGGGGCGTGCCGGTGTAGATGTCCTGGCCTACAGTGCCGAGCAGGACGCCGAGCGCGATCATCGCCAGTGCCTTGAGCGCCGAGCCACGCGCCAGCGTGATCGACACGATCAGGCCGAGCAGCACCAGCGAGAAGTATTCGGCCGGGCCGAACTTCAACGCGACGCGGGCCAGCGGTGGGGCCGCGACAGCCAGCGCGACGGTGGCCACCGTACCCGCGATGAAGGACCCGACGGCAGCGGCTGCCAGCGCCGCGCCGGCCCGGCCCTGCCGGGCCATCTCGTGCCCGTCCAGCGCGGTGACCGCCGCCGACGACTCACCGGGCAGGTTGATCAGGATGGCGGTCGTCGATCCGCCGTACTGTGCGCCGTAATAGATGCCGGCCAGCATGATCAGCGCCGTCACCGGCTCGAAGCTGAACGTGATCGGCAGCAGCATCGCCACCGTCGCCGTCGGACCGATGCCAGGCAGCACACCGACCGCCGTCCCGAGCAGCACTCCCACGAAGCAGTAGAAGACGTTCTGGACCAGGAGGGCGGTCGAGAAGCCCAGCGCGAGGTTGTCGAGAAGGTCCATGCCTCAATCCGGATGCCGCGTCAGAACCCTAGCCACGGGCCCCATAGCGGGATCCGCAGCTGAAGTCCGACGACGAAGATGAGCGTGCCGGCCACGGTCAGCCCGGCGGCCACGGCCACGGCCGTGAGCGGCCGTACGCGCGAGCTGGCCAGCGTGGTGAACAGGGCGGTCACCGCCGACGTCGGTACGAATCCGAGGCCCCGGACGGTGAATCCGAAGAACAGGACCGCGAGCACGATGAAGACGACCGCGCGCCAGGGGATCGGCCCGAACGAGATCACCTCGCCGGCGATGAGTCCCTTGACGACGATCGCCAGGCCCAGGGCGGCCACGGTCGCGCCGACCAGCAGGGGGAAGGCGCCGGGGCCCATCCGCAGTGGGGTGCCCAGCTCGTAGCCGAGCGACCCCACCACGAACGCGCCACCGATCAGGACGAAGATTCCCCCGGCGAGGACGTCAGGGAAGGACCGGCGGCGCTCCACCTCAGGAGGCCTTGACGCCGGCGTCGGCGATGACCTTCGCCCAGGTGCCGAGCTGCTCTTGGAGCTTGGCCCGGTGCGCCTGCGGGGTCGCGTCCTCGGCCGGGACCGGCGCGGTGCCGAGCTTGGCCATCTGGTCGATGACCTTTTGGTCGGCCAGTGCCACCTTCAGCGCCTCGGACAGCTTCTGGACGACCTCCTGCGGCGTGCCGGCCGGGACGTAGAGACCGTGCCACACGCTGACCTGGAGCTTGGGAAGCCCGGCCTCGGCCGTGGTGGGCAGGTCGGGCAGGCTCTTCACCCGCTCCGGCGTGGTGACCGCATACGCCTTCACCTCACCCGCGGAGATCTGGCCGCTGGTGTTGGTCGTCTGGTCGCACATGAAGTCGACCTGGCCGCCGACGAGGTCGGTCAGCGCGGGGCCGGTGCCCTCGTACGGGACCTCCTGGAGCTTGACGCCGGCGGCGGTCTGGAACAGCAGGCCGCACAGGTGGGATGCGGCGCCGATGCCGGCGTTGGCCAGCGTGACCTTGCCGGCGTTCGCCTTCACGTAGGTCACGAGGTCCTGGAGCGTCGCGGGCGCGAAGTCCTTGCGGGCGACGACCGTCATCGGCACCTCGGTGACGAGCCCGACCATCTCGAAGCTCTCGAGCGGCTTGTAGCCCAGGTTCTTGTACAGGGCGGGTGCCGTCGACATGCCGATGTGGTGCATGAGCACGGTGTAGCCGTCGGGCTGGGCCCGCGCGACCTCGCCGGCGCCGACCGTGCCGCCCGCGCCCTCGACGTTCTGGACGACGAGCTTGGCGCCGAGCTTGGCGGCCATCGGCTCGGCGATCATACGGGTGACGGTGTCCGTCGGGCCGCCGGCGCTGAACGGCACGACGAACGTGATGTTCTGGTCCGGGTAGCCTCCGGCGCCGCTTCCGCCTGTGGTGCCTCCGCCGGTGGTGCCTCCGTTGCCGGAGCAGGCGGCGACGAGCGAAACGACGCCGATCGCGGCGATCATCCGCGCGGCGGCACGGTACCTGCTGGTCGTTCTCATATCGCGGCCTCCTCGTCAGCGCATGCGCGTGTCTCGGTGAGTGCTCGGCCTCAGTCTCGGCTGGAAAGGACGCGGATGGTGTCAGAGTAATCCCAAGGAATGCGCCGGATGTCAGGAGAATCCCAAGAACTGAAGGGCTGAGGCGAGCGTCGATCCGGGCCGTACAATCCGCCGGTATGCGGATCACCATCATCGAGGATGACGACCGCGTGGCGCGGGGTCTGGTGACCGTCCTGGCCCAGGCGGGCTTCGAGGTCCACCGCATCGCCACCGCCGCGGAGGCCGCGCGTGCCGCCCCAAACCGGGTCGGCGTGCACGCGCGTCAGGCGGTCCCTTCGCAAGGTCACTGGGTTCTCCAGCGGGCAGAACCCCCTGGCACACCTGGCACAAGACCGAGTCGGCCGTGACGCGTACACGACGGCTCGATCAGGACTCGACCATCGGACGTAGACCCAGATATCACCTTCAGACCGTCGCGGTGACGAACCCGGCCATCACCGGATCCTGGTTGAAGGACCGCTGCTCCTCCACGCGCAACCCGCACGATTCCAGGAACCCCGGCACATCCCCCTGGTCGATGCCGAACCTGAACGGCTCCTTGATCCGGTCGGCCGCCCAGCGCGCATAGGCGGAGTAGGGGTCGTTGCTGTGCAGGATCACGGTCGTGAAGTAGTCGAAGGCCACCACGCTGCCGGGGGCGGACATCCTGCGCAGCGTCTGCTCGACGGCCTTGCGATCCAGATACATCGTCACCGACTCCCACAGGAAGTAGGCTGGCCTGCCCGGATCGAAGCCCGCCTCGACCAGCCTGCCGAACCAGTCTTCCTCCTCGAAGTTCGCCGGCACGAACGTGACATGTCCCGCCTCCACCCCTGCCTTGGCCAGCGCCTCGCGCTTCACCCGCTGGGTCCCCGGGGTGTCGATCTCGAAGCACCGCACCACGGCGCCTGGAGGCAACCGGTAGGACCGCGTGTCGAACCCGGCGCCGAGCACCACCAACTGCTCCACCTCGGGCAGGTGCCGGGCGAGGGCCTGGTCGTGGAAGGTCGTGCGCGCCACCGGTTGATGGATCATGGGCGGCTGGCCCTGGTACGGATACCGATAGGGCTTGGGCACGTAGCCGGTCACGGCGTGGGCGACGATCGTCGGCATCGTCCCGTACCGCAGGCCGAGCCGGACCGGTGTGGGCAGCACCTTCATCATCCGCACGCATGGCGCGTCCCACCGCTGGCGCAGGTGGTGCAGGATCCACCTCGGATAGCACGACGCGAGCACCGTGGCCGAGGACCCGGTCCGCCGCGCCTGCCTGATCAGCGACAGACCCCAGACCGACGAACCGATGACCGCCAGGGGTGAGAGGACGACCTGGATCAGTCGGAAGACAATCATTCGCATGACGGGACCCCTACCCACGAGTCCGGCACTGGGACATTCCCGGAGCAACTGTCCCAGTGCTGGAATGTCTGGGGAACCAGGGCGATCTTCGCTCTAGTTTCGCGGGGTGTGGGTTGACTCGCGGGAACGGAAGGTCGGAGGCTGCAATCGAGTCTGAGCCGCTGTGTACCGGATGAACGGCTCAGTTCGGCTGGCGGGCAGATCATTCCGCTTATATTCCGTGGGTGATGGCGTAGGGCGGCCCACGGTGGCATACGGCTGCCTAGCAAGCAAAAGACCTAGGGCTGAGAAACCGCAGGTCAGGTGGCGAAACGCCTGATCAACTGTGCGCCCCCGGCAGGGCACGCATCAAATCTTCGGCGGCTCTACATGCGGTATCACGTGGTTGCCTCATCGTTGAGGCCCGCGCCGAGGTGACCAAAGGCGGTGGGAAGCAATGAGAGCCCGAATCCTCTCGTCCTCTTCTGCCGATGCGTTGATTCGATGGACGACCACCTTCTCGGTGGCGCCGGTGGCCGGTATCGCGGCTGTCGTGTCATATCGACACATGTATGAGCTGGCGCTGCGACGGATGAGAGTGCGCTAGCAATGCTGACACTCGCGCATCGCGGGCGTATGGACAGCCGCGCGGCTGGTGAACTCGAGGACGCTCAGCCAGATGTCATCTTGATGGAGGGACAGATCTGCGCTGGTCTTTGCAGGTCGGCGAGGAGTGGATCTGCGACGGCCTCTTCGTATACGGCTTTGCCATGTGCGCGCATGGCGTGAAAGAGTCCGGGATCCCATGGTGTGGGGAGTGGACGATCCGCGAGCTTGACGTGGTCGTCACCTGTAGTGAGACCGGCGAGGTAGTCGGTGGCGCACATACGCCAGGGGCGTGCCCCGTGGCGCTCGAATACATTGGTGGCGATGGCGATTCCGGGCCAGTCGAAGTCGCCGTGATATCGCAGTTCACCGCCGCCTGCGGCGATAGTTCGCACGAGCCGGTGGAATGCGGTTGAGGGCCGCCCTTCGGTACAGACAAGGGGCCCTGCTTTCGGGCCGAGTTCGCCGGCTGCTCGACGTAGCACAGCCGGGTTCTCACAGACATAGACGACTGGAGCGGCGATCGTGATGGGGTGGTTGATAATTTGGTGGAGGGTGACGTAGAACGGTGTGCCGAAGCGGGCGGCGCCCGTGAGCCACTCTCCTAGTCCGGTGCCGTCCGCCGGCAGATTGAGCACCAGGACCCGGCTGGCCAGGTCATCGAGCATGACATCGAAGCGGTCCCACAGATCACGACGCTCTTCCGCGGTCGTGGGCTTCGGGATGCCTGCGCGGGTCGCGAGCGCTCGGATGACGAGTGTGGACAGGCTGGTGCCGTGGTTGAGGGCCTTGGTGTTGTGGGTGACGGCAGCGGCCAGCCCAGGAAGCGTGATGGGAGCGCTCGACTCTGGGCGGTTCTCCATGAACTCCAGAACCCTGGTGGCCTGGGCAACGCTGTACACGGTTTCCCGCTGGGCGAGCAGCTTGGTCAAGGTGCCGTCTCGGCTGAGCTCGTTGAGCCAGGTCCGATACCAGTCAGCCGCTTCATAGAGTGAGCTCTGATAGGCGGGGCGAAGGGCTTCTTCCCGGGAGGCGGCGTCTTTGGCCGCCTCGGCGGGCCGGTCGGCCAGCTTGGGGCCGATCTGTGCGAGGAGCTCGGTAAGGCTGAGTCCGGTGGCGGTGCGTACGGCGGCGTCCAGCTCACTCAGCGTGATCTCGATGCGCTTGATGCCTGAGCGGTGGTATCGGCCGGTGACTCCGATGATCGCGTTGCGTTCGGCCTCGTCGGGATTGGTGACACCGATCGTTCCGCTCAGGTCCCAGCCGGTTCGTTCCAGGGAGCGCCTTGCCGCCGAGAAGAGGCGGCGGTATTCGGACCCTCGGTAGCGTGCGACGGCCTTCAGGTGCGTGGTCACTCGCTCTCCTCCTCGTCGGGGTCTTGGTCCTCGGCGAGCGACTCCAGGAGCGTGCCGTCGGTGGAGGCGGGGGTTCGGCGGCTGGGCCGGAAGCCGAGCAATTCCTCGGCCAGTCCGTCGTTGCCGGCGAACCCGGCGTCGGCGTCGATGGTCTGTTCCCCATCCCAGAGCATCAGCATGGCGGAGACGGCGTGGGCGCTCTTGTCGTGGTGCATGTCGTAGTGGGCGGCCATCGGGACTGAGTCGTAATGCACCCACAGGTCGTGGCCGGTCATGAACAGATCCAGGTCGAACTTGACGGTGAGCCCCAGTAGCTCGGGCTTGTAGCGGTCGTCGATGCCGGCGAACGCCTCGTCGAGGGCGATCATGCGTGGGCAGGCGGGTCTGGCGGAGGAGTAGAGGGCGTTGGCGGCGGCGAAGAGTGGCAGGTGGATGGCGGCCGACTTCTCGCCGCCGGACATCTGTTCGTGCTTGGCCTTGGTGAGCTTCACGTCGTTCTCACCGGGTACCGCGAGCATCAGCTCGAAGGTGTACCAGGTTCGGTAGTCGAGCACGTGGGCCAGCGCTTGTTGGTAGGTGACGCGGGGGTGCCCGGCCCGGTAGTCGCGGATCATCTCCCTGAGTAGGCCGCGAAGCTCGGCCAGGCCCGCGGGGCCCATTCCGTGTGCGTCGCGGTCGAGCAGCCGTGATACCGCAAGTTGTTTGCCGTCCAGATCGTCGGAGCGGATCCAGCGGATACCGATCTTGGTGCCGGAGGACATCGGCCTGGACCTGGTGTCGTCGTTCATGCCCTTGACCAGGTCGCGGGCGGTGCGGACGCGGTCGTGGATCTGCTGGGCGAGCCCGGTCAGCAGCTCGTCCTCCAGTACGGTGCGCTCCTTCTCCTCCAAGAGGATGCCCTGTTCCTCGACACGGTCGGCGATTCGGCGGGCGAAGACGGCAATCGGGTTGCGTCCGCCTTCGTCGCTGACGTAGACCATGACGACGCCGGTGGGGTCGTGATCTAGGCGGTAGTCCTCGGTGCAGGCATCGAGGGCATCCTGGAACGTGCGCAATGCAGTCGACATCTGGCCTGCAGCGTTCTTCAGGGCGTTTTCGCTGACGGCGCGGACCTCCGCCATTTGGGTGTCAAATGCCGTGAGGAGGTTGTTGATGTCGCTGGGCAGTGCTGCCCGGCGGACCAGGATGCCGAGATCCGGCTGTGTCTCGGGTGCCCCTGCACGCATGGCGTTCGCCACGGATTCGACCGCCTCGTGCGGGGTGGGCCAGACGGTGTCGGCCGGCCAGGGGGCGGTGGCGCTGACGCCCATCAGCCCTCGTAGGTCGCTTTGCGCGTACGGTGCGAACGACCTGGTGTGTTCGAAGAGGTGACCGAACGCCGTGGCGAGTGCGTCCCGCCCGTGTTTGAGATCGGCTTGCGCGCTGATCACCGCGTCGTGCTCTCGGGAGGCCGTGGATTCGTACTTGTCGTACGCGGTGCGAACAGTGCCGAGTCGCTGCTCGGTCTGGCTGATTTGTGCGAGCACTTTCTGAAGGGGCGCGTCGAGGGCCTCCTCTCGGGCTCTCAGTTCCTCGGTTTCGGCGGCGTGTTCCTCCTGTTTGGCCTGCAGGGCGGCGGTGTCCTCTGTGTGCTGGGCGCGTTGCCGGGCGATCGCCGCTTGGCGGGCGGCCAGGTCCTGCTCTGCGGTCTTGGCCTGGTCTCGGCCGCTCTGCAGGAGCTGCGCCGTTGTGACGAAGTCATCGACCGCGCGCTCGACGGCATCAACGTCCTCGGCCATCGCTGGCATGCTGCGTTCCGCGGCGACCTGACGCAGCCGCCGACGTTTGGCGTCGACGTCCGCCACAGCGGTGTCGAAGGTTTGCTGTCGCTCGGCCAGTTGGGTGCGTGCGAGGGCTAGCCGTGTGGATTCTTCGGCTACCCGCGCGGCGGCCTTGAGGACGGGCTTGGTGGGTGGCAGATCCACTCGAGCGCGTCCGAAGTTCTGCAGGAGGCCGTTGGTTCGCCGCAGTTCTCCCTGGATGGCCTCCAACTGCTGTTGGGCCTGGTTGATCAGCTGGTCGTAGTGGGCCAACCGGGCCTTGCGCCGGTTCGCCCGATTGGTGGCCCCGATGTACTCGGGCGACGGCTTGGGCCGAGCACCCAGGTGAATGCCGACGCTGAACTGTGCCTTCGTGGTCACCGCTGGAGCCTGTGCGGAGCTGAGAAGCTCCTCGCCCAGGGCGATGGAGCGCAGTATTTCGATGATGACGTCTGCCGCCACCAGGTCCTGCTCCTCGGGGGCGAGGACGTCGGACAGGGTCGGCCCCGCCGGGCGCCGCTCCATCGATAGCGGGATCAGATAGCCGTCTGCCTCAGCGGCGTTCACGGCGTTCCTGGTGAGCGCTGGATCAGGGTGTACCCAGGCGGTGAGGAGCCCGGCCCCGTACAACGCGCCCTCGATCCCGGCGGCTTCGCCAGAGATTACATTGTCGGTGAACCGTACAAGCCGCCACAGTGGTGCCCCGGGTCGTCCGTCACGGTCGGCAGTGCGCCGGTCATCGGCGGGCGGCGCGTCGTCCCGCTCAGCCGCTATCTCGTCCCGCTCATGACGCAGGCGCTCAAGCTCGGTGTCCAAGTCGCGGGCCTGGCTACTCAGGCGTTCGGCAGCTCGGACGGTCTGGGCGTGGCGTTCCGCGGTTCGCTCGTTGAAGATCTCTGCCAGCGTCGGTGCACCGACTTGGCCAAGGCTGCAGATTGCCTCACGCAGTGCTTCGACGTCGCCGTGTTCTGCCACCGTGTCGTCGGTCTGGGTCCAGCGGGCGGCCCAGTTGGTGAGGTGGTCGTGGGCCTCCCGTCGGGCACGTTCCAGCGCCGCGTCCGCATCGTGGCAGTCTCGTTCTCGTTGTGTGACGGTCTGTTCCGCCTTGCCGCGGTCGGTCTCGGCTCGTCGGCGTTCCTTCTCCGCGTCTTCGACCTGTGCGATGTGGCTGCGTATCTGCGAGATGTCCCCTCGCCGTGCGGTGCTGCGTGCGTGAGTCGTCGTGAGCAGATCCTCACCGGTGTCGACCGGGCCGTCGCCGTCGTGGGTGATGCCTGCCCGTTCTGCCGCTTCCACCAACTCCGTCGCGTGCCGTGTGATGGCTTGACGGATGCCTTCGAGCCGGTCGGCGAGGGCCCCCGCCTCCTGCTCAAGGTCCTCTAGATGCTGGGCACCTTGGGTCAGCCTCCGCTGTTCATTGGTGATCTCCTCAGCGGTCTTGGCGATCTGGCGGCGCTGGAGCTCGATCTCGCTCTGAGTCCGGTAGGTGTCGTCCTGTTTGAGGACGGTCAGGCGGCGCTCAAGACCGGTTTTCTCGGCACGTGCCCGCTCCTTGGCCTGGGTCGCCTGCCTGCGGGCTTTCGTGGCCCTGTTCAGTTCGGCCATAGCGCTCGCCACGGTACGGGCGTGCGCCACCGTGCCGTCGATCTCGCCCTGGACGCGAGTGAGCTTGGCCTTGGTGTGCGTACGTAGGTAGTGGGTGTAGTCAAGGAGGAAGGCGCGCACGGCGCTGTCCGCGGTGGTGAAGTCGTCGAACTGCTTCTGGACGGCCGCCAGGTTCTCAAAGTCGCGTGCCGCCTGCTTGACGAGGTCCTCATCCACTGGGCTGAGGCCTGAGGTCAGTGTGGCCGAGACTTTGCCTGGATCCAGGTCCTTGGCCAGCAGGGGGCGACGTAGCGCCAACAGCAGATCCAGCAACTGGGTGTAGCGTTCCCGCCCCAGTCCGAACAGCCGGGCGTCCACCTTGCCCCGGTAGGCCGTGGCGCTGTCACAGTAGGCTTTTCCCCCGAGAACCGCTTTGAGCTGCCTTTCGGTAAGCGGCCGCGAATCGGGAGCCAGTAGTCCGAAGTCGACGCCGAGGCGCTGGTGGGTGACGAAGAATGAGGTCCGCACACCATCCTTGTTCTTGTGGGCACGCATTCCGATGATCAAGGTGACGGTCTCGGCCGCCGGTAGATCGGCAACCGACCGGGCGAACTCCATCCACACATAGCCGTACTCGGCGTCCTGCCTGCGGTAGAGCAGATTGGACTTCATCGTACGGTTCTCCCCGCTAAACGGGTCGAGCCGTCGGGCATCGGCCACACCATCGAGGATGAAGGGGAAAAGCACCTCCAGGGCTTTGGTTTTGCCCGAGCCGTTGTGTCCCCGCAGAACCAGCCGACCATCCGCGAAGACGAATTCCTCATCCGCGTAGTCCCAGACATTGATCACACCGGCGCGGCTGGGCCGGAACCGGGCGCTCAGTGACGTCATCGGTTCTCCTCGTCATCGGCAGACGGATCGGCCAAATCGAGGGGCAGTTGCCCGCTTTGCTCCTGCACAGGCAGGGCCGCCCTGATGTTGCGGTACCGGAATGCCGCGGGCAGGACCAGCACGCCACCGGGAATAGGGCGCACCAGCATCAAATCTGCGAGAAACGCCACCGCCGCCCGCAGTAGTCCCTGGGGATCCTGCTGCCACGTCGCGGTGAACGAGGTGGCACCGAACTCCTCGTACAGCTCTTCGATCATCGCGTCGAGCAAGCTCTGTTCCACCAGCGGCACCTCGGCCTGATCGGCCTGGTGTCGACCATCCTCGGCGTGCGCCGTCGTGCCCGAAGCTGCGGTCCAGGCGAGCTCGGACACCACTCCTTCATCCGGAAGTCCTGTATCCACCCGACTCACCAGCTCAGCGTGATCATCGGCACGTGTGGGCGTGGGCAAGCGAGCCGGAATGTGCGTTCGATCCTCCAGGAGATCGGCGATCTTCGCCAACAGCAATCCCGCCGCGCGACTCACCGCATTGCCTCGCCCAGGAAATGGCCGATCGGTGAAGGACCCGCCGGAATCGACGAGCATGACGCCTTCAGCGCGCCGCTCCACGACAAGGCCGGTGAAACGGGCCAGATCGTCGGCGAGGCCAGCGGTCCGGAGCGCATCAGTAACTTCGGGCTCGACATCGGCGTAGTACACGACCGGGAACTCGACCAGTAGCCGACGGGCTCGGCGAACAACGTCATCTCGTCGTGAGACCGAACCAACGACCGATGGTTCATGGAGCAACCCGGCAGCGCTGGTGAGGTGCTGAAGCGGGCGGGCCGGCTTGAAGAGCGCCCCGCAGATGTCGTGGTCGACGTCGTACAGTGCGTCACCACGTTCGGTGTCGCGGGCCCATGACTCCAGAGAGCCATCCGACAAATGCAACGCTCCACGGTCCACCAGCCAGCCCAAGGCGTCGACAATCGCGGCCTTATGGGAACCAACGGTCGGATCGAATCCCAGGCCCTCGATCGAGTTGGCGAGCGGAGTAAAGATCCGGATCAGATCGGCCAGGCTGATCTCGACACGGGAACGCTGGAACGAGCTCAGCACCAGGCACAAGTAGGACAGCCGGCGACGGTCGAACGCCCGTCCCTTTCTGGAAAACACCGACCGCTGCGTGGCATCCAGCAGATCGAGCCGGCGGACCAGCCGGACATGGTGCGTCGTGGCGATCAGCGAATAGTCCAGCAGTTCCCGGAAGTCGCGGGCCATCTCATCGGCCCATCGCAGCACCTGCTCCAGCACTCCGGGCCGGGGTCGCTCCTCAGTGATCAGGTCGCAGGTCAGGACACGACGTACGGCATGCTGGTAAGAACCCAGATCACTGGGCTGGACATCGCGGGCCGGTTGCGGGCGCTCCATCAGGACTTCCCCCTGCCGACCCGAGGCCGCTCTTGGAGCTCGACCCGAAATCCCGGCAGGTGGAGCACTCCTTGTGACGTACAGATCGCGCTACCGCCCTCGGCCGGGACCAGGCGGATCATCATGACGTCGCTCGTGCCGGACGCCCTCTTCAACCGTCCGGCCACGACCGTACGTCCTTCCAGGGCCTTGGTCATCAGTTTGAGCAGCACCCTGGTCTCGGCATCGTCAAGGATCTTGCCGTAGACGCCCGCCACGGCCAGATGACCGACGGCCTCGCGTTCGGCCGCCCGCTCTGCGGCCTGCTTGCGACGTAGCTCACGCTGCGCACCGGCGTTACCTCGCAATGGGGCGGGCACACCCGTCGTCGGGGACTTCCCGCTGCGAAACAACGTCACCGACACCTCCACCCCTGGCGCATCCCACCAGGTCGCCCGAGGCGAGATCTGCTCGTCATCATCGTGGGCCGCGCCCAGATGGCGCGCCGAACGCACGTTGAACGCCGCTCCCATAAGCGCATGCGCCGCGCCCTCATCCGGTGCACCCCACACCCACTCCGCCAGATGCCGCAGTTGGGTAGCCCGGTTGACACCGCTACGCCGCACCTCGGTGATCTGCCGCAGCAGCGCAATCACTCCTGACACAGCGACCCGGGTGGCCGACCGCAACTCAGCCGCGCGTGACTCCTGCTGGCCGTCACGAGCGAACCAGGCCCGCAACGCGGCCCAACGCCGCCGCCATTCCTCCAGCCGTTCCTCGTGATCCATGAACGGCCGCTCGTCCGCCTCTGCGGCGCGATCGAACAGCGTGGCCAGCCCCGTCTCCTCAACCTCACGGACAGCCCGGTATAGACGCGGAAGGTAACGATCGAGTTCGGCCGTGAACTCCGTCATGTGCGTCAACAGAGCGTTCTTGTGACTTAGGAACGTCTCGGGTGAGTTGTCTGTCGACCGCATGATCTCACCCAGCATCACATGAAAACGCGCTGAACGACGCCCCATGTCCTCCATCACTGAGTCCAGACGCGACAACCGGCGATAGACCTGCTCTCCCTCACCGGCTAGGTTGGCCGCCGCAAGCGCCTTGAGATCCTCCAGGATGTCAGAGAACACCAGCCGCGACAGGTTGGCATCCTGGATCCGAGCCGCCAGCAGACTTTCGACCGACGTGTAGGCCCAGTACCCGAGTTCGCTGAACTGATAGACCGACTGGCGGTTCCGGTATCGGACCAGGCTTCCCGCCCGCGAAGCATCGTCGAACCGGTGAACCACCCCGTCGTCGTACAGGGCGTCCAGCCGATTCCGTAAATTCCCATCGATGGTGGGCACCTCATCATGAAGCCGTGCCAGTTCGGCCAGAGCGTTCGCCACCTCGTCGGCGTCTACCTGAACCTGATGCACCTCGCGCAGGCGATCCATCGCCCGCAGCACCCAAAGGTAGGCCACATGATCGTCACGCCTGGTGAAATTGAACAGCCTGAAGCGGTCGCTGACCGCCAGCGCGTCCAGGTCCAGAGCCTTACGCTCCGTCATTCAGCACTCCCGCCCACTAACCGGAGTATCCACCTGTGCACACAGCGGCTGTCACCGAGCACCGATACCGACGTTAAACGACGGCTCGGACATTTGCGTGCGACTCGCCGTAAATGCTGGAACTGGCCGGCTATGGCTTTCCCTCGGTCCAATTACAGACGGTCTGACCTTCTTATATGTGTCACACATAACATGTGTTGGCTATTGCACCCTACTCGCGACGCGCGCCCCTTGCCGTGGGTGCGCGGCATGTGTGACCAGGTGAGAAGACGGCAAATGGACGGTGACGTGAACCTTGATCCTTTGTTAGATACTCCCCAAGGCCGCACGGCCTTGCGGGAGTGCCGCCCGACATTGTGTTTATTCCAGACCGACCTGATCCGCGAGCTCACCACGGCAGGGCTGCGCTCACCCCTTCGCAGTGGCCGGACGGTTGGACCGGCTCGGGCTGCCGCGGGGCATCGTCCGGCTCCGCTCGTTCTCGTCACTGTGCTCTCCACGAGTGACGGCGATAACCCTGAACGCGAGGTTTACTTGGTCTCGACGCTACGCATGCCTTCGGTGATCCGACCGGTCAGGCGCAGCACGGCCCGCGCGACGGGTGGCCCGAACGCTGGGAGCAACCTACCCAGGGTGCGCCAGAACAGCGCCTCGTCGGAGCGCGGCGGACTGGGCAGGGCGGGAGCCGCGAACACCAGCCGCCCGACGCGATCAGTGGCCGGCTCTTCCGCTGATCAACTTTGAAGAGTTGGGCTCGCACTCCCTGCCGGTATCGAGTGCTGGGCTAAGCTCGTGCCGGTCAATTCGATCATGTGAGGCACGCGTGGACATAGGCCCCTATCGCATCATCCGCCAGCTCGGCCGAGGTGGGCAGGGCACCGTCTACCTGGGCCAGGACGAGAGCGGCGAACTCGCCGCCGTCAAAGTCATGAACGTGGGCATCGACCACGTCTTCGCGCGCGAGTTGGCAGCTGCCCGCCAGGTCGATGAGTTCTGCACGGCCCGCGTCCTGCGCGCCGACCTGGACCACGACCCACCCTACGTGGCCAGCGAGTTCATCGACGGGCCCGCGCTGGCCACGGTCGCCCCGATACGCGGCCCGGCACTGACTCGCCTGGCCATCGGCACCGCCACGGCGCTGGCCGCCATCCACCGGGCAGGGGTGGTCCACCGTGACTTCAAACCCGGCAACGTGCTGATGGGACCGGACGGGCCGCGAGTGATCGACTTCGGCATCGCACGACTGATCGGCGTCGACACCACGAAGCAGGGCTCCTCCGGCACGCCGCCGTACATGGCGCCCGAGCAGTTCTCCAGCGGGCCGGTGGGACCGGCCACGGACGTGTTCGCGTGGGGCTCGACTGTGGCATACGCGGCCAGCGGGCGGCCGCCGTTCGGCTCGGACACCTTCGCGGCCGTCGCGTACCGGATCCTGCACGCCGATCCGGATCTGAGCGAGGTGCCGGAGCCTCTGCGTGCGATCGTCTTCCGCTCCCTGACCAAGGATCCCGCCCACCGGCCGGCCGCCAGGGACCTGTTGCTCGAACTCCTGGGCGAGCACACTCCCGAACACGGGCATGCTCCCGAACGCCGGCACGCCAACGAGCGGGAGGAGGCAACCTTACGCCAGGGCGCTGCGGCGGCTCACACCCCCGGTGGACCCGGCGTCGCCGTACACCATGATGGGGTTAACCGGGATCATCAGATGCCGGGGCGGAGACCCGGCGGCGTCTCACGGCGGGCGCTGCTGGCGGCGGGCGGAGCGGTGGCCGCGACAGCCGCCACCGCTGGTGTGGTGTTGTGGCGCCGAGGCCAGGGGTCCGCCTCCCCCTCGAGCTCGCCCGCGCCCACCACGGAATCGTCACCGACCCCCGTCGCATCCGGCCCGACAGCCTCACCCGAGGCGAGCCCACCGGCGCCGGGCGATCTCGCCACCGCCGTCGAGAGCGCTGTCGGCGCGACGCCCATGGCCGACTTCTCCTACGAGGGCGGCCTCAGCCAAGGCGACTGGACGTTCAGCGCCAAAGGGATGCTCTCCTACCACCACAGCGCCGGATCGTCGCCGCTCGACACCCGCATGGACATGACCGTCACCACCGACCAGGGCAGGGTGCGCCAGCGGGTGCTGCTGTCCGGGATCGACCACTTCGTGGACGGCAAGCGGGTCGACGACCTGGAAGCCTTCCCGATCATGGAGTACGCCGGGTACGCACACGCGATGGCCGCCATCGGCATCATCGCCGACCTGGCGAGAGTCACGCCCCGGGTCAAGTCGTCCGGCTGGCGGTACTCGGGCGCGCTGACCACGACCAAGGCGCCGACCCAGCTCTGGGAGTGTTTCCTTCGCATGCCCACGGTCGCCGACACCAAGGAGGTCCTCGCCAAGACGACGCTCACCTGGCAGTTGGATCTGGATGAACAGGATCGGCCGACGCTCTTCGAGCTCGCCTGGCATCTGCTGTTGGACGACGGCACGCGGCTGACATCGCGCTTCACCACCGAATACGGTGGATGGCGGATGGGGGAAGTCAAGCCGGGACGTTGACGGCGCGGGCGGGTCCTGAGGCGCTCGGCACTGGTCAGGCATCGCACGCAGACGATCGAGCCAGGCCCGCAGCCGACCGGCGACCTCGATCGCCACGGGATGGCCTCCAGCGCCTGTCCGGGTCCTCGACAGCTTTTCCGCGGTGGAGCCGTACCTCCAAGCTCGTTCGGTGACCTTGGCGAAACCATAGAAGTTCGGGGTCTATGTCACCGTCGTTCGCGCACAGCTGGCGACCGGCGATCGAGAAGGGGCACGGGACTGCTCCGGCGAACAAGTTGATCGGCTGACCGCCTGAAAGCGGTCGCGGTGAAGTCCGCTGCTGATCCTCGGACGCGAGTTCGTTGGCGGGTGAGTGCCTGGTGTTCGATGTCGTTGAGCTCGGGGCTGCGGGGCGGGAGGTGGAACAGCTCCACCCCGATCTTCGCCAACTGGTCGCGGCGGCCCTTGAACGCCTTGTCCACGTGCGCGTAGGCGTTGTCCAGCACCACCGTGCACGGCCTCGGCCGCCGCCAGACGGGCAGGGCGGCACCGACACCGTCTGCCGCCAGGGACAGGGCGCCGGCCCCACCGGGCAGACCGGCCACCCGGGAGCAGACGAACTCCAGCAGCACGGCCGCGTCGATCTTGCCGGGGATGTGCTCCCACAGCAGGTCATGAGAGGTGCCCACGACCAGGGCGCCCAGCGCGTTGACCCCGCCGGCCACGGGTGTCCTCGCGCGGCACCACCGCGCGCTGCCGGATGCACGACCAGGTGTAGTGGGCGCGAAGCCCGACCTGCACTGCCGCGCGCACCGTAACCGGGTTGCATTCCAGCAGGTCGGCGACCTGCGACACGGTCAGCCCTCGGCCCAGCAGCTGGACGCACTCCAGCCGCCGCCGCTCGTTCAGTGAAAGATCACGCCCGGCCCGCTGCCGCACCCCGGCCTGCTGCTCGGGCGTCAACTCCACCGTCAGGTCTTCGGCATCACCATTTCCGCCAAAGCTCCTACTCCAACGGGGAGTTGACCTCACCAAGACCGTTAGCGCGACACAAGGAAGTGGACCTCGCGGGGCCTGACCTCCAGGTCACTCAGGCCGTCGGGCGTCGCGTCCATCTCCCGGGCGAGGTCAGCCGTCGCCAGGAAGGCCTCCTCGGACTCGAACGCGCCGGTGGTGACGACGGCGTCGCCGTCCGGGGTGACCCAGACCCCGACGGACTCGAAGCCCGCCTGCCGCCGCATCGCCTCGGCGACCTGGTGGCACTCGGCGAGGAACGCATCGACGTGCTCGGGGGCCGGGTAGTGGAAGGCAACGAAACCGAATGACATGACGTGTCCCCTCTCGGGTTATACGATACCGTACAACGTGAGGCTAGACCTGTTGTACGGCTTCGTACAACAGGTCTGAGAGGGTGAGGTGGGCCACAGATGGGCGCGTTGCGGACACCGCGGGAGCAGTGGATCGAGGAGGGGCTGCGGGCGCTGGCCGCAGGCGGTGTGGACGCGGTGCGGATCGAGGCGCTCGCCAAGGCGCTGGGGGTGACCAAGGGGGGCTTCTACGGCTACTTCGCCGACCGCGACGCACTGCTGACCGAGATGCTGGACACCTGGGAGCGCGAGAGCGTCGACGACGTAATCGACCGGGTCGAGCGGGAGTGCGGCAACCCGCGCGACAAGGTCCGCCTGGCCGGGCGGCTCACCTTCTCCAGCGACCGCCTGCTGCCCATCGACCTGGCCATCCGCGAATGGGCCCGCCGCGACCACACCGTCGCCGCCCGCCTGCGCCGCGTGGACAACAAGCGCATTCAGTTGGCGCGTGACGCGATCAGCACCTTCTGCGCCGACCCTGACGAGGTCGAGGCGCGCGCCCTGCTCGCATTCTGCACGGCCATCGGTAGCCACTTCCTCGCCGCCGACCACCCCGGCCGCACCCGCGCCCCGGTCATCGCCCGCGCCGCCGACATCATCCTCGACCTCCCACACGACAACCCCGGTGGATGACACCTTCCCAGACCCCTGGCCGCCGCCGGCAACGCCCGGGGTGCTCATGACGCGCCAGCCGGTCGCGTTCCTCGACGGCTCTCGTCTGCCATATTGAGGAACTGGCCAAGCTGGAGCGCCCGGAGCGAAGCGAGGACGTACGACCTTGAGCAGTGACGAGAGACGGCCATGATTCGGCCACGAGGATGGGCGGTCCGCCCCACATCGACACTCAGCGAGCAGCGGAAGCGCGCCTCAGGGAGACCTTCCATAGAGTCAGCACGATCGTTTAATTATGTGAGCGCCGCAAGGAATTGGCGGTAGGGAAAACCTCCTAAGTGACACGCACCCTCGATACCAATCGCCGAACTTGTCTGCCTGTGGATGACCGCCGACGGCGGCGCGGCGAACCCGCTGTCGGCTCAGCCTGCGGTGACCTTGGCGTAGTGGTACACCTCGGGCGGGAGGGGATGGTCCAGGCGCCAAACGAACCTGATAGGTCGTTCACCATCGTGGCTCACGTATCGCATGGGACCGGCGTAGGTGTACGGCGGAGCCCCCAGCCCTTCATCGCGCTTGGACTGCCGGATCAGGAGATGAACCGTGGACGCACCCGTCAGATAGCGGCGAGCAGTAGCGGTCGAGGACCGCAGGGTGCTCTGCGACTCCCACTGGAACAGCTGCTCGCTGATCGCCCGATCATGGTAGAGCGTGGTGGGAGAGTAGTGGTCCTCGGACTTGTCGATGGTGACGAAGAACAGGTCCGAGCCGTGCTCCTCGACGTACTTGACCCCTTCTCGCATATGCGCGGGCTTGTCGATGCCGAAGGCAGCCAGCACCTCGTTCTTGCTGTATTGCGCATGGACGTGCAATGGCACGACAGGATCCAGACGCGGGGCCACGTGACGGATTCCCGAGCGCAGGACGTCCGCCAACTCCTTGAGCTCCGCGGCGCGAGCACCCGTGAGCCGCGCGAGCCGGGCTTCCATCCCAGAGATTGGCTCGCTGCCACCCCACAACATCGCATCCAGCATGGCCATGAGGCGGAGCTCGCGCGGGGACTGCGGAATTCGGCCGGCCAGCACCTCGGTCAAGAAGGCGAGACGCTCGACGTCGTCAATATGCAGCATTCTGCCGAAAGCCCGTCCGAGCCCTTCGTCAGGGGATGCAGCTTCTATACCCGCGGTATGCCGCAGGGAGGCCCAGCCCTGACGGCGCCGATAAAGATCCTCCACGTCCAGCCCTGTCTCCTGGAGAAACTCGGGCATACTGACGTCCCCGAGGTCGCGGAGCTCGCGTGCCAGATCCCGCCAGTTCAGGCTGAGCGCTTGCCGGACGTTCTCGAGGACCAGCCGGCGCACATCACGGTCTAGGTCGATCACGCAGCCGGCGGGCAGGGTCGGGAACCCCTGCTCGATCTCTCGTGCGATTCCGGTACGGCTGGCGCCGGTGAGGGCGCGATAGCGCCGGTCGAAGCGGAATTGTTTGTGCTGATGGCCGACGAAGTCGAGTACGGTCAGGCACGGCTTATCGTCGGCCAGTCGCAGGCCTCGCCCGAGTTGCTGCAGGAAGATGGTGGCGCTGTCGGTGGGGCGCAGGAAGAGCACGGTGTCGATCTCCGGAATGTCGATGCCCTCGTTGAAGAGGTCAACGGTGAACACCGCGTTGATCCGCCGGTCTCTCAGGTCTCGTAGCGCCTGGGAACGTTCGCCCGCCGGACTCTGCGCGGTAACAGCCACCGAGGGGAGCCCGGCTCGGGTGAAGTGGTCGGCCATGAACCGGGCGTGGTCGATGCTTACGCAGAAGCCGATAGCCCGCATCCGCCCCACATCGCCAATCTTGCGCTGCAACGTCTCCAACACCACAGCGACGCGGCGGTCGTTACCGGTGTAGACGTTCGAGAGCTGGCCCGCGTCGTACCCTTGGCCCCGCCGCCAGCCAACCTGGCGCAGGTCAGTGCCGTCGTGGACGCCGAAATACTGGAACGGAGCCAAGAGCCCTCGCTCCAGTGCCTCCCACAAGCGCAGTTCGGTGGCGATCCGGCCACCGAACCAGTGCTTGATGTCCTGGCCGTCGGCGCGTTCCGGCGTCGCGGTCAGCCCCAAGAGCACCTTCGGCCGCACCGCCGACAGCAGGCGTCGGTACGTCGAGGCCTCGGCATGGTGGAACTCATCCACGATCACCATGTCGAACCTGTCCGGCTCCGGCAGCGGGTTGGCGTGCAACGACTGGACGGAGGCGAACACGTGCCGCCACCGCTCGGGGCGAGCGCCGTCAACGTACAGCTCGCCGAGCGTCTCATCCCGCATCACCTGCCGGAAGGTGAGCAGGCTCTGCCGCAGAATCTCGGCACGATGGGCGACGAATAGCAGCGAATCCGCCTGCCCGGCCGCACGCAGACGCCGATAGTCCAGCGCGGCGACCACAGTCTTGCCGGTACCCGTGGCCATGACGACCAAGTTTCGCCACCGACCGTGAATCTGCCGTTCGGCGTCGAGCTCGTCGAGGATCTCACGCTGATAGGAGTAAGGCCGGACGTCGACGTGCGCGAAATCGAGCACGGCCACCCGGCCGCCGGCCCGCTCGGCGGACAGGGCACGGTCAAGCCGCTCGGCATCCTGCGCCGGATCATAGGGCTCGAAAGACGGATCGCCCCAGTAGTCGTCGAACGTGGCGATGAACGTGTCGATCAGATGGGGCTGTTCGGCTTGAGCGAGTCGTACGTTCCACTCGAGTCCATGGCTGAGGGCAGTTCGCGACAGGTTGGAGGAGCCCACATAGGCAGTCGACAAGCCGCTGCCCCGATGGAACAGCCATGCCTTCGCATGCAGTCTCGTCATCCGGGTGTCATAGGAGACGCGGATCTCGGCGCCCATAGCCGCCAGCCGGTCCAGCGCGAGGCGGTCAGTGGCGCCGATGTACGTGGTGGTCACCACCCTTAGCCGGCCGCCACGCGCCAGAAATTCCTCGATCGCCTCCGCCAGTACCCGTACGCCGTTCCACTTCACAAACGCGCAGAGCAGGTCCACGTGATCGGCGGAGGCAAGCTCGCGCTTGAGCTCATGGCCGATCTCCGGCTGCCCCCTGCCGTTAACCAGCAATGCACTAGCGGTCAGAGGGATCACAGGACGCGCGGGAAACCGTACCTGGCGGGCCGCGTCTCTGCTCCTGGCGATGCCCAGCAGTTCCTCGGCGGCCTCCACGAGTTCCTCGGGGCAGGCGGCCTCGGGCACCAGGTCGCCGATGAGGTCGGCGATCCGGTTGACAATCTCTACCTGCCGGGCCAGCCGCACGGCATCGCTGTCACCCCGTACGGAACGCAGCGCACGACGGGTGAGCGCGGCAAGATGCCTGGCCAAGGTCTCGTGTGAGTCGGCGATGTCCAATGAACGCCGGTCGATCAGCTCGCGATCAGATACCGCTTGCAGGAGGGCGTCTACCTCACGGGTAATCAGATGTTGGTAGATGCCCGGCTGAAGATCGCTCACCTCGGCGACTATAGGGTGTGGCCGGCTACGGCATATGCGAAAGTCAGCGACCGTCTGTCCTGACGCGGCGGGAAGATCGTCCTACACTGCCGACCGTGGACTGGATCGAGCGGATCGCGGAGATCCGGCGCTGGACCAGAGGCGGCGAGCGAGCACCGCACAAGCCGCTCCTTCTCCTGTACGTCCTGGGCCATTTCCAGCGGCACGGTAACCGCCCCATCCCGTTCAGCGCCGCCGAGGCCGAGCTCAAGAAACTACTCAAGAGTACGGCCCGCCCCGCGACACCAGCCCTGGCTACCCGTTCCATCACTTGACGAGCGACGGCCTGTGGCTGGTCGACACCCGCCACGGCCCGGGCAGCCCAGGCCCAGAGTTGGGTCGGTTGCGCGACAGCCAGGCCAGCGGCCGCCTCCACCCCGATCTGGCCCGCGCGCTGTCGGAGGAGCCCGGGCTGCTGGGCCGGATCGCCCGCTACATCCTCGACGCCAACTTCGCCTCATCCCTGCATACGGACCTGTGCATGCTGGCCCGCCTGGACCTGGAGAGGCTCGAAACCGGCGGGGAGCTCAGAACATCGCTGGCCGTACGCCGTGACCCGGGCTTTCGTGACCGGGTACTCATGGCATACGAGTACTGCTGCGCGTTCTGCTCCTACGACGGCTGGCTGGACGGCGCGGCGGTCGGCCTAGACGCGGCGCACGTGCGCTGGTGGGCCTTTGACAGTCCCGATGAGTTGGCCAACGGGTTGCGCCTATGCGCGATCCACCACAAGCTGTTCGACAAGGGTATCCCGGGACTGACCACGGGCCGGACCATCGCCGTCTCGGCCAGTTCGTCGGCCGATCGGAAGCCTCCCGCGGTATGGTCCTCTCCCTGGCCGGTCGCCCGGCCCCGAGCCCCAGCCGGGCCTGGAGGCGGTCGATAAGGACCACATCGACTGGCACGGCCGCCAGGTCTTCCTTACGCCCGCCCGCGGCTGAGGTATCGGCCGTACCCGGATAGCCCCGAACCGGCGCTCACCTGAGAAAACGTCGGCAAGACCATCCCGCGAATATCCCGCGAGCACTGACTGGCGGCGGCATCGACCGCACACGACTGCCCTGAAAGCAATAGACCTGCGGCCGGGAAGCCGCAGGTCAGGTGCCGAAATGGCTGATCAACTGTGTGCCCCCGGCAGGGCACACAGCAAAACTACGGCACTTCCACCTGCGGTTTCGTGTGGCCGCCTCGTCGTCGAGGCTCGCGCTGAGGTGGTAAAGGGTGGTGCCGGGGACCGATGAGCTCGTCTTCATACGCGACGGCCGATCGTTGGATCCGTTGGACGACTACCTCGTCTGTGATACTGGTCGCGGGAATAGCCGCGGTGGTTTCGTACCGGCATATGCACAAGCTGGCGCTCCGCCACGGCGAGAGCGAGCTCGGGGCGATGCTGATCCCGCTTGCAGTGGATGGCATGATCGTGGCCTCGTCGATGTCCATCCTGCTGGCGAGCCGGTATGGCCGCCGGGGAGGGGTGTTGGCGTGGCTTCTGCTGATCGTCGGCAGCCTGGCCAGCCTTGGTGCCAACGTGGCTGTCGCCGATGCGACGCTGATCGCCCGGATCATCGCCGCGTGGCCGTCGTTTGCATTGATCGGCGCCTACGAGATGCTGATGGGTCAGGTCCGACAGCGCCATGCCATCCGGGAGATGGGTACCTGCGCGCCGCACGAGAGTAGCGGGATGGACGCTGACCTTCAAGATCTTCGCCGAACGGCCTGGCGGTGGGCGCTCGCCAATCGCAGCCAGGACGGAAGCCTTCCCTCGGGCGCCGTTATCGCTACCCAGTTCTCGCGCAGTGCGCGATGGGGCCGTTGGATAAAGCGCGCCGGGGCGGCGGGCGACCTGGGCTGAGGGCCACTCTGTCAGATTGTGATTTAACGTGCGCCACGAGCGCGGGAGGTGAGGTTGTTGTGTAGGCGACCTCGCTGGATGCGGTGCTGTGCAGGAGATGAAGGTGGGACCTTCGGCGTCGCCCTGCGGGGGGAGGCGTCAAACCGCACCAGAGCTGCGTTGGCTGAAGACCGTCGTGGTGAGCGTCTCGGGGAAAAGGCGCACGTTGATGCGTCAGGTGGGGACCGGGAAGGCGAGCGCGAGCGAACCGCTGTGGACGTGTCGTAACAAGCAGCTGACATCCAACCGGGCAGGTTAAGGCCTGGGATGAGCCTGGCGGTGCCCGTCTATTGGCCGTGGTGTCCGGCATGGAGGCGGCGCGAGTCCGGTCTGCGGCCTCTGCGGAGCCCTACCCCAGGTGGCGCAGGAGTTCGCGGATGTCCGCCAGGTCCAGGCCGTAGCTGCCGACGGGCTCTTCGACGAGGTCTGCAAGCTGGCGCACCTCTGGGTCGTCCAGGATGCTGCTCATGAACTCGAGCTTTGCCTCGAGACGCAGTTGGACCACTTCGTCGATGGTGCCTTCCGCGACGAGAACGGTGACCCTGGTCTCCGTTCCAGGGGCCAAGCCCAAGCGGTGGATGCGGTCAAGGCTCTGCAGGAACCGGCCGGCCATGAAGTCGCGATCGACGTAGATTGCGTCGTGGCAGACCTGGTGCAGGCTTATGCCCTCACCGAGGGTGGCGGGATTTGAGATCAGCACCATGCAGTCGGGATCTTCGCGAAACCGTCGGATCTCCTCGTCCCGGTCGGCCGTGCCGCCGTGGACGACGGCCGGGCAGTGGGGGGAGAGGAGCTCGGCCAGGGTGGTGATGTTGCGCACGAAGGTCGTCCACACGATCGTCTTGCGGCCGGCTGCTGCGTTGGTGGCGACGATCTGGACGGTCTCCTGGAACTTGGGGGAGAGTTCGTAGCTGGGTAGGTCGCGCAGAAGCGCATAGAGAGAGTCTCCGGGGGTGGCCTCCAGTGGCGATGGCCCGTAGGCGAGCGGCTCGTACGGGCTGCTGCCCTCGATCAGAAGCGCCGGGCTGGTTGCGGCCATGAGCAGGCGCAGCGCTGCCCGGCCGAGGGCTTCGATGTCGTCGCGGCATGCCTCAGCCCGTGCAGAGAAATTTCCCTTGAGTGCCTCGTACACCTCCCGATGGATCGGCGGCAGACTGACATAGCGAACTTTCGGCTCGAACGGCGGCAGGCCCAGTTCCCGCTTGGTGGTGCGGGTGAACAGCGGCCGCAGCACGGTGCTGGCGTAGGCGAGGTCGCCGCCGCGTACGGCGTCAGAGACAACGCGTTTGCCGCGGCCTGGCCAGACGAACGACAGCAGGTTCTCCAGGTCCCGAGCCCCGTTTGGGGCCGGAGTGCCGGTGAGGATGAGCCGCCGAGCGGCGGTGGGCCCGAGTGCGAGGCAGGCTGAGCCATAGGTTCCATTGGCGCCGAGCTTCATGCGGTGGGCCTCGTCGAGCACCAGCATCGATGGCGCGGCACCCAGCCAGGGTACGAGTCTGGGGACAGCCCGGGACAGACGCTCGTAGTTGACCAGCAGCACCTCGGCACCATAGTCGGGAGTGTGGGTCATGACAGCGGTGCGCGGCGGCGCTCGGAAGCAGAGCTGGCTTTCTGTCAGCCAAGCCTCGTAGGCGGACTTGGGTCCGACGACGAGGAGCCGCTTGGCCAGGCCCTGTTCGCGCATGGCGGCGTAGACAGCGAGTGAGACGCGGGTCTTGCCAGCGCCGGGGACGCTGAAATTCGCGCCGTGGCCGAGCGACAGCAGCCGTGCGGCGTCACGGAGCTGGAAAGGAGTGAGGTCACCGATCCAGCTTTCGCCGAGCAGCCCGAGCATGTCGTCTGGTGCTATCGCGCCTTGGCCGACGTCTGCGCCGCTGCGGAGTGTCTGCTCGGCCCGCTCGGCGTCGTCGAGGACGCCGTTAACGAGTTGGAGAAGCGCGTCTTCCCACTCGACGCCGTCGTGGCGCCAGGAGCCGAGCTCGATGAGGCGGTCGAGGAAGTCGTCAAGGTCGAACTCCCCCACCAGCGGCCCGCGCTGGCCGCCTGGGGCGATGCGTGCGGCGAGGTCCGCGAAATCCTGCTCGTGCCCGGGCATGGTGCGCAGGACCACGCGGGTTCGCGAGACGTCGAATGCGATCCGCAGCGACGGCTCCGTCTGTGCCGCCGTCACCGCTGCCTCCCCACGGCCCTATTGAGCCATGTCAGTCCCTCGCCTGGGAGCGGTACGCTCTTGCCGGCCTCGATGGCAACGCGCTCCATGATGATGCGCAGCTGCAGTAGGGCGTCGTCGAACGCGCCTTCATCCAGACTCCCGTTGCCGCGGGCGAGGACGAGGTCGGTAACACACTGCTCAAGGTCATTGCACGCGTCGGCGACCCGGTCGGGGGCGGCGAGGCGCTTCTTACGGAGCCGGAAGTCCTTGCCGGCGAACTCCAGCGCCTCGTCGAAGACCTTGTGTGCGCGGTCGAAGACCTCTGCTGCTGCCCTCTGCTCCTCGGTGGTCGCGGTGGAGCCTGCTGCCTTGACAGCTTTGGCCCGCAGGAGGGAGTCGGTGAGCGCCTTGGCTGCGGTGACCCTCGCGCTGGCAGCTTGGACAGTGCGGCCGAGGCCAGGGATGGCTACAGCTGTGGTCTCCTGTGCGGGTGCCAACCTGAGCTCTGCGGGCAGCCGCTGCTCCAGGAATCGCTCGTGGAAGTCGGGCTGGATGAACCGGACGTCCGTCTTGGCGAATTCGAGCACGATGGCCGCGAGACGGCCCTCCTTCATCAGGTCGGCACGCTCCCGGTTACGCGCGGATTCGGTGTTGTAGGTGCGATAGAGCTCAAGGAACCTCTCCTTTGCGTTCTCGAAATCCATGAGCCGTAGCGAGGCAGCGCTGGTAGCACTGCGGTTGAGGAGATCCCGCAACTGGGCCAGGATCCATAGGTCACGGTCACAGGCCGGTGTCGTGGTATGGAAGTTCCGGGCGATTTCCGGCAGAGGCTTGCCGAGCTTCACCTGCTCCTCCAGGGCGAGCAGGTGGTTGATGTAGGAGTAGTCCCGCCGGGTGTCCGGGCGCAGCTGGAGGGAGAGCTCAACAGCGTGGATGTCGTTCCATGTGCAGCTCTCAGGCAGGACGCCGACCCGCATGTTGGGTCGCCCAAGTTCCTTGAGGGCGGCGCGGCGAGTGTTGCCGTTAACGAGGATGCCGTCGCGGGTGATCAGCCCGGGTTCGTTCTGCTGGTACTCACGCAGGCTCTCCGTCAGGTCCTCGAAGGCCTTGTCGGTCGTGGAAGGGTCGGCCGGCAGTGCCTTCAGCAGGGAATGGAGGTAGTCCTGGCTCTCAGGGCTCCAGGGTTCCTCGTCCAGTGCCCGGTCCCGGGCCGGGTCGTAGGCGCGCTGGGCGCGGATGCGGTGCGTGCCGGGGTTGTAGCGCAGGACTTCGACCGGCATGTCGATGACCTCGACATGGGTGGGCTTTCCGCGCCATTCGACTGTCAGCGTCTCCGGGACTCCGCTCCCGTTGCGCAGCTCCTTCAGTCGCTGAGCCACGAGCTCGCGGTTGTCGGCAGCCTCGCGGGGCTGGCCAAAGTCGATCGACACGTGAGTGCTCCTTCGCGTGGGTGAAAGCGATCAAAAAGCTGCCAGGGAGGCACCGGCACACGGGTTGCGGCGCCGGACCCGCGGCCTCGGAGAAGGGGGCTACTGGAGCATGCTGCGGACCTCGGCGCGCGCCGACGCTGGCAGGGTTCGGTAGACGCCCCAAAGCTTCTCGACCTCGTTGAAGCTGCGGGCGTCCTGCTCCATCCAGGCGGACAGCATCTTGCGCTCGTACGCCGACAGCTGCGCCAGTGCCGCCGCGAGGGTGCCTAGATCACAGTCGGCGTCACGCCCGCCGACGCGGCATCGGTTGCATTCGGTGACCAACTGCACTTCGGTGCCACTACCGGGCAAAGTGACCTGGCGCCGCGCAATGTCCAGATGGGAGGTTGCTCCGTAGCCGTCGGCGTACGCTTCACCGTTTCCGATGCCGCAGGTCCGGCACAGATAGTTGTCCTCCATCAGCACGGCACGGCGCTGTACGGCTCCCATGGACTCGGTCGCCTTGCGGCTTGCCATGCCGGGCTCCCACACCGGCAGACCCTGCCGCACGAACCGGTGCTCTCTGGGATCGAGAGCCGGATCCTCCCGGTTGGTGTCGATCTGCCACTCGTGGTCTCGCAACTCCCTCATACGGCGGTCGACCTGACTGACCCCGTCGAACGCAGTCCGCAGCTGCTCCTTGGTAAACACGCTCCCGATTCCGACCTCCTGAACCAGCCACAGCGCCACGCGCTTCTTGGTGCCGAGTCCCTCGTCCGTCCAGGACGGTATTGTCACCATGCTCCTCGGATCCTCTCGTCTACAACGTGATGACGGCCCGGGGCTGTTAGCGGGCCGGTTCCGCCAGCTCCTCCAGCGAAGCGCAAGCATCTGCGTTACGGGAAGCCTTTTCTGTCCCTGCTATGTCCCGCCTTGCTGCTGTGTCCCGCAGTGTCTCTCTGGCGCGACAGGACCCTCAATTGTCATAGGCGTCCGCAAAGATGGAGCTGATATCCCAGAGGGACCCCAAGGAGTTGTCTGTGCCTCCACGCGGGCGAACGAAGCCCCTTCCAGCCTCCCTTTCACCGGCACGGCGCGAACTCGCCCAGGCGGTGCGCAATCTGTTGCACGATACGGGCGGGTCATTGCGCAGCGTCGAGCGTCAGATTCACCGCTCCCGCTCCGCCCTCAACCGGCTTGCGTCGGGGCAGGTACAGAATCCCGACACACAGACGGTCCTCGAACTCCGCCGACTCGCGGAGCGCAAGAAACCTGCCGAGACCGTGGCCGAGAAGGAGCTGCAACGCCTCCTGCAGCGAGTCTTGGACGAGGACAAGCACACCGCCGCAGGGCCGGCCGCGGATGCCGTTGCGCACGCGGATAGTGGGGCACCGGCGGCAACGGCGGCCGGGACCGGCGCTCCGTCCGTTGCGCCGGTCCCTGCCACAGATGGGGACCGGCGCAACAACTTGGCGGTGGACGTACTTTGGCCGGTCGACGAACTGGCGCTGTATCTGGACAGCGGCCGTTACGAGCACGCCGTCGGAATGTTGGACTATGCCGGCGGCAAGGCGCCTGCGGTAGAGGCCGCCGCCGCGATCCAGGCGTGCCGGGGCCGGGGTCTTACGGAGGCTACGAATACCCTCCTCCGGAAGGTCGGGAGCAGGCCCGAAAGGATCGTCATCGCAGTAGTCAGCCATCTGATAGACGTCGGCAATGTCACGGATGCCCAGGCACTGGCACGACTCCGCTGCAGCGTTCAGGATGCAGGAGCAACCCCGGTTTGAACCCCAGTGACACATCGCGATCATGGTTGGGATCTGCGCTGGTAGTGCCAGTGGCGGGCTGTTGCCTGATGGCGGCGGCGCCAGTCTGACCAGCGCAGAGATGTCCGTGATCGTGTGGGTCGTGGTGAGGTTGAGCGCGGCCAGCAGCCGGCGGATCTCAAGGCGTCGGCGCAGGTGTGGGCCACGTTGCTGGACGAGGGCCTCTACCTGTGCTCGATCTCCACCATGTACCGGCTGCTGCGCGAGCGCGGCGAGGTGCGCGAGCGCCGGCGCCAGACCACACACGCGGCCGGGGCGCGGCCGGGTCGCCCGCGCCCCGTCGGAGGTTTTCACCTGGGGCATCACCAAACTGAAGGGAGCGGTCAAGGGCGTCTACTACGACCTGTATGTCATGATCGACATCTACTCGCGCTACGTCGTGCACTGGGAGGTCCACGCCCGCGAGAACGCCGAGCTGGCCGAACAGTTCGTTGCCGCAGCCTCGGTCCATCTGGGCACCGCCGGCCAGATCCGGGCCGAGCGAGCCCGGACGCTCCAGGCCGCCTACGCCGCCAACCCCGGCCGGTTCCGCCGCAAGCCCACCCCGTTCAGCCTGTCCAAGGCGGTCTGGATCAACGAACCCGTCAAGGAGGAAACCAACTCCGATACAGAACAAGTCGCCTGAACAGCTACCGATGGGTGAATTAGATTGTGTGTGGACGGGCGGACGACCTTGAGAGACGCTGATGAAGTGACGGACGAGCGTTGCATCCATGAACTCATCCTGGGCCAATGCGCTGACTGTGCGCCAATCCCGCGCGGCCTCACCAAGATGGTCTATGTGACGAAGGGCGGCTCGGTCTTCCACCGCCATCCGGACTGTGCAGCCTTACTGGAAGGGCAAGGAAAGGCTTTACGATTCGGCCAGCAGATCCATAATCCCTTACCGGTCGCCCTGCGTGACGCCCAGTCTGTTGGGCGAGGCGCCTGCATCCCATGTTTCCCGGATTACTTGCCGTCAGGTGCCAAGCCCTGCAATGTTCGGCACGGAGCGCAGTGGCTACCGGGGATACTCCTCGAGTGGCACCACTCGGGGGAAGGACGATGGAGCGGCGTAGTCGGGTACATGGTGGAAGGCGAAGTCCGGACCGAACGGCGCGACCAAGACGACCTGCGCCCACGGTAATCACGGCGCGCCTCAAGACCTCGCCGGGCCGCAGGTCGGGCTTGGCCTCGCGAAGCGGTGTGGCGTCGGTGCTCACCAGCATCAAGAGCCACGCGAGCACATGCCCCGATCCCCGCTGTTCATTGCCTCCTGCCTCGAGCCCCACCGGGCAACTTCCTCCTGTACCCTGCAAGCTGGTCGAATTGTTCCCGACGTTCATCGGCCGGCAGGCTACCCAGGAAGCGCCTCTTACGGCCGACCTAGTCAGAGCTCGACATGGAATTCTGGATCGCCGCCGAGGCGAGTGCCGGTCTCCAGGGAATCGAGGGCATTCATGTCCTGATCAGACAGAGAGAAGCCGAAGACATCGAAGTTCTCCCTCATGCGCCGCGTCGGCCGATTTGGGGATGGGGGCCGCACCGAGCTGTAGATGCCACCGCAGTACGACCTGAGCGGGTGTACGCCCGTGATTCCCAGCTATCCGACGTACGGTCGATTCATCCAGCAGTCCCATGCCGGCCCCGATCGGACTCCACGACTGGGACACGACGTTGTGCTTGAGATGCCAGTCCCGCAGATCGCGCTGTGAGAAGTAGGGATGGATCTCGACCTGATTGACTACGGGCCAAACACCGGTCTCCGTCACGAGGCGTTCCATCTGGTGCGGAAGGAAGTTCGAAACGCCGATCGAGCGGACCAGGCCGTCCGCCTGCAGCCTGATGAACGCCCGCCACGTATCGAGATACAGATCACGAACCGGCAAGGGCCAATGAATGAGGAGGAGGTCGACGTAGTCGAGCCTCAGTCGTGCCAGGCTCGCCTCGAATCCGCGGAGGGCGGAGATCACAAAGCCTGGCTGTAGTGTTAGCAACAGCCGTTCGACGGTTAGCCTCCGTCATCCGGTGTATGCGGACCGCTACAGGGCTGCCCGCCCTGGGAACCGGAAGTCGCACTACAGAACACAGATCGTTGCCGTGCGGACGCTTCTCTCTGAGACTCTTGGATCCACGGCGCTTGCTTGATCATCCCGCAGCGGGCCCGCGCGAATCGTCACCATGCCCTGACCTGCCGCATCGTCTCGCGGAGCCTGAAGCGATCGGGCCACCTGGTAAGCGCAAAGGGATTGCGTAGAGGTCAAGATTGGTGCGGCCGTACAGCTACGGCGAGTTTTGTCAGTTGAGCGGCGCTCGCCGCAAGTAGCGGTTTCGCTGTGCCGGATCCGCGAGGGTATCGGCGATACGGTGTACGCGGGCATGGACCTCCGCGCGCAGCCGGTCGGCGGTCTCCTCGTCGCCAGCGGCTTCCAGTACCTCGGCAGCATGGTGGAGGACCTCCTCCGTGCGTAGCGCAGGGAGGTCTCCCACGTCCTTGAGCATGCTGATGGTCTCTCGGGCCAATTCCGTGGCGGCCTCATTCCGGCCACACAGATGAAGAATTCTGCTGGATAGGGATCGCGCCGCGATCTCGCTGCGGATCATGCCAGTTCGTCGGGTCTCCTCTATCGTGTCTCCAGCCAGTTGCAGTGCCTCTTCCAGTAGATCTGGGTCGGTGTCAGCCAGCAGGAGAAGTACTTCGGCATAGAGATTACGCACGATGGGAACCAGGTTGAGCAACCAGGTCTGCTCGGTCTCTCGCCATGCCTCGGTAAGCATCGGCCGGCAGGCGTGCCTGCGGGCTGGGTCGCGCGCCATTAACCGCGCTAGGAGGGCGCTGTTGTAGGCGTGCCAGCCACTAGGGCCGCCCCTGTCCTCTTCGAAGGCTAGGGCTTCTCGCAGGGCGTCTTCTGCTGCCTCCGAATCCCCCATGGCGGAGTGCAGCTGAGAAAGATAGTTGAGCGCGATGGGTAGTTCCGCGCGGAGCGGATCTTTGCGGAGTCGTTCGACGCATGTGCTGAGATGTTCCCAGGCCGAGCCGTAGTCTCCCGCGTCAAAGAGATTCACGCCGAGCTGCATTTCGGTGAGATTGCGGGCATGACGAAGAACCGGATCGGACAGATCGCGCAACCGCGGGTCGTTCTGGTACAGCCGATGTGCTTCCCAGAGAACCGCTAGGCCGTTGGTCAAATCCCGTTTGGGCAGTTGGCGTCCGTATTCGGCGAGAGCGACAAAGAGCGCCGTAGGATCATCGGTGTCTCGAGCGAGCTCCACCGCTTGTCTCAGCTTCTGCAGCGAAGGTACCAGTCCCTGGGTGTGCAGAAGGACCTTGCCGCGGAGCATGGCTGTGCGGGCGGTCAGTACTGGGTCGCCGCCCCGGCGGGCCGCTTCCTCTGCCTTTGCGGCTAGTCCTTCCAAGTCGTCATCCTGGGGATGTCGCCGTGCATGCCAGTGCACCTCGGTGAGGGTGAGCAGAAGCTCTATTGCCTTCGCCAGTAGACAGTCATGGCCAGCGGTCTGCTGCGGCAGGCGCTCAATCTCGTGGACAGCGAAGCGGCATAGTGTCTCTGCCTCGGCGAAGGAGAGTCCGTTGAATGCCACATCCAGGGCCAGTTGGAGGTGTTCAGCTCCAGAGGCTGGATGCGGGGCGCCTGCACGGAAGTGGCGGGCGCGGTCGAGCCGTGCCTCCAATGGAATGTCATCGCCGAATGCCAAGAGCGCTTCTGCGATCCGCGTATGGCGCTGCCGACAGCGGCCGGGGCTCTGCTCCCTATACAGCTCCATCTGGAGCAGCTGGTTGTCGAATCGGTAGCAGTCGGCATTGGGCGCCCAGTAAGGACTCGGCGCTGATGTGATGATCCCCCTCGCTCGCGAGAGCCAGTGCAGTTGATCCTGGACCTCCTCTTCCTCCAGATCAGTCGCACGCGCCACTATCGGCGCCAGGAAGGTTGCTCCCTGGGTAGCGGCCGCGACCAGCAATTCGCGACGAGAGCGGTCCAGCCGCGCCAGTGGTCGCCGAACCGCGCGGCGCAAGACATCTGGTAGCGGGCCGTCAAGGCTGCCGTCACTGTCGATCAGGGGTAGGAATTGAGCGACATAGGCGGGCCGCCCGCCGGTGAGCCGACTTAGCCGGGCAGCGATCGCCGGAGATACGGGACCGTCATGGTGAAGACGTACGAGTTCGGCCACGGCGATATCCGGTAGGCCGCCGAGCGCAGTCCGGTCGAGACGCCCCTGTAGATGCCACCGACCTAGCAGCTCCCGAACCGCTGCTCCCGTGATCGGCGGGTCAGTGTCCTGATCCGAGTCGCGGGCCAGGACGAGGCCCACTGGGCTGCCCCATATCTCCTCCATCAAATGATCGAGGACCAAGAGGCTACTGGGATCAATCCATTGCACATCGTCGATGAGCACCAACGTTGGGCCCGCTTCCACCAGGGCATTCAGCAACGCTGATGCAAGCCCATGGGCCGCGCTCTGTCGGTACGGCAGCAGACTGTCACCCTGTACAGAGCCGGAATCAATGGCCGATCGGGTGATTTGCATTGCGGCCGCAAGTGCCGGGCCCACTGCAGGCAGCGTCCCTACGAGCTCCGGCAGATACTGCACCGTCGCATGCTTGATCCGACGCTTGGCCGTCGGCGGCTGAAGGGCATCGAAGAGCGTCACTACAGGTCCGTAGGCATTGGCCTCCCCTACAAAAGCCTGACATCTGGCTCGAAGCACCCGGAGCGCCGGTTCCGTCGCGCGTTCCTTTGCTCGGCGGGCGACCTCATCGAGCAGAGCGGATTTACCAATCCCGAGTGGACCTTCGACCACCAAGACACGACTCTGCCCATGGCAGACGTCCTCAGCAAGCTCCATCAGCGCGCCCAAATGTTCCACTCGGTCGACGAAGGCGCTGCTTCTCACATGTCCCCCCACATATCGGCCGCAGTCCCCATAGCTGCCGAAGACTCAAGGAGATGGGTGCCGCAAGCTGATCTTAGGCGCCGTGCTGGTGGACGCCAAGGAGGGCGCTAGAGGCGAATGGCAGCGAATTGGGGCCTCGCTGGGCCACCTAGGCGTTACCAGCCACCCCAGGTCCCTAGTCTCCTGCTCAGTGAGGTGCCCCAGCCAGCCGGGGGTGACGAGCGTCCGCTGCAGTTGCGGGCATAGTCGAGAGCCAGGAACTTGCGTGAACATTTATGGGCTGCTCGACTAGTACTATTTCGGTCAGCAAAATGAGGCGTGCGTGGAAAACGACGGACATCTCACCGCAATGTGGGAAATAAGGGACGGATTTAAGAAATGCATGACGCTGCTTAATTTCTATCGTTACTCTTTGGTTCTTATTGGCGCCCGCGGGGAGCGAGGCTGACCGAATAGGAGCTTGTCATCAGCATCAATGTCGATCCTCTGCGTCTGTCCAAGCCCCACGACTCCAGCACCTACCTGGCCATCAAGACCGTCCAGGGAGGCCGTGCCGTCTACACCACCCGAGTCCCTCTCCTCGACCTTCCCACCATCCTGCCCGTCCCCGATCCCAACAACGTCGACAAAGACAACCGCAAGGTTGACCGCCTCCACGCCAAGCACTTTGGCGAGTACCTCGACAGCAAGCAGGACTGGGTCGCCCCGGCGCTCCTGGCTCGCGACAGCGGTGGGTGCCTCTTCGAAAAAGTCGACGAGCACGGCGCTGTCGGCTACCTCACCGTCCCGTGGGCGATCGGTGGCGTCGGTTCCTTGCGCACTATCGATGGTCAGCACCGCGTGCTTGGCGTCTCCATCGAGAAGCAGCGCATCACGGATGCTATCGCCGCCGTAGACCGCGAGATGTCGCGCAAGGTCAGCCCGGACAAAGCGGCCAAGCTCCAAACTGACCGTGACAAGCTCATCGGCCAGATGAGTCGGCTGAAAGCCGAGTACGTCGGCCTGGATATCTACGTAGAGCCGGACCCGATCAAGGCTCAGCAGATGTTCGTCGATGTCGCCGACAACGCCAAAGGCATCAGCAGCGCCGTCCGCGCCCGCTTCGACAGCTACAAGGTCGCTAACCGCACCCTGTCCGACATCATCGACCACCCTCTACTGAAGGGCCGCGTCGACGCTGAGCAGGACCGCATGACTCTGAAGAACCCCAACCTCATGGGCGCCAAACACGTCGCCGACATCACCCGCGCCGTCATCGCCGGCCCTGGTGGACGGATCAGCAAGAAGGCCGAGCAGACCTTGACGGACGGCGAGGTGATCGAGCAAGTCAAGGACTTTCTCGACATCATCTCCAACGCTTTCACCGGCCTCGCCGCCATCACCGAGGACGACCCCGAGACGGAACGCAAGGCCGACGAGCTGACCATGGCCCAGCAGCTGCGCCGTACCTCTCTGCTCGGCTCGGTAGGCATGTTGCGCGTCCTGGGTGGCGTGTTCCGCGAGCTACGCGCAGGCGATAACCCGGTGGAAATCGACGACATCACCGAGTTCTTCAAGGGCCTCGACCCGCACATGGCCGCGCCGGTCACCGAGACCAGCATCTGGCGCACCACCGATGCAGGCGTCGACTTCGAACCGAATGCCGCCGCCCCCATCATGCGAACGCAGAACATTGCCCACCTGGTGACAGTCATTACCAGCTGGTACAAGAAGGCTCCCGCCGCTCTGTAACCGACCGCACAACCATGAAGGGCACCGTTCCCCCCGGCGAGAACGGTTGCCCTTTGCGACTCTGACACAGCGCAATACGAGCCGAGGCGCCAAACCAGATGGTTCGCCAGCAGTTGCGTGCCAAGAGGATCGATGGAGCCGTCCCAGCAGGAGCACACCATCTGGTCCGAGTGGCAACCAGGCGGGGGCGCTGCTGGCAGGGTGACTTCTTCGAGGTCAGAACGCTAACCGAAATGTGACTCTACGTCATGGCGGTCATCGAGTATGCTGCTTGAGGCGTTCGAATGTCGGCGTCACTGCGCGCAAGGCAGTACGTCACCCAGCTCGGCTGCAATCACGTCATGGCGCGGGCACCACAGGTGCATTTCCCGCACGCCTTCCCCTTTTCGGTGCCTAGCTTATCTTTCGGTATATTCGTAACCATGCTTCGGTTGTGTCCGAAGAGATCACGGTCCCTTGCGGACGACCCGTGAAGGTGATGAGCTCCACCTCTTCCACTTCCTCCCACTCTCCCGACATGTCAGAGGGGCAGGAGGCCATAAGTTGTACAGTGACGTCGACGTTCCCGGTATGAATTCCAGTCATGGTCACCGCGGTGCACAGCCGGGCAGCGGTCAGGCCGTTCGTACCAATCGTCCTCGCATAATCAGCGCCGGGCTCTATCATCACCATCTGGTGGTAGCAGACGAACACGTTGGCGCGCTGTAGGCGGCGTATGATCCCAGCTCACCTAGCAAATGGCGGCTGCCGTACTAGTAAGTCTCATCAAGGAGCTTCGGCAGAGAGTTCACGAATAAATCAGCCTGTAGATACAGGTGATGAATTTCCTCGGAGGTCTTCTCAAGCGTAAATAGGGCATAGTTCTTATGTACTAGATGATTTCGGAGTCGACCCAGCTCGAGAAAAGCCTTGATGCTCTCAGAAAGAGTCGCGTCGGACTTGAGTAGCTGCTTCATTCGCGTTCTAAAGTCTTCGCCAAAAAATGCCCAAAATCCATTAGCGTTCAATTTATCCCACTCGAACCATGTGTGGTAACTTCGTTTGACTACCCTGCTATCTACCAGGGCAACGACCTTGCCGTTAGAGCTATTTGCACTAACAAAATCCAAGACGTGTTGGCAGATTCGCGTCTCAAAGTTGCTCGCAGCAGCCAATAGAAGTACCTTGGGAAATGTTGACTCGAGGGTCGCGTGAAAGGATGGCTCGTTGGCTTGCAGTAGGCTCAGAATAGCGGCTTGTTCCTCAAATAGGAGGCTAACCGGAGAGGGCATGACTACTACCGGCCGAGAGCTTCGGGTGACAAGCTTTTCAACGCCAGCTCGTACCGCCCCTTTACATTAACGGTCTTAGTCGAGCCTTGGTGCGTAAACTCTGCGAACTCCTTGCTCATGCCTAGCGATTGTATCGTTTCCGGCCGAACTTGCTCCAATGAACCCCCTCTTGATTTGAGCGATAGCGCAGCAGAAAAGACCGCCTCAAAAATGAGAGGGCTGAACTTGGGCGACGCGGTTCTAAACGTGTCAGCTGGCCAGTTCTGCGCAGCAGACAGGATCCAATCCCATTCCTCTTGCCTTTGGCGGACATCATCACTAGAGAATGACTGTGCCATCTTGCAGTACCTGTTCAGAAAGCTAGTCATGGATCCAGAATATGTTTCCATGGCATCGGGATAACTGAGCGCAAAGGCTCGAAGGATAATCTCGATATCCTTAAGGCGTGGATCTGCGTCTGGGAAGCCCAAAATCCTCCTCCAGCGTAGATCCTCATTGAGAGTGAATAGGAGTCCGAAGAAATCCGAATGATACAAGCTTGCCCGAATTTCTTGAGCGTTGAGGTTTACGCCACCAGTATTGAGCCTGTTGAAGAGCTCAAAGATCGAGCTGTCGTCATCGACAGGCCTGATCTGCTTTATGATCATGTTTCGGATTGTTCGCAGATCGAGTTGCCCTTGATAATCTTCCAGTGATGAGTATGTAAGATTCGTAAACTTATTCGTGTCGCCGTTCGGTCGCTTAGGAAGCTTGAGCGCGAACGGCTCAAATAGAGAGTCGTCTGATAGCACCTCAAGATTAGGTGCACCAGTTCCGACGTTGAAGAGCTTTCTGATGGACGCCCGCTTCTCCTTGCGCGGGAATCGTCCTTGAATGAAGAAGAAAACAGTAAGCAGCCGTTGTTGGCCATCGATTACCAAGAACTTGTTGCGAGATTCCTCGTACAGGAATACTTGCGGAACTGGCACACCAATAATTAGCGACTCGATCAGCTTCGATGCACGCTTAATGTCCCAGACATAGTTGCGCTGAAATCCTGGGACCTTAACTGCCCCTTTTTCGATGAAGTTGTTGATAGTCGTGACATTAAAATCGTTAGGCGAGGCAACGATGTCATACTCATCGATCTGGGTATCCTCGTCTACTTCGAGCTCGCCATCGCTGATCCATTGTGAAGGTGTCATTATCTGCTCAGAACCCTTTCCTGAAGATATCTGAGGTTAGATTCTCGCCCATCCTGGGGAGGTTTGCAATAGGGTCGAATGGGTCACGGTGTGTTGAGGAACTTTGCGGTCGAATATAGCGGTGTGAGCTAGATGTGCCGATTATCCATAATCTTGGCGCCTGCAGGCATACGTTAGCCATCTCCCGGAGCAGCAGGATCGTCCGCTGGAGATAGCTAGCCCATCCTCTGACTAGGCGATCGCCACCCGCAAAGCATCCAGCTCGGTCATATTTGCTCTTCGGAGGAGATCGTCATGGGATGTGGTCACCCTCGTCGGGACGGTTACCAGGCCCTTGGCGCATTCACGACGGGCTTTCCGGACATGCTCGTCGCCCTGTTTTGGCTGTGGATGGTGTGGCAGGGGCTTGTGCAGTTCAACCTGTTGGGTCTGCGGCTGGAGCACGAAGGGCTTCCCCTTGCGGTCTGATCGGGCGGTTCGCGAGTTGATATCCCTTTGATCGCATGCGCTGCATGAGGAGAGCTGGTCACGGGGTCGTTGCTGGGCGATGGACGCAGATGAGCGAACAATCCCGGCTCGATCTCCACGAGAATGCCCAGGCTGACCAGGCGCTTGAGCTTGGCGCGAGTGTTCTCGATGTTCTTACGCGCCGGGGGCAGGTCCAGGGCCAAGCAGAGGTCACGCGCTCGTGAGGGCTGGCCGGTGTCAGCCATAAGGGTGAGAATCTGCTGGTAGGCGGGATGGTCGGGCACTGCGGGAGCCGGTGGTGGCGGGGATGCCGGACCGGGTTCGCCAGCGAGGACGAGCAAGGTCTTGCGGGTGATCCGCAGATGATCGAGGTCCTGGTCGAGGTCCCGCAGGCGGGCGGTCAACTCCTCGATCTGAGCTTGGACCTGTCCGATGTGGCTGGTCAGCGCCTTCTCACGGGCGTCGATCCGGTCCAGCAGCCACGCGCCGGGGTCCGGGGTGCTCACGTGTTGCGCCAGGCGGGAGTGGAAGGGCCGGTCAGCCGGCGGGTCAGCACGTCGGTCATCACCCAGTACACCCGTGACTCGGAGCTGGCCGGATCGTGTTCGTAGTCCCGTACCAGGCGACGGTGCAGGGATATCGCGCCGGAGGGTCTACTCCACCACCCACCGCTTGGGCTAAGGGACGAACCCGGCCTCGGCGGGGTTCCGCTCGACGATCTTCACGGCGACGTCGTGGGTGACCACGCTGTTGTTGAACCCCTGGTCGACCAGGGCGGTCTGGACGCTGCCGGGCGCAGTGGCGGCGGCGACCCGGTCCAGCAGAGCGTTACCGGTGGCGTTGTCGTGGATCGAAGCTGCCGCGACCACCACCGCGATGACCAAGCCCAGCACGTCCACGGCCAGCCCACGCTTGCGACCCGGTACCTTCTTCTTGGCCGCATCCCGGCCGGTCGTGGCTTTCGGGACGGTCGGCCGCGGCGCGCACGCTCTGGGTGTCGAGCACCACCAGGCTGGGGTCGTCTAATCGTCCCTTCTTTTCCCGCACCTGGAAGCGCAGCAGGTCGTGGATGGCCTTGTCGGTACCCGCGTTCCGCAGTTCGTAGGCACATGGGCGTGATCGCTGGCGCGTAGTGGCTGGTCAGCGAGCCAGGGCTGTGTTCCACGAGCCTGTCGGGCTCGAAAGTGTAGTAACACGAGCGTTTGGGATTTCGCTGTGGAGCAGCGGAATTCATGGTTCCCTGTGGGCATGTACTTGCGGTTCACCCAGCGGACCAACGCCGACGGGACGGTCGTGCGATACGCGGCGTTGGCGCATAACCGCAGGGTGGACGGCCAGGTCAAGCCAGACGTGCTGATGAACCTGGGCCGGGTCGACCGGCTGGACGTGGACGGGCTGCGGCGGCTCGCGGCCTCGATCACCAAACACTTCGGCGGCGACGGCCTCGTCTTGGACGACGGCGCCGAGGCCGGTCTAGCGGCCGGAGTCTCTCCGATGGAGGTGATCGACTCACGGCCGATCGGGACGTCCTGGCTGCTTGACGCGCTCTGGAAGCGCCTGGAGATCGCCGGTGCGATCAAGAAGGCCACCGACGGGCGCCGGTTCACCACGAACGTGGAGCGGGTGCTGTCGCTCTGGTCGCCAACCGGGCGATCGACCCTATGAGCAAGCTGTCGGCCGCCGAATGGGCCAGCGAAGACGCGATCATCAGCGGGCTGGGACGCATGGATGAGGACCAGGCATATCGGGCGATGGACCTGCTGGCCGAGGCCGACACCACCGGCAAGGTGCAGGAAGCGGTGTTCTTCGCCGTCGCTCATCTGCTCAACCTGGAGGTGGATCTGCTCTTCTTCGACACCACCTCCACCTACTTCGAACGCGACGAAGAAGAGGACGACACCGCTGAGCAGCGGGGGTTCCGCCGATACGGCAAGTCCAAGGACCACCGCGACGACCTGCCGCAGATCGTGATCGGCCTGGCGGTGACCAAGGAGGGCATCCCCGTGCGGGTGTGGTGCTGGCCCGGCAGCACCAACGACCAGCAGATCCTGGCCGAGGTGAAGGACGACATGCGGGACTGGAAGCTCGGCCGCGTGATCACCGTGGTCGACCGCGGCTTCTCCAGCGCCGACAACCTCGCCTATCTGCGCCGGGCCGGCGGGCACTTCATCGCCGGGATGCGCATGCGCGACGGCAACGCACTGGTCGAGCAGGCTCTCTCGCGGCAGGGCCGCTACCAGAGCGTCCGCGACAACCTTCGCGTCAAGGAAGTCAAGGTCGACGGCTCCGGCGACGTCCGGTTCATCATCTGCCACAACCCTGAGCAGGCCGAGCGCGACAAGCACCAGCGAGAGCAGGCCATCGCCCGGATCGAGGCCGAGCTCGAGCGGATCGCCGCTCAGCGGGAACGCGACCGCTCCCGCGCGAAGAACGGGCAGGTGAGCGCGAAGGCCGCCGACCGGGCCGAGGAAGCGCACGTGCGGGCCGAGTGCGCACTGCGAGACCACCCCACGTTGAAGCGGTGGATCCGGCAGCAGAAGAACGGCCGACTGGTCATCGACCGCGCGAAGGTCAAGACCGAGGCGAACCTGGATGGCAAGTACCTGCTCGCCACCAGCGACCCCGACATCTCCACCGAGGACGCCGCCCTGGGCTACAAGAACCTTCTCGAGGCCGAGCGCGGGTTCCGGGATCTGAAGTCCGAGCTGCTGCTGCGGCCGGTGTTCCACCGGCTCGAGCACCGGATCCGCGCCCATGTCCTGATCTGCTGGCTCGCCCTGCTGCTGACCCGCGTCGCCGAGCGCTCCACCGGGCAAACATGGCGGCACATCCGGCGCGAGACCGCCCGGCTCAAGCAGGTCACCCTCGCGGGCAAGGCCGGGACGATCACCCAGACCACCCCACTCCGCCCCGACAGCAAGGCCATCTACCAGGCACTTTCCATCACCCCGCCGCCTCGCCTCACCGCCTTCGACGCCAGCTAGGCAAGATCGAAACAGGTCGGGAGGGCGTGGGCACACGACCCTGCCAGGCCGTCTCGGCCTTCCCGCAGCTCACGCCCGGAATTCGGCATCACGTGTGACCACCAACTGCGGAACCCGGGCGGTAGCGTCCATACGCCAAGCGGCGTAGTAGTACATGACCGCGCTGCGAGGTGGCAGCTCATGGGGCAGCAAGCTCCACTGGCAGGCGGTCCGGCTCTGATACAGGATCGCGTTAACGATCTCCCGCATCTCCTATTTGCCCTGGTGGCCGCTGACGGAGGGGCTGTGACGCCAGGGGCTCAGCTAGTGATCTTCCGAGCCGCCTTGCCGGGACTGAGCTGCAACTAGGTTAGCTGATCTTCGACCTGTTCTTGCTGAACAAGTCATGTCGTTGATGGTCCTCCTGGCCAACAAATGCCTTGAACTCGCCGAGCTTGTACGCGAGGTCGCCGTTAGACCGCTCGGTTGGCATCAGTTCGAAGTCGTGGCCGAGGTGGTTCAGGCGCCGCTCGACTTCGGGCTGCTCCATCGGCGCGTTCGCCTTGGCCAGTCGCTCAACGATTTGTTCAACTGTCAGTGGCCGCGCGCTTCCAAGCAGGACCTTGTAGACGGGGTCTAGCACAACGTCTGTATTCTCCACCAGGGTTCGGGGTTCGCCTTCTTTTCGCAGAGCCTTATTAATCGCCTCGCCAAGCGCCTTAGCGACCGGGGGAGGGAAGGCGTTGCCGACTTGCCGGTACCTCGAAGTCTTCCCGCCTAGGAACTCCCACTCATCGAAGTCCGTGCCATACCAGCCTTGGATGCGCGCGACCATCTCCACTGTCAGCATCGGATGCTCAGCACCCTTCACCCTTGGGTTGTTCGGTCCGGGCGGCCCGTCAGCCACGCCTTTGCCGTCAACCCCCATCGCCTCCCACGCCGCCTTTGCGCGGCTAGGACCGAGGTCGGCACCACCGTGCTTCTTGGAGCCGCCAACGATGGTCGGGGCCATCTTGTCCGCCCGCTGAACCCACTCCACCAACTTCTCTTTGGGCCAATCTCCCAGGGCCATCAGATCCTTGAGCAGCTCGCCAACTGTCGGTGGGTGTTCCGTATTTGGCTGGGGCCACTCGAAGTATTCTGCGTACTGGGGCTGCAGTGCGACCAGCACGAATCTGGGACGGAGCTGCGAAACTCCGAATCGATTCGCGTGCAGCAGCCTCCACTCCGCTATGTAGCCGTGCTCCCTCAGCCGGTCGAGTACTCGCTGCCGATACGCAGTAAAACGGGTGCCGCTTAGACCCTTGACGTTCTCAAGCAGGAGTGCCTTCGGCTTGATCCGGCCACATAGTTCCACGGCCCATGCGAATAGGTCACGCTCATCGGTGGCGCCCAATTGCTTGCCTGCGATGCTGAAAGGAGGGCAAGGCACTCCACCGGCTAGCAGATCGACGCCCTTGTATTCGTCTGGATCCCAGACCTCAGGGTCGGCAACGTCGCCGACTCTGACGGTGTCGGTGGCTTCCTTCTCGGCGTAGCCGAACACCTTGACCAGGTTGTGGCGCAGTGTCTGAGCGGCTTGCTCATCGAGCTCGACGGCCAGCCAATGCCGGAAGCCCGCACGTTCCAGCCCGAGCGACTGTCCCCCAGCGCCTGCGCAGATCTCGACCACCTTGAGCATGTCGTCGTCGCGCTCTGTCTTCGCTGACCCCGACTCCAGCCCGTTGGCCCCGGTGTCGCCCTCGACGACGCGAAGGTGCTTCTCGGTCACAGGGACCCCTTTCGTAGTCCAGATGAGGCATGAGACGAGTGGGCAGCTGTATCTTCGCGAAGGAGACCACTAGCCGTACACCCAATGGGACGAATGTGGGAGAGAGCAAGAGAGTTCAAGCCAGGAAGCAGGCCCATGAACGCGGGCTGTACCCGGCGCCGCTGAACGAGGGCCGATCGCGCAACATGCAGGCCAACCGGCGCTCGAACACCAAGCCGGAAGTGGCACTGCGAAGTGCGCTGCACCAGATGGGCCTCCGCTATCGCAAGGATTTCCGGCTGGATCTCGGTGAGGTGAAGGTTCGCCCCGACATCGTCTTCACCGCCAAGAAGATCGCCGTATTCGTCGACGGCTGTTTCTGGCACGTCTGCCCCGAGCACGGTCGGCAACCGACCAGCAACGAGTGGTACTGGGCGCCCAAGCTCCGCCGGAACATGGAACGCGACCAGCGCGTCAACTCCGCGCTTGAGGCCGCAGGATGGCGTGTGGTCCGGCTCTGGGAGCACGAAGGGCTGACCACGGCCGTTGCGGCGGTGGTTGCAGTGGTGAATCCCGATACCGAACATGCGAGCGAGAGTAGCGCGACCAGCTGACACTTCCGCAACCGGGAGCGAGCGTTTGGCGGCGCGCCGAAGGTAAAGAATTCTGGATCTCGATGCTCAGCGGTACGACTCATCCTGGAAAGTGCTGGTCATGTCAGGCTTGTACGGCTCGCGGACCGCCATCGCCGAGGCTCCGGGGAACCTCGGCGATGTTCATGTTAGTGCATAGGTCTGTGGGCGCTGGCCCAGGGGACTACTCGGCTACCGCTGAAGACTTCTTGGTTTCAGGAAGCACGGGAGCAAGCTCAATCGGATCGTCGGGCAGAGCAACTACCCAGTCCTTGTCACCGAGTTGGATGAATGGGAGGCCGATGTGCCGTGGGCGGCGCTCGGCCAGCCGAACACTGATCGACTCGCCGGGGCCAGCGAGTGGCAGTCCGAGTTGCTGTGCGAGGCCCCTGTGGCTGTCGTATTGCCCGAAGATGACGATCCCTTCAGGCCGGAGATCGGAGCGGGCACCTCCGTTCCCGCGGATGCGCTTCATGTAGTCCTCCTGCTGCGCAACTGTGGCGACAGCGGTCCGTCCTACCAGGCGGCCCTGTGCTCTACGGAAGAGCTCGTTCACGCGCTTGGTGCCGTGGCGGCACTTGTGGCCGGGCTTGCCGCAATCGAAGATTGCGGCAACATCCTCTGCCGGCATGCGGAGCAGGGTGTTTTCCGGTAGGGAAGCATTCTGGAACAGCCAGCGGACGGTCTGCTTACCCTCCTTGGTCAAGCGCCGTTTGAGGTCGCGATTGCCCTTACCGTTGGTCAGCACCTCTGGCCGCGCCCGTACCAGCCCCGCAGAGCATCGTCCGAGCTGATCATTAGCCCACACGCCGAGGAGGATCTGTCCTACCGCCTCTGGGGGGATCATCCACTCCCCGAGATCCTGTGAGTACTTGCAGTCGACCTCGGCATCCTCGATGGAGTAGTCAAGGGCCGTTCCGTCGGCAAAGCCGAACTCGCGCTGGAGATTGATCTCGACCAGAGTGCCGCAATGGGTCTTTTCGGTCTTATGGAGCTGCTCCCAGCGGAACCGGCCGGTGTGCTGACCATCGAGAAGCATGTCGAAAGTCCGCCTGATGGCCTTGGCCGTCCTCTCACCCTTCGGGTCAAGATCCATAAGCCGGGCGAAGACCTTTTCCATCTCCGAGTCGTACTCGGCGGGTGGGGTGATCACGGGCTGAACATAGCCGTCGCCACTGACAATCACCGGGCGCTCCCTGTGCCTGCCTCGAGCGCGAGACTGAGCTGTACGCGGAGGGTATCCCGGTGCACGGCCGGCAGCTGCCGGTACAAGGCCCAGGCGTGTTCGGTCGGTGATGTAGGCCGGCGATCAGCCGCCATCCAGTTCAGCAGTTTCTGCTTCTCCTTCTTTGGGAGCTCCTGGATGCGGTCCCACACCTGATCGGCGGAGTATTGGACGCCGGTCAGATGCTTGGCGGTCTCGTTGCAGCGGGCACATTCGGTCACGAGGTCTTCGAGCTGAGCGGTGGATCCGTGCTTGTGAGGGGTCACGTGCCCAAGCGTGAGCCGCGCGACGCTTTCGGGATCATCTGGGTACGCCTCGCCAGCGGCGACGCCGCAGCGGACGCATCGGTGGTTGTCCCGCTCCATCACCTGGCGGCGGGTCTTTCCGCTGATGGCGCGGAGCCCGGCAGAGCGTTGCCCTGGCTCCCAGATATGAGCCCCGATCTTCTCAAGGAACAGCTCGTCGGGGCTGAGACTGGCCATGTCCCGGTAGGTCTTGATGACCCACCCTGCGGGGCGGAGGTCCCGCATCCGCCGGTCCACTTGCTCTACGCCGGGGATTGCCTGGCGTAGCTCCTGCTTGTTGAAGCGCTTGCCCTCCCCGACTTCGCCGTGGAGCCAGAGGGCGACGCGGATGCGTGTGCCCAGCTTGTCGTTCTGCCAATCCGGCCAGACCGTGTCCACCAAGAGCCTCCTCGATCAAGATCTCTATCGGCAGGGTAGAGCTGACGGCAGGATTCGGCAAGTTGTGGCATAAATCGGCATCTGGCTAGCAGAGTCGGAAATGTCGGTGCGGATGGGTACCTTCGTGTGGACAGTGTCTCGATCCATGCAGGCTCTCAACCCCTCGGATGGCCATGATGATCCTCTGCACCACGGCTCAGGACGTCCTTGACCTGTTCAATGTCACCAACCAGGCCAATCGCGTACTCACAGATTGGCGGGGCGACCGGTCGAAGGCGCCCGCAGTGGTGCCCTTCGTGGAGGCGCATCAGACCGAGTTTCTCTACCAACTCACCCCAGCGGACGTGGAGCGCGTCTGCAGGTCGACCAATCACGCGCTTGGCGAGGTCAAGCGCAAGGTAGCGGAGAGCGTCAAGGACATCGTGGACTGGCATCCCGACTTCGCCTTCATGCACGTTCTCCACTACGCCGTAGAAGCCCTGCATGAGCTGCCGACGTGGCAGCGCTTCTTCGCGTTCATCCAGGAGGACGAGCAAGCGGTCAACATGTTGTGGCTGCCTTCCCAGGCGGAGATCCACCGTGCAGTAGCAAAGGGTGTGCCCGAATTTGACGCCAAGGCCTCGATGCGCTGGCGCGTCGGCAACGCCTACTACTCCTTCCTCCGCGAGATCTACGTCGTGGCCCACCTCCGGGCTGCCGGCCTGGACGTGCGCATGCATCCGCTCGCTGACGCGCTGTTCCGCGTGGACTTCTGGTGTGGCCGTAAGGTCTGCAGCCTGCTGGTCAAGAACGCTAAGTTCCACAAGGATGGCCAGGGCCGGAAGCGTCAGCCAAGCGAGATTCTGGCCGGGGCCACACCACCCTTCACCTTCCACAAGATCCAGTTAGAGAGGGCGTCCCGGTTCGGAGTGGTACATCTGCCGAGCCCTGATCACATCGAGGTTTCCGTGAGAGAACTCCGAGCCGCTATTCGCAGCTGACGCGCTGGATCAGCTGGACTCCTGCCTGCGTCCATACACGAGGTAGCTTCCGCAGCCTTCTCGAAGTGCCTGGAGAGCTGATCGAGTGCGGTCAAGCACGTATGGCCGCAGCAGGCGCTCTACTTCCTCAAGGGGAGAGAAGCGGTGGGCGGCAAGCTCGTCACTAACCACCTGGAGTCTGGCTGCCTGTTCCTTGCTCAGCACTCCACCATCGAAGATGAACATGAGGGAGTCGTCCCAAGGCCCGTGGGGGGGAACCCAGTCCACAACCAGCAGCCGCCTGATCTCCAAGTCGAACCCGAGTTCTTCCTTGATCTCCCGGCGTGCTGCCGCGGCGGGAGACTCGTTCGCCTCCGCCATACCCCCCGGAAGGTCCCAATCGGGCTTGTACTTGGGGTCGACCAGCAAGATCCGCTCCTGCTCGTCCCGGATCAGGACATCGGCACCTACCCGCTTCCTGGCCTGCTTCGCGTTGCCCTCCGCCAGGTACATGTTCCACGCCTCGGGATCACGCTCGTAGAGCGGGGCCTCCGGGTTCACGACGAGAACCTCCCCATTGGTACAACCACCGCCGCTCCCTCAATGTCTGATCCAGTACTGCAAGGAAGTCGACGACGATCTCCTCGCCACGGTACGCCTCCAGCCGCCCGCGCACCTCGGCCAGTTGCCGCGTGACGACCATCGAGCTCAATGCCTGAGTTTCCTCGATCACTTTGCGCATCACAACGCACGCCTCGTCCAGTTCGCCGGTTTCCAGCAGGATGTTCGCGAGTACGAGTTGCCCGAGGGCTCGGCTCCGGGTGGCGCGGTTAGTCGAGCGCAGCGCGATGGCCTGCTCCACCTGTCGGCGGGCAGCCGAAAGCTGCCTCAGTACGACCATCGACCGGGCGGCGTCTAGGGCTAGGGTGCCTTGGTCATACGGGCCAGCCCAGGGCGAGACAATGGCCGGTTCGCGCTGGAGCGTGTTCTCCGCTTTGGCCAGCAGACGAGAGCACTCGTCAGGTTCTCCGAGCTCCGCGAATCCTCGCGCAGCCATCCCCAGCAGCCGTGCCTCCATCGCCGGGGCCGCTCTGCGACTCTCGGCCAGCATCGTGCTCCCACGCCGCGCGAGCCGTACAGCATCACCGCCTTTCCCGAGGTGCCGGGAGAGGTAGCTCATGCTGCCGAGGATGTGGGCTTCGAGTTGCCGATCACCGCCGATGCCCGCGAGGTCGAGCGCGCGGGCGAAGTGATGTCCTGCGAGGTCGTCCTGGCCGGCGTCGTGTGCCATCCACCCGGCCATCTCGGTGAATGCGGCGGCAGCCACGAATGTGGCGGCGCCGTCCGAGCCGCCGAAAAGGCGTGGAGCGACGTCGCGTTCGAGATATCCGAGGACGGTCGCGTAGAGATGGCCGCCGCCGACCTGCCGATCGGCGCCGCGGAAGGACGCCATGGCCTCGAGGTCGTGACAGCCGGTCGGTGGTCGAGGAGAGGCGACCGTGGCGACGGTCTCGGAGCCACGGTCGTCCTGGTGGAAGAGGTTGCCCTCGCTCATCCCGAAGGCACGGCAGAACAGCAGCCGGTACCGCTCGCTCAGTGACGCGATCCGGCCCGACTCCCAGCGCCGGATCGAGCGAACCAACGCTTCGTGATCGGGAAGATCGCGAACATTGTCCCCAGCGGCGACGCGAAGACGTCGGGCCATACTGTGCACGTCCCACAGGCGCGCCTTCCGCTCGGCGCGGATGCGTGCGGCCCATCGTGGTGGCTCCACTGTCTCCGCCTCCGTGCTTGCCTGAATGCATTGCGTGTCCGCCGGTGCTCCTCATTGTCACCCTCCGATCGCCCGTGCGCAGGCCCTCTACTGGGACCGACTCGATTTCGACAACGTAGGGACCTCCAGATGGATGAATCACAGACTGCGCGAGCGCTCGCGGCACGACTTCCCAAATGGACCATCTGGTTCGGCGAGCACACCAAGAGCTTCTGGGGCCTATCAAGAAGCTTGGACCTGCGAGCGGCGCCGCATATCGAGGCGTCCACCGCCGAGGAGTTGGAGCGCCGAGCGAAGGCGATAGAGCGGCACTTTTGCGACATCCCCGCGCTCATTTCACGCCCGGTATTCCGGCGGTCATCCACGACCGAGCCCTCCCTTGGTCGGAATGTCCGCAGGCGCCGCCGTGTAGCGGGAGCCTCCTCATGACGCCTGACGAGGCACTCGCGGAGTTGCGGAACGAGCTGCAGACCGCCGGAGTCCCGACCGAAGACCGTGATGTCTTCTGGTGCGCGGCGGACGAACCAATGCTCAGCCTCGCGCCTGGACTGGTCATCTGGATCGGACGCCAGCACGGCTTCCGCTGGCCGGACCAGAAGGGGCGGTGGCGCAAGTGCTCCCTCGACGATGTCTGCGGTGTCGTCGACTTGATCCTTCCGATCTACAAGCAGCGCATGAGCGGCGTTGAGGCCGCTACTCAAGCTGAACCTGTGTAATGGCAGGTTCGTTCGACCGGCGCGGCGATGTGACGGAGGCGCGGCCTCGTCGTTGCGCCGCCCAGCCCCGGTGAGTCTGGCAGGAGTGGTACCGGGTCCACTCCCGTCATCTCGTACCTCGCAGTGACGAGGGGCGCACCGGGCAGAGGACCGCGCGGAGCAGAGGCGCCCTGTTCCGCGCGGTTTCCTTTGCAGGAAGAAATTCTCCCGCCCAGTTCACCGCATATGTATTGATATTTGGAGATAATCCGGCGCATTTACAATGCTCTGACGTGCAGTGATTACATTGCGCAACTAGATTTCTTTTCATCGTCGCATTACTGTGACTAGCCCACGCGGTTACTACCCTCTCGAACTGCGAGGACGAGTCATGCGGCGACGGTGCGCCCAACGGGAACGTCTCTTGGCCGGGACGATCGTGCTTGCTGCTCTAACGGCCTGTCGGCCTGTCGAGAGCGCGCAGACATCCCTTGCGCCACCGTCCTTCACCGCCTCCATCGACCCATTGGCCTCGGTCAAGGACGCCATCCTTAATGCCTACCGAGGCATGTGGCGCGACTTCGCCGATGCTGCCCATACGGCGGACTGGAACGATCCGGATATCGCCGACCACACGACTGGAGACGCCGAGGCGAAGCTCCGTTATGGGCTCTTTCTCGCCAGCAAGAAGGGCCAAGTGGTCAAGGGCGACCCACTGCTGCTCAGCACGCGTATTGCCGAGCTCAAGCCGGAGAACATCCCGACGAAGGCCACGATCGTGGACTGCGTCGACGACACGAGGTTCCTGGTCCATGAGAAGAGCGGAAGCAAGGCCAAAGGCGGCGCAGACGTCGGACGGCACCACACCACCGCAGTGCTCACCCTCCGCAGGGGCTCCTGGTACGTCAACTCCTACATCCTCAAGGAGGCGGGGACGTGCTGACCCAGGTCCTGGTCTCTTGCGCGCTGACCACCACGGTCTTCGTGGCCTCCGGTGACGACGGTGGCGGTACCGGAATCGCGGAGTGCGGCAGCTTCGGCAGCACAGGCTGCGCCGCCGAGGCCAGGCGCTGGTGGGGCACCAACCGAACCGATCCGACCGGCGGGGGCCATTCCGGCAGCGGATCTGGCTCCGCGCAAGGCCCGACGTGCTCGACAGCGCCGGCACAGGCGCCGGCAGGAGCTCCCAGCAGCGGGCGATGGGTCCTGATCACCTGCCCAGGGCAGCCGCCGCTCCTCGCCCGCGACGGTGGCGCGCCGGAAGGTGAGCCAGTAGACGGAGCCCCGGCGCTGACTCCGATCATGGTTGCTCTCATAGCTCGGGACCGCTTCACACTGCCATCGCCCGCCATCGACTCTTCGCCTAAGCCGTCCGACCCGCAGTTGGTCCGTCTCCCGATCTGGCTATCCGTTGGGCGGAGCATCTGGCATCCATACATGTCGACCGCCACGGCCGGTGGCATCACCGCGACCGCTACGGCGACGCCGACACTCGTCACCTGGAACATGGGCGATGAAACCACGGTGACCTGTAAGGGCCCGGGGACGCCATTCAGACACGGTCGCGACGACGCACGCAAGGAGTCGCCGACCTGCGGCCACACCTACGTCAAGTCCAGCGCGACGAATCCCAGCGCGAAGTACCCGGTGACAGCGACGATCACGTGGGCCATCACCTGGAGCGCCGCCGGGGAGAGCGGCACGTTCCCCCCGCTCGTCACCACCTCCACCACAAGCTTCCGGGTCGCCGAAAGCCAGGCGATCGTTACCAACTGAACGGGGGAACATGTTGGTAAGGACTGCCGCTCCGGCACGCCCGAAACCGGGTATGCCGAAACGACGCCGCAGTGTAGGCAGGGTGCTCTTCGGCGGCATCGTCGTCTTGGCATGCTCGTTCGCCTCGGCTGCGGTGACACTGCGCGTGGGGGCCGTTGAAACTGGGGCGTTGGCCGTCCAGACCGATCTGCAGGTGGGACACACCCTCACCGCGGCCGACCTCCGCGCGGTCAAGGGCTCGATGGATGCGAACCTTGTCCCGCCGGGCATGGCGCAGAAGGTAATCGGACGCCAGACGAAGGTGCCGCTGATGGCGGGCACGCTGGTCACCGAGAACGTCGTAGGGGACCCGGCTTTCCCGCAGCCGGGGCTTGCCGTGGTTGGCGTTGCGGTGAAGCCCGGCCAGTATCCACCGGACTTGGCCCCAGGTGACCGCGTATCCGTCTCACCGATTCCCGAAACTGGAGTGATGACGGATGCGAATACCAAGGTGAAAGCCGTGGTCGCCGTGGTCACCAAGGTTGACCGGCCGGAACAGCCGCAGAACCCTGCTGTGGTCACCCTCCTGCTGCCACAGATCGACGCGCAGTCCGTCTCGGCTCCGATCGCCCAGGGTCTGGTGAGCTTGATGCAGATCTCACCGGAGGCACCATGACGGTGATCGGCGTGGCATCGGTGAAGGGCTCCCCAGGGGTGACGGCGTTCGCACTCGCCCTGGCGACCACCTGGCCAGGAAGCGCACTACTCGCCGAACTCGACGCCTCTGGTGGCGACCTGGCCGGATACCACGGGCTCCAACCGGATCCCGGCATCGCATCGCTCGCCACAGAGTTCCGCAGGGAACGCGACCCAGAAGTCCTGACCAGGCACACACAGAGCTTGCTCAGCGGACTGAAAGTGATCGCAGCGCCGGCCCATCCCGCGCAGGCGTACGCCGCCATCAGCGCACTCGCACCCACGCTCCCCGCGCTCTTTCCGAAGCTCCTCCGTGACACGATGCTGATCGCCGACCTCGGGCGACTGGTCGGACCCTCGGTCGAGCTGGCTCGTTCAACCGACCGGCTCCTCGTTCTCGCCCGCGCCCATCTGACTGATCTCGCGCACCTCGATGGACTGCCCCCGAACGCGGAGTTGGTCCTTGTCGGTCGCGGTCCGTATCCGCCCAAGGAAGTCACGGACGCGCTCGGGCTGAAGGTCCGCGCGCACATCCGCCACGATCCGGTTGCCCAGGCATTCCTGGAGGGCCGACGCCGCCGTACCCGCCTGGTCAGGGCCGCAGAAGAGCTCTCCGCGACCTTGGCTACGTTTGTCCAGCTGGAGCCGACTCCGTGAAGGACTTGATCAAACAGATCCGCGTCGAGGTTGCCGACAGGATCGCCGCCCGCAGCCGCGCGGACGAGGAGGCGGGACGTCCGCCGATGACCCCGAAGGAGCGGCGCGAGTACGGCAGGCAGCTCACGACGGAGGCACTGGACGCGCACATCCGGCGGTCGATCGACGCAGGTCGTCCTCCACTGGATCCGGTCACCGAGGCGCAGATCGCAAAAGCGGTCGACAACCGGCTGTTCGGGCTCGCCGGGTTCCAGCAGTACCTCGACAACCTGAACATCGAGAACATCAACGCCAACGCCTTCGACGACGTCCACATCACCTATGCCGACGGGACGTCGGAACAAGTCGGCCCGGTCGCGGAATCGGACGAGGACTTGGCGGAGACGATCCGCACTGTCGCCGCTCTGCTCGGTGTCGGAGAGCGCCGGTTCGACCCCGGCTCGCCCATGCTGGAGATGGAGCTCCCGGATGGAGCCCGTCTGGTCGCGACGATGGCCATCTCCCGGCAGACAGCCGCATCCATCCGTCGCCACCGCTTCCCCGACGCCACCATGAACGATCTGTACAAGACTGGGACGTTCGATCGCCAGCTTCAAGGATTTCTCTCCGCGGCCGTGCTGGCCCGCAAGAACATCGTGGTCGTCGGCGCGACGGGTGGTGGAAAGACAACTCTGGTCAGAGCGATGGCCTCGGTGCTGCCGCGAGACGAGCGGATCATCACCGTGGAGCACCAGTTCGAGCTCGGCCTGGACCGCGACAAGCAAGCGCACTCCAACGTCCTGGCCTTCCAGGCTCGCAAGTCCAACATCGAGGGTCAGGGCGCCGTCACACTTCCGGAGCTGGTCCGCATCGCGCTGGGCATGTCACCCAGCCGCGTGATCGTCGGAGAGGTCAAAGGCGATGAGATCATCCCGATGCTCAACGCCATGACCCAGGGCAACGACGGCTCGCTCAGCACCGTACACGCCAGCTCCAGCGATGGTGCGTTCAAGCGGCTCTCATCCTTCGCGATGCAGGCCCCTGAGCGACTGTCGGCCGAGGCCGCGGCCATGCTCATCTCCGAAGCGCTGCACTTCGTCGTGTATCTCACGCTGACCCGCGACGGTATCCGCGTCGTTTCCAGCGTCCGTGAGATCGTCGGGTGCGACGGCATCAACGTCATCTCCAACGAGATCTACGCCCCCGGCCCCGACCGTCGTGCCATACGCAACCACCCGCTGCGCACCGAAACCCTGGACGAGTTCGAGGCAGCGGGCCTGAACGTCGACGAGTGGCTGGCCTCATGACGGAATATGCCCTGCTCGCAGCCCTGACAGGTGCCGGTATCGGTCTCGGTCTCGTCCTCGTCGCCACCGGGTTCAAGCCTCGCGTCGTCGAACCTCGCGGCCCGCTCGACCCCCGGCTCTTGGTGCGGCTGGCCGCCTGCGTGGGCGCCGCCGTACTCATCGGAGCCGTCACCCGCTGGCCCGTCGGCGCCGCGCTCGCAGGTCTGGCCGCGTGGTTCCTGCCCAAGGCGCTCGGCCCCGACCGTGAGCACGCTCGGCAGGTCGCCCGCATCGAGGCGGTCGCGGTCTGGGCCGAGATGCTCCGTGACACCCTCGCCGCTTCAGCAGGCCTGCACCAGGCGGTCAGCAGTACCGCGGCCATCGCCCCTGAGCCGATCCGTCCAGAGATCATGGAGCTGGCCGCCCGCCTCGACCAAGGAGAACGGCTTCCGCACGGGCTGAAACTGCTCGCCGACGACCTCGCCGATCCGACCGGCGACCTCGTGTGCGGCGCACTGATCCTGGCTGCCAAGCGGCAGGCCGGACAGCTCGGCGATCTCCTCGGCCGCTTGGCAGAGGCTGCTCGGGCACACGCGGTGATGCGGCTGCGCGTGGCCGCCGCCCGCGCGCAGACCCACTCGTCGGTGCGGACCATCATGGCCGTCACGGTGCTCATGGCGGGTGGCCTGATGCTGTTCAACCGTGACTTCCTGGCTCCCTACGGCACCACGATCGGCCAGGTCGTGCTGCTCCTCGTCGGATTGGTCTTCGCCGCGTCGTTCTACCTCATCCATCGACTTAGCCGGATCGGCGAGCCGCCTCGCGTCCTCACGAATCTGGAGGACTGATGGTCCTCTCGCTGATTCTCGGCGCCGGGATCGGCCTCGGCCTAGTGCTGATGGCATTCGGCCTGTGGCCTGCTCGGCTGTCTCTCGCTCAAGAGCTTGTACGGCTCCGCCACGGCACGCCGGCGAAGGCCTCTGCTGAACCTGATGTGGTTGCCCGGCTCGGTCGGCCGCTCGCCACCAGAAACCCGGTGAGCACTGCCACCCGGCGTGACCTGGCGGTCTGTGACAAGGCGGTGGAGCGGTACTTCGGCGAGAAGCTCGCGGCCGGGCTGGTCTTCTTGCTGCTGGGACCAGCGCTGTACGGCATGCTCGCTCTGGCCGATCTTCGCCTGCCCTGGCAGGTTCCGGTGTGGAGCATGGTGCTGCTCGGCGTCGTCGGCTTCTTCGTACCTGACACCGCCATCCGGTCGGAAGCCGCGAAACGGCGGGCGGAGTTCCGGCACACGCTGTCGGCGTTCTTGGACCTGGTCGTCGTGTCGCTGGCGGGAGGCCGAGGCGTCGACGGGGCTCTTACCGACGCGGCAGCCGGTGGCAGCGGCTGGGCGTTCGTACGGCTACGTGCCACCCTGATGGCCGCGACGTCTACCCGCCGTACTCCATGGTCCGCCCTCGGGGAGATGGGCGAAGAGTACGGGATCAGCGAGCTGTCCGAACTGGCAGCCTCCGTCGCGCTGGCGGGCACCGAGGGAGCGCGAGTGCGGGCCTCGCTGGTGGCCAAGGCGGCGTCGCTGCGGGCCCATCAGCTGGCCGAGATCGAAAGCGACGCCCGTGCCGCGACCGAACGCATGAGCGTCGTGACCGTCGGGTTGTTCGTCGGGTTCCTGGTCTTCGTCGGCTATCCGGCCATCGCGGCCGTTCTAACGGGGTTCTGAATCACATGGAGGTAACTCGTGTTGCTTCGGCTCATGGTCCTGTTCGAGGCTCACCTGAAGAAGGTGCGCAAGGCCGTGAACGAACGCCCGGACGCGGGCTACTCCACCGAGACCGTGGTGATGGTCGCGATCCTGGTCGCCATCGCGATCGCCGTGGGCGCCATCCTGATGAGCAAGCTGCTCGCGAAGGCGAACTCGCTCGATCTCGGGTGAGTGAGCGGGGAGCGGCCACCGCCGAGATGGTGATGACGTTCCCTTTCGTCATGGTGCTGATCCTGCTCGTGGTGCAGTTCGGCGTCTGGCAGCACGCCGTGCACATAGCCGAGACCGCGGCGGCGGAGGCACTGGCGGTGGTCCGCGCGCACGGGGGAAGCACGGGCGCCGGTCAGGCCAAGGCGTCGTCGTTGTTGTCGCAAATGGGCCGATCTGTGCTGCGCTCTCCGCAGGTGTCGGTCTCCCGTACGGCTGACGCGGCTCGCGTGGAGATCACAGGGGTGGCGCAGGCTGTGGTGCCCTTCCTCGAGCTGCCGGTCGGCTCAGTGGCGGTCGGGCCGGTCGAGCGGTTCCGAGGTGATCAGTGATCTGGTCAGGAGGGCAGCTGGGTCCAGGATCCTGCCGGATGCTCGGCCTTCGGGATCCACAGCGACGGCTGGAGTTCCCCCAGCGCGCAGCCCTCATCCCAGGGGAACCGATTCTGCCCGTCAGGCCAGAACATCTGCAGGAACGGCAGCGGAGGGTATTGGTAGAACTGCAGCGCCGTGCCGAACAGGGTCGAGTGCCAGCTGGCGTCGACCATCTTGAGCGTTACCAGGCGCTCTTCCAGCACGTCGTCCCGTCGCTGGTCGGCGCGAGCCGAATGACCAGCGGCGATCCCGGCTCCCAGGGTGTTCAGACAGCTTCGCAGGAGCTCGACGTCCAGCCCGAACATGGCGATCTCGGGGGAGTCGAAGCTGTGTCGCAGGCCGACGGTGAACGCCCATCCCGGCCCCGTTTCGTCCTCCGGGATCATGACGACGCTCCAGCCATACTCGTTGATGTGCTCGATCGTTCGGCGGTCACCACTGTCGAGTTCGAAACAGATCACACACTGGCAGGAGTCGGGCATGTGGCTGAGCCTAGGGCAGCTCCTCTTGAACGAGAGCGGGGGTCGGCGACGGCAGAGCTGATCACGCTCACGCTGCTGCTGTTCGTGCTGGCGCTGTTCGCTGTCGCGGCGGGCCGGCTGGTGACCGCGCGGCTGGAGGTCAACAACGCCGCGCACCAGGCCGCGCGGGCCGCGTCGGTCGCGCGCACCCCGGCCGCTGCTGGTGCCGCCGCCCGCTCAGCCGCTGATGGAGCGCTGGCCGCCAAACGGGTTATATGTGCAAGCCGGCAGGTGAACGTCGGGCTCAGCTCATTCCGGCCTGGCGGGAGCGTCACGGTGACGGTCACCTGCCAGGTGAAGCTGTCGGATGTCGCACTCGTCCACATCCCAGGCAATACGGCGCTGAGCTCATCATTCGTGGCGCCGATCGACTACTGGAGGTCGCGGTGACCGGGTTCGTGGTGGCCATCGTGGGAGCGCTGTTCCTGCTCGCCGGGCTGGTGGTGGACGGCGGGCTGGCGCTGGGCGCGCGGGTACGGGCGGTCAACGAGGCGCAGGAAGCTGCGAGAGCCGGAGCACAGCAACTGGACCTGGCGGCCTACCGGCGGGACGCCGAGGTGCGGCTGGATCCAGGGCGGGCGCGGGCTGCCGCGCTGGCATACATCGCGGCCACGTCGGACACAGCGATGGTCACGGTGTCCGGGGACCGGGTCACCGTCGCAGTCCACGCCGTCCAGCCCACGCAGATCCTCGGGCTGGCAGGACTCGGGTCGATCCGGGTGTCCGGGGAGGCCGCAGCCGTAGCACAGCGCGGTGTCACGGAGGTGATCAGGTGAAGATCCTCATCATCCTCGGCCGTGGAGCTCGCCTCCTGTTGGCTGGCGTCGTGCTCATCGGGATCGAGGGCGGCGTGCCGTACATGCTGGTGCGGTTCGCGGGCCTCCCCATCCCGCGCGGCGTGCCTTCCTGGACTGCGATAGAGCGGCTGTTGCTGAACCCGATACCTGACCAGCTCCTGCTCAGCGTGCTCGCCGTCCCACTCTGGCTGCTGTGGGCCGCCTTCTCCGTGGCGCTCATCGTTGAGATCACCGCGCTGGCGCGGGGTGTGGAGCTTCACGTTCCGCTGCTTGGGCCGCTTCAGGCCATGGCCGCCGGACTGCTGGGCTCGATGGCGATAGCCGTTCTACTGATCGACCTGCGCGCTGCGAGCACGCCGATACAGCCAGCTGCGGTACCCGTGGCTGCCACGCAGGTCGTGGAAGTTGACGCTGCTGTCGACGGTGCTCCGCATAAGCCTCGCGAACCAGTTCACGTGGTCAAGCCCAGGGACAGTCTGTGGAAGATCGCCGGTCACCGGCTCGGCAGCGGGCTGAAGTGGCGCACGATCTGGAAGCTCAACGGCGACCGGCGCCAGGTCGACGGCCAGATGTTTACCGATCCGGACGTCATCCAGCCCGGCTGGCGTCTCCGTCTGCCCGATGCGCATCGGTCCCAGCCATCTGTTCAGGTCGAGAAGCCTCCTGCCCATGAACCGTCGCCGCCCGCTCAAGCCCGTGCGAAGCCGACGGAGCAGGCACCGTCCGCCACTCCGGTGATCGTCACCATCGACGTACCGTCCGGTGGGATTGTGGCGCTGTCCGCGGTCGCAGGCATGTGCGCCGCTCAGGTGCTCGCGCGGTTCCACCGGCGACGCCGCCGAGTACTGCCGTCCGCCGCAGAAGGGGTCACGATCACTCCGGAGCCCGACATACCGCCGGTGATCGAAGCTTCTCGCCGTGCCTACAATCAGTTGTTTCGCGAACAGGACCAGGCGCCGCCATCGGAAGCTGAACTGGTCCGCGCCGCGTCCACTATCGAGGTGCCTGATGACATCGTCATCGGTGTCCACGAGGACGGCTCTCCGGTCCGACTGAGTCTGTCGGGGATGAGCCTCGGACTCGCCGGACCAGGAGCGCTCGATGTGGTCCGAGGGATCCTGGTGGACCTGCTGCATCAGGCGGGCGACTTCCGCGTTGAGGTCCTCACCTGTGCGGCGGACGCGGCTCGGCTTCTCGGTGTTGAGGAATGCCACGCCCTGGCGCGAGGCGTACCCGGGCTGACCGTGCTGGAATCGATGGGGGCAGCGCTCGATCGATTCGAGGAGATCCGCTTTACACGACGGCGAATGCTGGCCGAACGAGAAGCAGGTCACGTCGAAGAACTCCGGCAGCGCGATCCTGGGGAGGCGCTGCCCGTCGTGATCCTCGTTGTGACGCCGGAGGATGAGGTCGACACCCGTCTGGGTACTCTGTTGGAGCCCAGATGCGGCATGGGCGCCCTTCTGTTGGGCGACTGGCCTGCGGCCACCTGCCAGGTGGCCGCTGATCACTCGGTGTCAGCTGCACATGGCCAGGATGGGAGACCCCTGACCGGCGCGAACCTCGTACACCTTCCGGCGGGAGATCTCGTCGATGCACTGCGCGTACTCGGCGAGGCCCAACCTGATGCGTATGAGCAGGATGCGGCTGTCCCACCGGTAGGCACAGTCGCTGAGTGGGAGCATCCGACGCCCGTATGGGTGCAGGTCATGGGGCGACCAGCTGTCCTGGTGAAGGATCACGAGCAGCCGCTGCGCATTCGCGGTCTCAAGCTCTCCTTGCTCGTCTACCTCGCGTTGCACCCGAGAGGGGCGACGAAGGAGGCGATCAGTGAGGCGCTGTGGCCTGGCAAGCCGCCCGGTCACGAGTTTCACAGCCTGCTCCGGCATCTGCGCGACGCACTGGAGACGGCCACCGGTCTGACCGGCGAGTCGTTCGTCGTGGCCATGGACAACGAGACCTACCGCGTCGACGCCGAACGGATCGGCTTCGACCTGTGGGAGTTCCAGCGAGAGGTCAAGGCTGTGCGGGTCGCCGCCGACACGGCATCCCGGCTCGCAGTGCTTGACCGCGCCGCAAGGCTGTGCGTCGGGGAGCTCGGCAGCGGCCTGAGTGAGGAATGGATTCTGGAGGAGCGCTACCCGCTCACCCTGGCCCAGGTCGACGTCCTCACCCAGCTCGCGGAGCTGTGCGACGACCACGAGCGCAACCTGGAGCTGCTCGATCAGGCGCGCCGTCTTGACCCGGACACCGAAGAGATCTGGTGCCGGATCATGCGACTCCACCAGCGGCTCGGCTACTTTGAGCAGGCCAGGCTCACCGGCCAACTGCTCCTAGCGCACCTACGGACCCTGCATACCGAACCTACGCCTGCTACGGCGGAAGTGCTCGCCGCGGTCCTGGGACGCCGGGCGCGCTAGGTTGCCGCAGCGGTGGAAGGGAATTCCCTCAGAGCCTCGACAAAGACCAACCGCCTCAGGCGCTGTTCCGAGCAATGTGAGGCTGATGTTGGTGCGCACACATGAATTCGCCGGCAGCGGGTTTCAAGCCTCGAGTAGGGTCTCAGCCTTCGTAAGGATGACGCCTACCTCATGCCAGTACTCATTCAACGCAGGGAGAACTTGCTTCCCATCGAGATCCCCGCCGATGAACTGCCATTCAATTGAAACGTCAATGTGAACTTGATTGGCAGTAAGTTTCTCGACGGTCATAGCAGCCGGCTTAGGATTAGGAGATGTCATCTCGACCCTGACTCTTGGCTTCGTCCGCGACTCAACCCGCTTCAGTTCGGCGTTGCGCAGATCCTGGATCGCCTTCTGCATCCTACGGTCAGCTGTATGCCACCAACTGGCGAACTGGCTCGTCCTACATCCTTTGCTCTCGTCGTCGATACAGCGCGTCACTCCGGCGAGCAAGTCCAGGACATAGGGCAAAAGGTCCCGGAAAGCGACCTCGTTCTCTACACGACCACTCAGGTCGTCCAGCATGCGCCGAGCACGCGAGAGTGTCTGTCGAGCTAGCAACAGATCCATTTCTGTAGGTTAGCGCGGAGAAGCATTCTGCCTCCAGCGGCCCGGAAGCCTTAAGGGCGGCTACTTGGATCGCGTCCCAGGTGCGAGTGCGAGTACTACCTCTTCATCGAGGTGGCGCTCAAATCCAGGTGTAGTTGTCGTCGGTGACGGCAGGCAGAGCGGCGTCGGTCAGCGTGGCATGTGGAGAGGACAGTGCGGCGAGGGCAGCCCCGATCGGAGGGAAGATAGGCAGGTCGGCGGTTTTGCGGTAGTCGATCCATTCGACGATGCCCACCTCGCGACCGCCATCGGGCAACTCGTCGTACTCCTCGGCTGCCATCCGGTCACGGACCTCCGGGGAGACGTGCAGCCGGTAGATCAGATGCAGTTTGCGCGGCGGCGCGGTGGGCCCGGGGCGGGTGACCATCTGGTCGGCCACCCACAGCAGTTGAGGCGGCGTGGCCTGGTCGATGTTGAGGGCGAGTTCCTCGGCCAACTCGCGGCCGAGCGCCGCCAGGAGGTCCTCGCCGGGTTCGACGTTGCCGCCGGGTGGGGTGTAGTGGACGGAGTTGGCGCGGTCGCGGTGGATGAGGGCGACGTCGTCGCCGCAGAACACGAGCGCACCGGTGCGGATCTTGATCCGAGTGAACGCCGCGTGTCCGGCGGGATTGGGTGTCATGGCCGTCAGTATCGCGGCCTGAAGGCCGGCACCGGGAGGGAATCGGCGAGACGCGCCCGGGCACCGGTGCCGACCTCTGCTCTCGCTGTCAGCCGACGTCGGCCAATCCGGGTAGGGCGAACGCCTGACTTCGGGAGGGTCAGACGGCTACAAGCGCCTCGTGGAAGGCCCGGGCGTCGCTGTCGTCAGGCCACCGCTCAAGCAGCTCGTCGTCGAGGGTGCGCAGCTCTCGCCGGATGCGTGCCGAGCTGGTCTGCCGCGCGACACCGAGCGCCTGGAGCCCGAGGTGCGCCGCCCGGGCCGGGTCCCGCTCGGCCTGGACCACCGCCACAGCCAGCTTGGCGGTCAGGTGGCCACGATCACGCACGAGGGTGGCGGGCAGCTTGCCGATCTGCTCCTGCAGGATGCGCACCGCTGTATCGGCGCGGCCCGCGGCCCGGTAGCAGACCGCTGACTGCTCCTGCAGGGTGTCGGAGTCGTAGTAGTGGAGGTAGACCGGCACGTTTGAGTGGGTGACGTGGGGGTGGTCGCGCAACGCCTCGGCCGCCTGGTCGAGCAGGTCGAACGCCTGGCTGTGCTCGCCGAGCATGGCAAGGCCGCGAGCCTGCTGCTGGGCGGCCAGCGCGGACAGTTTCGGCTCCAGCTCGGCGGGGCGGCGGCGCGCGGCCGCGGCGAGCTGGACGACGGCGGCGTAGTCGTCGGTCAGGCATGCGATGTTCGACTGCCGCACCAGCATGTAGGCGGCCATCTGGGTGTCGCCGGCGCAATGCGCCCACTCGGCTGCCCGCCTCGTCCAGTCCATCGCCTCGGTGAGCTCGCCCAGGTCCTGGTGCAGCCATCCGGCCATCTCGGCGTACTGGGACAGCACCTGCAGCAGCGGGTCGGCGTGCGCCGCGCCTGCGCCGCGGCGTAGCTCGTCGAGCACCTCGATCTGCGCCAGCACCGGCCGTAGCAGGCTTCGGGGGCCGAGCATCTTGTCGGCCGTGTAGTGCTCGTTCAACACCCGGTGGAAGTAGTCGATGACCTCGCCGTCGACCCGGGCGGGCTGGTCGAGGGCGCGCGCGACCCGTTGCGCCTGGTCGGGGTCGCCGAGCGCGGGCAGGATCGAGGAGAGTGCTCCGCTGGCGATCAGTTGGGCGAACTGGCGGCGCGAGATCGTCACTTTCACCATCCTGCCATCCGGGGTCTGCATGTCCAGGATGACGGGTTCGCCCTCATGGATGCCAGCGACGCCGGACATGAGGGGCGCGGCTGGCCCGTCGCCCTGGCGCAGCGCGGTCAGCAGCCCGTTGGCGCCGAGCACGGTGTCCATGGCCTGGACGCGGTCGAGCGGCGCCAGCCAGTTGCCTTGCTCAGCGCGCTGGATGCGGGTGTGGTCGTAGTACGTCAGCGCGGCCAGCTCGCGCAGCGACATGCCGGCCTGCTGGCGCAGCTGCCGCAGGACCGGCCCGAACGCGTACGCAGCGATGCTTTCGTGCTGGTCCATCACCAAGCCTCCTTGTGCGCTGCGGTGTTGCTTTTTCGAGCAACGCCGGCCCTCTGGGCGGCCCGGCCCACTCCGGGTGACGATCCGTGCGGGCGGATGGTCGGAGCGTAAACCGCACGGTCAGGATGTGCACCCCGATCTCCAGGACCATCACCGCCGCGGCACACCCCTGATAGTCACGAGCTTGGAGAGCGAGTGGATGAGATCGAGATCGTTGGCGTTCGACCGCGCTGTGTCATCGAGCGCGCCGCGACCGGCTGCTCCCGCAGGAGCGTGCCCTCATGACGGTGACCACCGCCCGGACACCGGTCCGGCCGGCATCGGGCGCAGAAGCGTTCTTCGCTGACCTGGCCGAGGACATGCCGCGCACCGGCGCCACATCGTTGGCCATCACGCACCTGCTTCCCGGCCAGATGGAGTTCCTCACCGCGCTGGACCACGTCGCTCAGGTCTCGGCCGTTCTGCCCAAACCGACGTCCGTTGACCGGCGCACGCGCGACCAGATCGCAGCGTCCTACCGCTGCGACCCGCTGGACCGGGCCCGGTTCGCCGACCCTGGGTGGTTGGCCACCTACCTGAAGGAACGGGCATTCGGCCGGCGCCTGGTCCTGGCCGACATCGGCGGGTACTTCGCTCCCGCCTTGGCCGAGGTGTGCGCGGCCCTGCCCGGCGTGATCGCCGGAGTGGTCGAGGACACCGAGAACGGTCTGCGCCGCTACCTGGAGCTGGACGCCCTGCCATGCCCGCTCTACAGCGTCGCCCGCAGCCCCCTGAAAGAGCCCGAAGACCGGCTCGTAGGCGGAGCGATCGTGTTCTCCATCGAATCGCTCCTGCGCCGGCTCGGGGAGGTGCTGGTTGGGCGTCAGGCGTGCGTGCTCGGCTTCGGGAAGATCGGCACCGGGATAGCGGCGGCGCTGCACGCGCGGCACGTCACCGTGACGGTGCTCGACACTGACCCGGTACGGCAGGCCCAGGCCATCTCTATGGGGTACGCCACGGCGAGCTTGCCTGAGGCGATGCGGCGCGCCGATCTGGTGGTCAGCGCCACCGGGAGCCGCGCCATCGGCATGCAGCAGCTGGGGCTGCTGCGCGACGGCGCGATTCTGGCCGGCGCGACGTCCCGCGACGACGAGTTCGACCTGGCGGACTTGAACGACCCGTCGGCGGGGTTCGCCCGCGACGAGCTCCTCCCTGGCGTGTCACGCCACAACCGCGACGGCAGGTCGTTCCTGCTGCTCGGCAACGGCAACGCCGTGAACTTCCTGCACACCTCGGCGCTCGGCCCGGCCGTCCACCTGATCAAGGCGGAGATCATCGCCGCGGCGGCGCTCCTGGCGGACGAGCCGCACGAGCCGGGCCTGTACGAGGTGCCGGCGGCGGCCCGCGGGCGGATCGCCGCCCGGTGGATCGACGCCTTCCACACCCACCGTCCCCTGACATCGTGAAGGAGCACCTGATGGGCAGCCCTTGCCCTGACCGTCCCGGCCTCGCGCCGGTCTCTGCTGCCCAGTTCTTCACCGGGCAGCGCGTCGTTGTCACCGGCGCGGCCGGGTTCATCGGCTCACACATGTGCGAGCGGCTGATCCAGTTCGGGGCCAACGTCGTCGGCGTCGACAACCTCGTCACCGGCAGCCTGGACAACCTGGCCGGGCTGAGCAGGGAAGCGGCGTTCGAGCTGATCATGGCAGACGTGACTGTGCCGTTCTCCGTCACGGGGCCGGTTCACACCGTGCTGCACCTTGCCTCGCCCGCCTCGCCCCGCGACTACCTGCGGCTTCCGGTGGAAACCCTCATGACCGGGGCGATGGGCACGCTGCATGCCCTGCAGCTCGCCCAAGCCAGAAACGCCCGTTTTCTGCTGGCGTCGACGTCGGAGGTGTACGGCGACCCGCTGGTGCACCCCCAGCATGAGCAGTACTGGGGCAACGTCAACTCGGTCGGCCCGCGCAGCGTGTACGACGAGGCGAAACGGTACGCCGAGGCGTTGACCGCGTCGTTCCGCAGGGACGGCGGCACCGACACGGCGATAGCACGGATCTTCAACACCTACGGGCCGAGGATGCGGCCCGGCGACGGCCGCGCCGTGCCTGCCTTCATCGGCCAGGCCCTCGCTGGTGAGCTGCTGACCGTCGCCGGCGACGGCAGCCAGACCCGGTCGCTGTGCTACGTCTCCGACACCGTCGAAGGGCTGCTCGCCCTGGCCGCCAGCGCCCACGCCGGCCCCGTCAACATCGGCAACCCGCAGGAGATCAGCATGCTGGAGCTGGCCCGCCTCGTCCGGGAACGGTGCGCCGCCGCGTCGCCGATCACTTTCGTGGAGCTGCCCGTCGACGACCCTCAGCGCCGCTGCCCCGACATCAGCCTGGCGCGGCGGCTACTCGGCTGGCAGCCCCACGTCGACCTGGCCGACGGGCTGGCCGCCACCGTCTACGCCGCCGCCACCGCCGCGAGCGGTACGCCTGGAGCCCTCCTGCGGGCCGGCGCCGCGCGCGCCGCCACCGGGGTCCGGTCATGACGGGCGGCCAGCTGCCGCCGATCGTGTGCGGCGTCGACGAACGCTACGCGCGGCCGCTGTGCGTGCTGATGGAGTCGCTGGCCGCCGCCCACGGCCCGGACGCCGGCCTGCGACTGATCGTGCTCCACCACGATCTCGGCGAGCAGGCCTCCCTCGCCATCGACCGGAACGCCGCCCGCCTGGGCTTGGCTGCCGAGCTGCGGCAGGTGAGGCAGGCGGCGGGCGGCTACCCCGTGTCGGGCTGGGTCAGCGACGCCGTCTACCTGCGGCTGGCCATCGGCGACGTCATCGACGAACCGGTCGTGCTGTACCTCGACGCCGACACGCTCGTCATGCGCGACCTGCGCCCGCTGCTGCACCGCCAGCTCGGCGGCGCGGCCGTCGCCGCTGTCCGCGACCCGCAGAACCCCGTCATCGGCTCCGGCATCGCCCTGCCCGGCTGGCAGAGCCTGAACATCCCCGCCGGCCGCGAATACTTCAACAGCGGCGTGATGCTGCTGGACCTGGCCGAATGCCGGCGCCAGCGGGTCTTCGAGCGGTCACACCAGTTCCTGGTCGACCACCCCGACATGGTGACGCTGTGGGATCAGGACGCGCTGAACTGGGCGCTCGAGGACCAGTGGGTTCGGCTGGAACGCCGGTGGAACACCTTCGCCCTGTCGCCGCTGGTCGACCGGGGCGGCTACTACCACGCCGACGCTGAACCGTTCATGCCGCTCGCGCGGCTGCTGGCCGACGAGCCGTCGGCGGCGGTGCTGCACTTCGCCGGACCGGACAAGCCATGGAACGTCACCTACCACGAGGGACCACTGCGCGACATCTACCTGCGGCTCCTCGCCAGGGTGAACGCCGAGGCCGCCGATGAAGGGTGACCGGACGCGGTGGGCGCTCGGATGCCTGGCGGTGGCGGCCGCCGCCCGCCACGCCGTCGGCCTGCGGCAGATGCGCGCCACCCTGTCGTGGCTGGCGCAGCCGCCGCCCACGACGACGACGGCGGCAGCCGTCCCCGTGCACATCGTCGTCCCGGTGCTGCGCGAGCAGCAGCATGTGCCCTCCGCGATGGACTGGTTCGCCGCGCTGCTGCACGAGCTGCCCGGCTCGACGCTCACCGTGGTCACCACCGCGCGGGAGGAACGCGAACGCCAGCACCTGGCCGGCCTGATCGCCGAGCGCGGGAACCGGCCGATCACGGGGCGCCGCTTCCCGCAGCTGACCGCCGCGGAAATCGACGCGCTGACCGCCGAGCAGGCCGCCTCGGGCCGGTTGACCCGGCACACGGCCGCGCGCGTCCTCGCCCGGTTCCCGCTCACCAGCGACGTGCTCGCCTGCGAACTCGAGCGGCACCGCGGCCTGCCGATCCGGCACGTCCACTACTCGGGCGGCGGCCGCAAGGCCGGACAGGTCAACTACGCGGTGGCCCGGCTGGGCGCCGACGCCGGCAGCTACGTGGCGGTGTACGACGTCGACTCGCGGCCCACTCCGGCGGTGATGGCCGCCACGCTGGCGTTCATTCAGCTGGGGCAGGCCGCCGACGGGGAGCTGCCCGAGGTGCTGCAGCAGCCTGCCTGGCACGCCCGCCGCGCCGCCCGCGGCAGGGCGTGGGAGCGGACGCTGTGCCAGGGCGCGGCCGACCTGCAGACGCTGTGGACGCTACGGCGAGAGATCCCCTACGCGCGCCGCTACGGCAAGCTCATCGGCCGCGGCCGGCAGCTGTGGTGGGGCGTGGCCCGGGCGGGAGTGTCGCAGCCGGTGGGGCACGGACTGTTCGTCCGAGGCGACGTGTTCGACCGCGTCGGCGGGCTGCCGGAGTTCACCCTCCTGGACGACGTGCCTTTCGGTTACCAGCTGACGATGCATCGCGTCCCCGTCGTGCCGGTGCCGGTCATGACGGTGGCCGACGCCCCCGAACAGGCGGGTGAGGCGCTCGCGCAGGGCCACCGCTGGTTCCGCAGCTACCTCGACTATCCGGCGGTTGCCCGGCATGCCAGCGCCGCCGGAGCGGGCACCGCCGGCGCCCACGCGGCGGCGCTGGCCGTGTGCCTGTACCGGGGTGTGGCGTGGCTGTCGGCGAGCCCGTGCACGGCGGCGTGCCTGCTGGTGGCGGTCAGCCGCCGCCACCGGTGGCCGGTCCGCGTCGCAGCGGTCGCCGCCCTGGCGTGGGGCGTGGTGGCGCCGGTCGTGCTGCTCGGCCACGCCGAGGGGCACACCACGACGGCGCGGGGCGTGGCACGTAGGGCCGTCGGCCTGCTGGCCGCCTACCTGCTGCGCAGCGTCGGCCCGTGGCAGGCCGTCGCTCACGCCGCCACTTGCAGCCAAGCCAGCCCATTGTCTCCGAAAGCCAACCGTGCGGCGGGTGCCGCAGCAGAAAGGACCCCCACATGATCATCGGTTTTGAGGGTGTGAGCTGCACCGGCAAAACCAGCCTGGCCGCGGCTGTCGCCGCTCGCCTGGGAGGCGTGCCTGTCGTGCCGTGCTACTACCACGCCGCGCCGGACCCTTCCCTGCTGTCGCACCCTAAGCCTCGTACCGAGCAGGACCACCTCGACGTGCTGGCGGTCCATCTGGACGTCGAAGCGTTGCGGTGCGAACAGGCCGATGCGGCTGCCGCGCGCGGCGACGTGATTCTCGACCGGACGGCCGACACCCCGTTGGCGCACCTGCGCGCCATCGGCCGGATGCGCGGCCTCAACGCCGACCAGGCGGGCCGCACCATGGTGGAGGAGCAGCGCCGGCGGGGCCGGGTCGCCGTACCGGACGTGACGTTCTACCTGCACGCCGATCACGCTGTGCTCGCCGCGCGCGCCGCGACTCGCACCAACATGCCGACGCTCTACTACGACCGCGACTTCACCCGCCACTTCGCCGCGCATTTCACTGACGCCCCGGTCACCCCGCTGTGTATCCGGGTGAGCGCGGCCGCGCCGATCCCACAGGTCGCCGACACGGTGATGCGCCACCTCGCCCAGGTGCGGCCCACCACCACGGCGGCGGTCAGGGGGCGGCGGTGAGGGCCGCCATCGTCGGCTGCGGAGCCATCGCCTCCCGGTGGGTGCGCGTCCTGGCCGCGGACCCGCGCGTCACGATCGTCGCCGTCGCGGACCCGGACCCGGCCGCCGCCGACCGGCTCACCGCGAGGTACAGCCTGGGTGTCGCCCACGCCAGCAGCCTTCTGCAGGTGCTGGCCGCCCACCCCGTCGACCTGGTGGTCAACCTCACCCCGCCCGACGCGCACGCCGAGACGACGATGCTCGCCCTCGACGCGGGACTGCACGTGCTAACCGAGAAACCCCTGGCCACCAGCCTCGCCGACGCCGCCGAGCTGGTACGCGCGGCCCGGCAGGCCGGGCGCGTCCTGGCGGTGATGAGCAACCGCGGGTCCGACCCGCGTTTCCTCGCCTTCACCGACGCGGTCCAGGCCGGCAGCAGCCCGCCATACGCCGTGACGGCAGAGGTGTTCGTCGCCTTGCCGACGCCTGGCTTCCGCGCCCTGCAGGAGTGGCCCGCCACCGTGGACCTCGCCGTCCACGCCTTCGACCAGATCAGGAACTTGATCGGCGCGGCGCCGGCCCGCGTCAGCTGTGTGGAGGAGCCGCTGCCGTTCCTTGGCGGCCACTGCGCCGTCACCGCCATCACCGTCAGCTTCACCGACGGCTCCACCTTCACTTACCGAGGCGGGTACACCGGTCCCGGCCTGCGCACCCCAGCGACCGGCGTGTGGCGGGGTGGACGCCCACGGGTTCGCCGCCCGCTGGGACGGCGCCGCCATCCTGGAAACCGCCGGCCGCGACGACGCCTTCCACACAACGACGCTGCCCGAAAGCATCCCGGGATACCAGCTGTGCATCGCCGACATGCTGAATGCCGTACACGGGGGCGCGGCCGTGGACGGCAGCGGGAGTCTCGGGTCCATCGCCCTGCTGGACGCCGCCCTCGCCTCGGCCAACGACCAGGGACGGGCCGTGCCCGTCCCGCGGGTGCCGGAGTTCAGGCATGCAGCACCCTGACCCGCCCCCGCCCACCGGACAGATTATCGGCGAGCTGGTCGGCGCCGGGATACACCTGTCGGACGACGGCCTCATCCAGCACGTCGGCGGCACTAACAATCACGTGTTCACCGCCAGCCACGCCGACGGCCGCCCCCTGGTGGTGAAAGCCGCACGGCACACCCGGACCCGGTACGGCACCGCAGTGTGGGCGGCTGCGGCGATGACCGCCACCGGCGTTCCCACTCCCACCGTCCTGTGGCACAACGACCGGATCTGCGTCGAGACCCGCTGCGCCGGCCAGGCGCTGGCCGCCGAACCCATCCACCAGCGACCGGGCACAGCGCGCCCTCCCGGCGACGCCGAGCTGGTCGGCGCCGTCGATGCCGGCCGGATCCTGAGGCTCCTGCACACCGTGCCTGCCGCCGGGTTCGGCCAGCTTGACCCGTCCGGGCGCGGCCGGTACCGCTCGCTGCGCGAGTGGCTGCTGTCCCCGCCGCCGCTCACCGGGTCGGCAGCGGATGCCCCCGACCCGGCGCCGCTCCTAGCCGCCGTCCATGCCACGCTGCGCCGCCACCTGCCTGTGCTCGGCGACGTGGCGCCTCGGCTGCTGCATGGCGACTGCGGCGGCCGCCACCTCATCGCCGACGGCGGGCGCGTCACCGGCGTCGTCGACCTCGAATCCGTCCGGGGCGGTGACCCGCTCACCGACGTCGCCGCCTGGAGCCTCACCGAGCACCCCGACCTCACCACCGCCATGCTCGGCGGCTACTTCCCGCACCGGCCAGACCCCGTCACCGTGTGGGCGCTGGCCCTCTACCGGCTCCGGATCGCCGCTGCCCTGCTCACCTTCCATCTGCGATCCGGCTATCCCGCCGCTGCCCGGCTCCGCGCCGCACAGATCCGCGCAGACCTGCTGGACATCGCCGCCGACCGGCCGCGCCTTGCGCCGCTCGTCACCGCCGCCTCAGCCCTCGAGGAGCTGCCATGACCTGTCCTGCCGTGCCGACCGGCGGAACCCCCGTGGTGACGCTGCCATTCCCCCGCCGCCCCAAGTACGGCGCCGGCGAGCGCGACGCCATTCTCGCGCTCATGAACGGCGGCCGCCTGTCGGAAACCTGGCGAGGCCCAGCGACTGCCGCGCTCGAAGACGACGTGGCCCGCCTCGTCAGCACCCGGTACGCGTTGTCGTTCAACTCGGGCACCGCCTCGCTGCACGCGGCGCTGCACGCCGTCGGAGTCGACCCGGACGCGGGCGTCGTCATGTCGCCGATGACGTGGATGTCCGCCATCACCGTCGCCTTCCACGCCGGCAGCTTCCCGGTGTTCGGCGACATCGAACCCGCCTCTACCCATCTGGCCGCCGCCGCTCTGGCCGCCGCAGCGCCGCGCTGCTCAGCGGCGATGGTCACCCATGCGTGGGGCATCCCGGCCCCGATGGACGCGCTGGTCGGCGCCGCTGACCTGCCGGTCGTGGAGGACTGCTCCCACGCCCACGGCGCGCTCTACCGATCCCGGCCTGTCGGGTCGTGGGGCGCGGCCGGCTGTTTCAGCTTCCAGGAGGCGAAAGCCGTCTCCGGCGGCGAAGGAGGGGTGATGACGACCTCCGACCGCGGCGTGTACGAGCGGGCGCTGACCGTCGGCCACCACCCCCACCGGCTGGCCGCCGAGCTGACACACACGGACCTGCTGCCGCTCGCCGACGCCGGAGCGCTGTACAAGTTCCGGATGCCGCCGCTGTCGGCGGTCATTGCCCGCCACCAGCTGACGAGCCTGCCGGAGCGCATGGCGGCCGCCGAGGAGAACCTGTCCACCCTGCTGCAGCTGATCGTAGGCCAGGATCTGCCGGTCACCGCGCCAGCACTCGAACCGGGGTCGGTGCGCGGCTGGTACGGAACCCCGCTAATCGTCACCGAACCTGTCGCGGACCCTGAAGCGCTGCACGCCGCGTGCTCCGCCCGAGGGGTTCCGGTGCGGCCGCCGTACCCCGACTGGCTGACCACCCCGCTGCTGCAACAGCCGAACCTGCTGGCACGCTACTGGCCACACCTGCGCGGCCAGTACCGGCCGCCACGACGCGAGGACTTCCCGAACTACTACGAGGCACGCCGACAGATGCTCGTGATCAAAGTCCCCGACGTGCCCGCGGACGACTACATGGAGCAGGTCGGCGCCGCTCTGGCCGCTGCGCTCGCCTGCACCATGCCTGCTGCCTGACCGCGCTCCACGAGCCGGGGAGTGTTACGCCGCTGTGAACGCGGCCTGTACCTCTTCCCGGCGGCCGGTCCACCAGGCCAGCAACCGCTCCGCTGGGGCGAACAATTCGTCGGCGCCGTGATCGCCCCGGTCGTAGTGGAAGTCCAGCTGCCAGAAGTCCGACATGCGTTTCCACCACAGCCGGTCGAGAGCGTCGGCTAGGTCCTCCGGCAGCAGCCGTACCATGCGGCGGTAGCCGGCTGCGAACGCTGCGATCCGGTCCAGGTCCAGCAGCCCGGTTGAGGAGGAGAACTGGACTGTCGCGGTGCGGGTGACTTCCTCGGCGAACGGTCGTATCCGGATACGATCCCAGTCCAGAACGGCAGCGATCTGCCCGTCGCGCCACAGGACGTTGCGGTGCTGCAGGTCGCCGTGCGTCCATCCGGCCGGCCCAGCCGACGCGTCGTTGGAAGGCCGCTGGTCGGCGTATTTGTCGATGAGGGTTTTGCGCTGCTCCAGCAGTTCGGCGGCCGCCAGGTCGAACGGCTGTGGAACATCAAGGGCGGAGATCAATCTCAGGTAGCGGTCCGCCTCGGCGGTGGCCACAGCAGGGTCGGTCACCTTGGACCTGGGAGTTGCGGGCGCCTGGGCCAGACCGGACTCCGGGGGGAGGCTGTTCAGCCGCTGATGGATGCGACCGATCAGATGGCCAAGCTGCTCGGCCTGGTCCAGCGACAGATCCAAGCCGGGCAGGTGCGCGCCATCCACCCACGGGAGGAGGCAGTAGCCGCGGTCGCCCACCTCGACGACGACGTCACCGTCGACGCTCACTTCTGGCGAGCTCGCGGGCAGCTCGTCAGCGGCGAGCATTATCTGAACTCGCAGGTTACGGCGGGCCGTCGAGAGAGGCACGTCGAGGATCTGCTTGAGCGCGTAGGTCGCCCGGCTGGTGCGGACCCGCCAATTGCGGTTCATCATCCCGTCGGTGAGGTACTGCAGGTCAGCGGCGTCGAGTGGGCCGAGCCGGAACGCTTCCTGGAGCCGGGGGAGGTCATCTGCGACGTCGTGGCGTCGGGTCCCTGTGGTGGCTGCGGTCACGTGGAGCAGCCTACGCCGCGGCTGTGGGAGGCACCGGTTGAACGGCTCGGCCTGTGCCATCCGCGGCTGATGGACCCCGCCTGGGGCGTCCTTGCCGCGCACGACGACGCTCACTACCTCGCGGATCTCGCGATGGGCGCCCCGACACCACCATGTCCCGTATGGGACTGTATGTCCGAATCGTTTATGCTCCCGGCCTGCCGATCTGGCGCCCCGCCGCCGGCCACGAGATCGAGCTGATCATCCTCAACGGCCGCCCGTGCCTGCGCGTATCCCAATGGATCGCAGGCCGCCGCTACTTGATCGCCTATGCCTGGAATGTGCGCCAGGTCGCACAGCACGTCGACCTGGCCGACCTGGTCGAAGTCGTCGACCTCACCGAAGCCAAGAAGCGACGCGACCGCCAACGAGCAGACGCCCCACGCCGACCCGACCTCGTCGTGGGCGAACGCGTGGCCCGCAAGATCAGGTGATCGGGGGTGACGCTTCGGCCAGGCCGGGCTGGCACGCCGCGTTCATCAGACTGCGCGAGGCCGCCCAGTAGGCTGGTGGAGCGCCGCTGAGCTGTGGGCCGAGCATCCTGTGTCTTCGGGGGCCCCTGCCGTGACCACTTTCCAGCCCGGTGGCTCGTCGTGAGGGTGGCGCGCGATCTCGTCGCGGCCGCCCAGCGGTGAACGGTACGCCGCTTCCGCGCGCGTCTCGCGGAACCCGACCAGCCGTGGCAGCACCGCGCCTGGGGCTACCGCAACAACACCCCCGAAGTCCGGTTCCCAGCCGCATGGATCGGCAACGCGATGGGCAAGGCCGCGTGTTCGCCGGCTGCCGTCGACGCTATTCCTCCGATCAGGTAGGAACAGCCAGGTGTACGGCCTGCATCCACGCTTCGTCTACTGCGGCCTGGCATAGTGCTTCGGCGGTCATGAGCGTGGCGAGACCCCAGTCTTCTTCCCAGAGCTCCTTGCCGGCGGGCGTGGTGGCAACCCACTGCTCGACGCTCGCAGAATTGGGAGCCGGGTTCCAATCCCAGTCGAATGGATCGAATGAGGTGACGAGTTGACCTTCCGTCAAATATTCGACTCGCGGCGGCACGAAGTCACCCCATGCGACGCCCAGGCATGGGCCGTGATGGGACAGGGCGACGAGTGTTGCGCGTGCAAAGTAGTCGTTCGGCTGGATGACGAGCACACCGTTGCCAAGCCGTCCGGCGAGGAGGCGAAACTCGCCGAGTTCGCCGAAAGTTCCTGCCTGTGTGCTCTCGGCTTGTATGCCGTATGCAGTCATAACCTTCTCTGGTGAGGTGTTGGAGCACCAGGTAAAGGTATTGACGTAGTCGAACTTATTCGAAAACCATTCATAGTATTGCGCGTCAGCCATGAATATCGCTTGCTTTCTTTGGTCTCTCAGGCTGCTCGATCCGCGGCGGCTCTGATCCTGGCGAATAAGGCCGTCCGCCGACTGGACGCATTTGTCGGCGGACGGCTCATGCTAATTACTGGTCGCACCCGTCGGGGGTGATATCTTCCGGCGGTACGTCCGGTAGGATGAGATCTTCTGGCGGTGTCTGGCCATCCTTGGTTACATGCACCCAGAATGGATCCTTTTCCAGGACTCTGTTCCAGAAGTACCAGTTCTTGAGCTTAGTGCCGCCGCTGGAGTTGTCGTTGCACTCTACGATCGCGACGGAGTAGTTGATGCCTGCGTGTCCAACTCCCTCATGCGTGGAGGCAAAGGGGTACTCATCGCAGCTCGGCTTTGTGAAGCCGCTTGTATTGAGCTTCCGGCACTCGCGTTTCGCTGCTCGGTAATTCAGGTTGGATACGCTGCCTTTGACTTTTCTGTCGCTCATGGATCGGGTCAGACATCCGGATTGGCTCTTGCATCCACGGTCGGCGGGGTTATACTTCCCGGGGATCTTCTTGGTCTGGCCGGGATACTTCGTGTCCGTAGCCTGCGGGTCGTTAAGAGCCTTCCAGATGTGGGCTGCCGTTTGCTTTGAAGCCTCTTCGTTGCCGTCTAGGTGCCAGGTGGGACGGGCGCTCCACACGACGCAGCCGCCAGCATAGTGGAAGATCTGGAGCGAGTCGCAGCGGAACTCCACTCGCTCATTGTCAAGCTTTCCAACTCGTTTTGCCGGATCATCCGTATCGGGATAATAGACCGAGGGCTGGATCGCGCAGTACCCGAAGTGTTCCGGTGCAGGGGAGTTGGCGGTTGGCGATGTCAGAGTAATCTCGCGGTCGGCGCCCTGGGTCCAGGAATATGCGGTATCAGAGACCCCGTCCGGCTTATCGGACGTACACGAACTGGTATTGTTGGCGTGCACCGAAAATTGGCGAGTCGCGGCACCAGGGAAATTCCCTGGAAAGAATTTGTCGACTTTGATCCATACCTTGATCTGTCGACTGTGAGCGCCCGGCAGGCCGCGAGCGGCCGTGTTGCCGTTCGTGTAACCCACGTAGGAATGCACGACGACGCTGATACGTGCGGCCCACATCTGATTCGTCGGGACCCCTTGGACCTCCAACGTTTCGCCGATTAGGGCGGTGTAGCAGACGTTGAACGAGTTTCTAATCCATCGCATAGTGACCGAGTTGGGTGGCCGGCTGTCCTGGCATTTCTTCTGGTCGACGCGGCCGTACGGGAAGGGGTCAGCCATTACCTGAGCGGCTTTGGCGGTCGAGGAGGGGGCTGGCGGCGGGGCGAGAGCGCCGTCGACGGGCATACTGATGCCGGCCTGAGGCTGTCGGGCGGTCGTGGCGGCGTGAGCCGCCGAACCGACGATGGGCGTGTTCATGTCGGTCGAGATCTGTTGCGAGTTTTGGGCGATGTTGTAGATCCGGACTTCATCGATCTCGCCTTGGAAGAACTCACCCCAGACGCCGTTGCCGCCGATGTCTAGCGGGCCGTCGGACTCGTCGAGTGACCCGACCATGGGTGTCTCCGCAGCGGGGTTGCCGTCGACGTACAGGCGCGCCGTGGTGCCGTCGTAGGTCACAGCGACGTGGCTCCACGTGTCCAGCGGCAGAGGTGAGGTGGCCGAGATTGCGCCCACACTGCCGCGGTATAGCCACCCGGAGGGGTTACCAATGCCGTTGGAGGCATACAGGCCATAGGAAGCGTTATTGCTGCTCGGCAACTCCTTGAGGATCACCGTGCGCCAGCTAGAGAGAGTGGCGGGTTTGACCCAGGCGGACAGGGTCATCCCCGTGTTCAGGCGCAAGGACGGTGCATCGGCGACAGTGATCCAGCTGCTACTGCCGTTGAAGGCGAGCGCCTGACCGTGCTTGCCGGCCACCCAGGTGGTGTCTCGGGCCTCACCGGTGTTGCCCAGGCCTGATGCGTCGCCTACCGACGTACCCGTACCCTCTTCCATTCCATACGCGGCGACCAAGCCCTCGACCGGCGTAGAAGTGGACGCTGTGGTGAAGCTCCACGAATGAGGGGCGGCCATGGCGTTGCCGTCCACATCGACCGTGCCGCTGATCTCAGCCGTGTAGGTCGTGGTAGTGGCCAACGGTTGCGCGGGCACGAAGCTCACCATGGTGCCGGAGAAGGTCACCGCCCCTTGCACGGGAGTCCCGGCAGCGTCCTTGAGGGTGAACACCGGATTCGCCACCGGCTCGTCGAAAGTCACTCGTACGCCGGCCGAGACCGGAACATCGTTTGCGTTCGCGGCGGGGTCAGTGGAAACGACCACAGGAGGTATGGAGTCCGTCTCAGGTTCTGCGGTCTCCTCCGCTGGATCCAAGGCTGCCAACCACTCTTCACGGGTGGCTTCCTCCACTGGGTGGAAGCCGTATCCGGAGTCGTGCATGAAGGTGTCCTTGGCGTCCTCGCGCAGAGCGCGCGTCTGCTCCGCGTCGAGGATCGGAAGCGTCGGGTGAGCGGCGTCTTCGACGAGATGGGCCGCGACCTCTTCGACAGTGGGAGGAGTGCCGTCGGTGGGGCCGGGGATGATGAACCCCCGCGCCTTGGGTTGGACGGGCTTAGGCACGTACTTGATGATGAGTACGGGTCCGCGGGGTTCGCCGGGCCAGCCGTCGTAGCCGTATTCGTTGGAGCGGTACCAGCGCCAGTTGGTCGGCACATCTTCGCTGGCGGAGCTGAGCTGGACGCCGTAGTCGGGGCTGCCGTCCATCCAGGCCTGGACCATCTGCTCGATGGAGTAGTACAGCTCGCCTTCGCCTTCGGGGCAGTTAATGCCGTAGGCGCCTCGATTTCCCTCCTGTCCGTTGACAGTTACCGAGGGCTGGTTGTTCCAGGTCAGGGTCGACATCTGCCAGTCGGCGTTCACCCGGCGGGCGACGACTCCAGGGGTGGCGGTGTCACTGCAGTTGTTGGTGTCGTAGTTCCACAACCGCAGGTCGGCGTTCTCAACCGTGCCGCCTTCAAGGGGGGTGCCCTTGATGTTGAAGCGGATGTAGCCGCGCCACGTGACGGTGCCGGTGTTGGACTTGCCGACGATGACACGGTTCAGGTTGTTGTTGGATGCCCCATTTGGGTATGCGGCGTTGTTGACGAACGTGTCACCGTCGATGCCGGTGCCGGTCCAGTCGTCGGAGGGCAGAGCCACTCTTACCGGATAGACGACCGCGGGGTCGGCCAGGAACTGATCGTCGGGCGTGACAACGACGGCTGAATCGTCGGCGCCCTGATCCACCGCGGTGGTCGCCGTGCCCGTGTGTCCGGCATCCGGGCTGCCTGTGGCTAAGGCGTCCAACATCGGAACTGCGCTGATGGCAGCCACCGACTTGTTGTCCTCCTCGGTCACAAGGGCCGATGTGCCGTCGGAGCCCTTGCCGTATTTCATACCCTTGGGGAGATCGACGGGGACGCGTAGCGTCAAATCGCCGGAAGGACGTTCGCGGATCACGGCTTCGTGGGTGAACCCGGTGGCGGTGGCGGTGACGACCAGATCGACGCCTTCGCCGTAAGCCGACTTGTAGGTGGCGGTGTTTCCGGCCAGCTCAGGTTTGGGCAGTTGGCCTGGTCCGAAGACTGCCGCCTTGCCCTTGACGTTCTTCACCTTCACCAGAGGCGCTTCGCCGCCCGATGACAGGACAAGGTCGCCGTTGACGGCCTTGGGCCGGATGACCCCGTTCTCCTCCACCAGCGTGGGGTCGACGGTCTGCCAGGTGCCGCCCTTGTTCACGCGGATCGGGGTGGTGTGCACTTCGGTGTGCAGGGTCTTACCGTCAGGATTCGCGAAGGTTGTGGCGGTCTCGCTTCGGTAAGAGGCGATTTCGACCCGCTTGTTGGACTTCTTGGCTTCCCGCTGGGCCGATTTCACGGCCTCGGGCAGGGTCGCCGGTGGAGCTTGGGGGGCCGGTGGTGTGGGCTGCGCAGAAGCCGGTGCTGTGGTTAGTGAGGCGGTCAGCGCAAGGGCTGCGAGCAGTGAAGCACGGCGGTAACCAGGGGTTAACGCGCGGGACCTCGGTCGATGTGATGTCACGCCGGCCTTTCTTGATCAACTGGCAAACCGGATGATCGTGACATAAGGAACTTGTAAAAGTAAAGAAGCCTGTTCATAACGAATCGGATGTAGTGGACGCTGCGGTCCTCGAACTCGGTGCGGCCCGCTGTCAGCCAGTTGAAAGACCAAGCCGTGCTCACAGGCTCGTCGTAGCCAGACCGGTAGGCTGACGGCTGCGCCGCTGAGCTGTGGGCCGGGCGTGCAACGTCTGCTCGGGGGCCCATGCCGTGACCACATCGTCGTGAAGGTGGCGCGCGATCTCGTTGCCGCTGCCCAGCGCTGGACGGTACGCCGCTTCCGCCACCAGGTCGCCGAACCCGACCAGTCGTGGCAGCACAGCGCCTGGGGCTACTACGACAACACCCCCGAAGTGCGGTTTGCGGCCGCGTGGATCGGCAACGCGATGGGCAAAGGGCGCCTGTTCGCCGGCCGCCGCGACGACGACGGCACCGTCAAGCCGTACCCGGACTCGCACCGCGCCGCAGAGCTCGTCGCCAGCATCGGCGGCGGGCCAGTCGGCCAGTCGAAGCTGCTGGCCGCATTTGGCCCGCACCTGGTCGTGGCTGGAGAAGGCTGGATCGTCATCCGCCCGAAGACCGACGCGTTCACCGAGCAGCAGACCGGCGAGGACTGGCGGGTTCTGTCGGTGCTGGAGATGAAGCGGCGTGGCCAGGACCTCGAGGCCGAGATCGACGGCGAGCCGGTGCTGATCCCGCAGCACGATCCGGCCAATCCCGACAGGCTCGCGCCGCGGCAGGCACCCGCCGACGAGGAGACGCCCGATCAGGAGAACCCTGGCGAGGCGAACCTGCCGGTCGACGAGACCACCGCGATCCCATCAGGCAGAGTCCACCGCGTATCCGGCGAGGAAGGCGGGGCCATCTACCTGGCGAGGCATGCCGAGGCGTACTTGGCGCTGGATGAGCTGGATGCGGCCGTCGAGACAGCCGAGCGGGTCCTGGACTTGATGGGTGGCGTGGACTCTGCACGCGGCACGAGCGCGCTGGACGAGCTCCGAAGCGGCCTGCTGCACCACAAGGATGTACCGGTTGTGCAGAGCTTCCTTGCGATGACCGCCTGAGCGATCCCAGCACTTCCCTGGCACATCACTCGTGAGCAACCGCAGAGCTGCTCGAAGTTGGCCGTACCACCGTTCTCGCCCTCCGCGGGAGCCGAACGGGAAATGCGTGTCCGTGCATGCTCCTCTATGTCACCGTGACCCCGGCGGCAGGCCGACCGTGTACTGGCAGCTGACACGATGTGCAGCTGACCTGCGGAGACGGACATGGGGATCCTGGAAGCGTTCCACGGGACGCACACTGCTGCTGTGCGGGCCGGGTATCGCGTGATCGATTGGTCGCTGCCAGCGCTGCGGTGCGACAGGGTTCGGGTCCGGGCGCACACGTGCGAGTGCGGCGAGGTGTTGTTCGAGTTCTGCCTGGCGGGTGGGCTGTCCTTCATCAGGCGCACTGTGCGGTACGGCGATGGCGTCGTGGTGCACGAGTCGGACTGGTCAGTCACTTGGGTCGCGGAGCGACTCTGGGAGCAGCTTCTACGTGGCGAGGCTCGTTGACTGGGTGCTCGTGCTCTCCTGCACGCGCCGGGGGGTGCGCGGGGTTGATTTGAACGCGACGGGTGGGCGGGCGCGTATGCCCAGGTGGGGTGGCCTTTGACCCCGTCGTCGCGTACCGCGACTCGTAGGCAGATCGCAGTCATCCACATCAAAGGGCCGGGCGGCGGCGCTTTCTGTGCAAGAGTTTCATCGGACGATTTCTTTGTTTTTCGTTCCCTGGAAATGCAAATTAGTTCGCTGGGGTCAGTCTCTCTGTTTTTGTTTTTCATTCTCCTCCGCAAGTGCTCTGGCCTGCGAAAACTCCCTAAATACTCTCCATAATTCATTGATTCGATCTCGCTTTTGCGGTTCAATTGAATTGAGAGAAGAAAAGGGTGCCGCGCGGGGCGTGGTGCGGGAGATCGGAGCAATCATGGAAAAGGGAATGCCTGGCAAGTGCGTACCATCCAACGTTCCTGGCTCAACTCTTGGGCCGGAAGACATGGCGCGCGTAACGCCGGAAGACTTGCGGGATATTCAAAAGCTGTCGCGCGGCTACTGTCGTACGGTCGACGCCACGCGGTCACGCAAGCGAATGGACGGAAGCGCAACCGTCGTCAAGGGCGGATACGCCCCGTACGGGACTGACGACGTGTCGGACGATGTCACGCAGGACGCCGTGCTCATGTTCGCTCAGCGTCTGCGCGACATCATCGCGAACTGCGCCTGTACCCCGGATGGGGAAGGGTGGATCTACGTTAGGCGCGACGGCGCGGAGATGGTCATCACGCGTACGACTCTCAAGCGGTGGGCGGTTCGGGATGCCGCCGCGCGCAACGGCTACCGGGTGGACATGCCCCCGGAGAAAATCGACGCCTCGCCGGGCGCGCAGCTCATGCGTGGGCTTCCCCATGCCCAGAACGTCACCCATGCGGCGATCGCGTTCTGTGCCGCTCAGAACAGCGCCACCATCTTCCGCCAGGCGTTCGGGGACGGTTCGGACTTCCCGGTCCTGACTCAGGTGTACGACGTCGCCGCTCAGGCAACGGACTTGGGACGTGCGGGCGTGCTCGCTTCGGCAGCTCAGCGGGTTCACGGGGGCGCGTACGGCTCTCGCCGGAACGTGATCCGGGTGCGGGATGCCGCGCGGACGGAATGGCGAGAGCTGTCGGCACGCCTTGACGAGGCCAGAGACGCCATGGTGTACGCCAACACGGAACCGACCGGCGACTGACGGAAAAGTCGTCAAATGGACCCCAGAGACGCCCTGGGGTCCATTTTTATGAACGCACACAACCCTATTTCTGGCCCTTGAGATATTGGGGAAGGCCGATCGGAAGTTTAAAATCCGTGGACGCTTGGACGCCGGATCGCCCCGTATTTAAGTGAGAGTAGAAAGCGCGCCGAACAAACGGTGCGAGCGCTCGACCGGCGGTAGAGCCATCCGCAGAGTCTTCAAGAATGCGGACGGTTGAGCCGTTCCGGTGCCCGTATTTAAGTGAGGGAAAAGAACGCTCTCACCGCGCGTCAGTAAGTGCGGGGAGACCAAGCGCTCGGCCTTCCGCGCGCGGGGGGACACATATCCGAGAGAAGGAGGGAAACGATCATGGCTGCCGATTGGGCGGTCGGAGATTTGACAGTCGCCGGTGGTGGGCGCGTGATGCGGATCGTGGCGATCGGCGAAGTCCGGGACGATACGGCGACGCTGGTTCCGGCGGCCGACCCGGACGGGAAGCGCGAATATGGCGTCACGCGCGCGCTGGACCCAATGCCCGCCGGGGCGGAGGTGATCACATGCCTGGGGTGCCTGTGGAAGACGCACCTGTGGACGGACGCGACCCACACTAACCGCTGGTCGGCGGTGCGAACGAGGCTGATCCGCTGCTCCAGGTGCTACGTGGATCTTCTCAGCTTCCGTGACACGGAGCTACACGCCACCAGTTCCACGATCCGACCGCATCACCTCACCAAGTAGACCGGGAGTGGCGATGAACCATGCCCTCATCCTGCCCACCGGGTGGATCATCAGCCCACGTCTGATGCCCGCCTGGCCCGGCCGGGTGATCTTCTCGGCGTCCGACGTCTTCTCCAGCGTCGGCGCGACGCTGAGCACGGCGGAGCTGGTCGGCGCCGCGCGTACCGTCCTTGCCTTCCTGACGCTGGACGCCGGGGACACGGACGCTGACTACTTCACCGACTACACGAAAGCGCAGCTCGCTTGGCGCGACACGCACGCCGAAGGGCTGTCCCTGTTTGCCATGGACGGTCTCTGCGGTTACTGCGGCTCCGAGGACCACCCCTCTCCCGGCTGCCCTGCGCGGTGAGGCGGCGTGCCGTACGGCTCCGCTCCCGGCCAGTACGGCACGCTCCCTGACCGCCCGCAGAAGGGAGAAAGCCATGTGGTTCGGTCTGTGGTACGGCGGCAACGGCTACAGCACGCCGGAGCCGTCCGACCTGGAAGAGTTCCCGTCCCTGGCCGACGCCGGGGCCAAACTGATCGCCCGCCACCGGGACGGCTACTGGCGCCGCTCACGTTTCGCGTTCGTCGACCGCGACCCGGCGGACGTGCTCACTCCATGCGTCGGCGACGACTGCGAGATCTGGATTTACCGCTCCCGCGAGTCGCTCGACTACCCCGACCGCCGCCTGTGGCTCGGCCCGCGCGGCGGCATTCGTTCCGAATCCTGCTGACCAACCATCCCGTTTGCCTCCGGCCAGAACCCGGCCGGGGGCTTTCGCTTTTCTGGAGGTTGACCATGTCCAAAGACACCGTACGGCTCAGCAACCCGGCCGACTTCATCGCGATCGTCCCCTACCTGCTGGGCTACCACCCTTCGCCCCCGTCGATCGTGGCGATGGCGTTCGACGCCGAACCCACCCGGTTGCTCGGCGTGGTCCGCTTCGACCTCCCGAACGACTCGGCGGAGACGCCGCAGCTGGCCGAGCGCCTCGGCAAGCTGCTTCGGCGCAACGGCTGCCACGGGGTCTTCCTGATCGGGTACGGGCCGGGTGCGCTGGTCACTCCGGTCGTGGACGCGATCACCAGCAGGCTCGATGGGATCCACCTCGTGGACGCCGTCCGAGCTGAGGACAACCGGTACTGGTCGTACTGCTGCGCCGATCCGGGGTGCTGCCCGCCCGACGGCGTGCCGTACGAGATCGCCGAGAGTCGGGCGGCCGTCAGCGCGGTGCTCGCCGGGCTGGTCGCGCGCCCGGATCGAGAGACGTTCGCCCGAACGCTCGACCCGGCTACCGGGGAGGACCGGGAGCTGGTCACCGCCGCCACCCAGACGGCGTGCGCGCACGCCCGAGAAATGCTGAAGTCCGCGAACGGCACTTACTGGTACCGGGAGGGGTTGGACCGGGTGGCTGAGGCGTTCGAGACAGAGCGGCTCACCGCCGATCAGGTCGCGTGGCTCGGCGTGCTGCTGACCGGGATCTTCGTCCGCGACGGGGCCATGACCTTCATCGGGCGGTACGACGACGAGGCGCACATCAGCCTGTGGACCGACGTCACCCGCCGGGTGGATCCGGCGTTCGCCGCCGCGCCCGCCGCGTTGCTGGCGTTCGTCGCCTACCGCTCCGGGAACGGCGCGCTGGCCCGGATCGCGGTGGAGCGCTCGCTGACCGCCGACCCGGGATACCGGTTCGCACTGCTGACCGCGTGCGCCCTGGACCACGGCGTGCCGCCGGAGACCGCCGCGTCGATGGACTGTGCTGGGCTGGCCGACGACATCGCCGCCAAGGTGGAAGAGTTCCCGCACATCGCCCGCCCGATCATCCCGGAAGGGTGGTGATGTCGTGGAGTACGCCTCTGCCCGGCCCGGTCATGAGGGGGACCAGGGCGCCGACGCCCGTGATGTAGCCGAGATACTCCTCCCGGCCGGGGCGCCCTTGAGCGCGCCTCATAGACCCAGGGCGCCCCTCCACGCGGACGCCCAACGCAGCCGAACCTATACACGGGCTGAAATGCTTGATCGTGGCGTTCCAGTCAGCAGGTCAACAACTTCCCGGTCGGTTGTCCACACCCTCTTCGCGGATCATCGGACGAGGGGCCAGCGGCCTGCAGGTTCGATGAAGAATGCGGCGGCCCGCCGTACGCTTACCTCGCCATCGTCGAGCAGCCCGATCAGCTCGCACCATCATGCGGCCATCCCGGCCCATCCGGGGAGAGCCTCGACTTCTCCCATCCAGGGGCTCGGGGTTCCCGTCCGGGTGCCAAGGATGCCGCCGACGATCGCGCAGGTGGTGTCGACGTCGCCGCCCGCGGTGGCGGTGGTCCAGAAGGCGTGCTCGAAGTCGTTCAGGTGGCGGGCCGCGGCCCACAGCGTGAACGGGACGGTGTCGTGGGCGGTGACCTGGCGGCCATTGCCCAGGACCTGCGCGGCGAGCAGGGGGTCGCTGACCGTCAGCAGGAGCCGGGCCTCGCCGATCCCGTCGCGCACCATGCTCGGCGGGGTGTGCTCCAGGACCAGGTCCAGGAAACGCCCGGGCGACAGGTCGGCATGGGCGGTGGCGACCGCGGCCGCGACGGCTACGGCGATCGCGCCGGCGACGGCTTCGGGGTGGGTGTGGGTCACCCGAGCCGACAGCTCCGCCTGCCGTACGGCCTGCGCCAGGTCGTCGGCGAACCACGCGCCGAGCGGGGCGACGCGCATCGCGGCTCCGTTACCCCAGGAGCCGTTGCCGTCGAACAGCTCCGCAGCCAGGGCGCGCCAGTTGCCGCCTTGGCGAACCAGCCGGAGCATCCTGCCGGTGGCGGGGCCGTACCCGCGGTCGAAGTCATGATGCTCGGCGAAGCTCGCGGCGAGCAGGTCCTGGTCGATGTGGCCGCCGCTGATGAGGATGGTGTAGACCGAGCAGGCCATTTCGGTGTCGTCTGTCCACTGCCAGGGGCCCTGCGGCAGCGTGCGGGAGTCGAGGGCCTGACGGTTGGCCGGGACGAAGAACTGGGATCCCAGCGCGTCACCCAGGGCCAATCCGTGGAGGGAGGCGATTGCGCGAGTCGGTGCGTCAACGGGCATCGCCGGCCATTATGGCATCAGCCACTGTGCTGCGATCAATCGCGAGTCGGACCCGTTGATCGCCTCAACGGCCGGGTCGTGCTCCGCCGCTGGCCACATGGCCGCCGCCTCCCGCATTCGAGACTCGGCCTGGGTCTGCTCAAGGTCATCGGTTCGCGCCATCAAGGGTGACTGTCGAGGCCGTCCGCAGCGCCGCCCTCGACAAGCCCATCGCCCTGTCCTGGCGCTGAGTCGCGAAGGAAGTCGTCTATGGCCGGCGCGCAGGGGAAGCCCCACCGGAACGTGATCTGGCAGCAGGGGTCCAGAGCTCGCAGATCGCCGAGCAGGTGGGCGAACGCCCCAAGGGTGATCGGGTTCCACCCTTCGCCCATGCGGTAATCCAGCGAGATGTTCCCTGGCCCGATCGCGACGCCGAGGTCAGGAATCGGGAGGTCGTCGAACCTCACTTTTGTCAGGACGACGTGGAAGGCCTCCAGCCGCCCGGCGAAGATCTGCGAGACGAGATCGGCTTGCTGGTTGACGAGAACGTTGCTGTCGAATGCGGCGGAGTAGACGACCCAATGGTCGTCCAGAGGCCCCGCATGGGTCAGCAGGTGACGCCAGATGGCAGCAGCACCCAGCTCACTGACCTCGTCCAGATGGACCTCAGGCAGCGAGCCGTCGTCTTCGGCGAACAACTCGCCGAGGTCGTCCCACAGTGCCAGGTAAGGCAGTAACTCCGCGAGTGGATCGCTCGTGGAGTCGATGAGCCTTTGTGCCACGGCTCGTACCTTGCGGTCTGTCTTTTCCCCTGTGCCGAAACCGGCCTCGATCATGACGTACTCGCGATCGAGCTGGGCGAGGGGATGCTCGGAACCGATGCTGGAAGTGGCCATGAAGGTGCCTTCCCCCGGCGTTACCGCGCCTGTGAGGATCTTGGTGGCGATGGCCCAGGCGACATCGGCATGTTGCTGTAGGTGGAGTTCCCGCATCGCGGGTGGCAGGTGATCGTGAAGCTCGTAGCCGGGGTCGCGGAGGCCGGCCAGGATACGCAGGGCGGGAGTGTCCAGGCCGGCGACGAGCGCGTCGCAGGCGGCAGCCACCACCTGGGGGCTCGAGCCCAACCCAGCGCGCCAACAGATCGCCGCGACCTGCAGCCTGGATGCCGCATCCTTCATGTGCACGGCAAAAAGGATGTCCGACATCGCGCCCAGAACGACACCGGTTTAGAGAAGGCGCGGCCGTGACTCCAGCGGATCATCGGTTCCTTGAGGCTGACACAGGTGCCTGCGCGGCGTCTGGGAGTCGGTCGAGCTTGCGTGGGGTGAATGGATCTCAAGTGAAGATGATGGCAGCGCCCACCCTGATCGATGCGCGGGCGGCAGCGATGAGGCGGAGGCAGACGAATGCTTCGATACCGTAGCGATGCCAGCGGCGTCCGGAGTCCGTGATTCCTCCCCCGGCGATCTCCCAGACTTCGTCCGACTCAGGGTCCAGGTCGTCGGGAAGCTCAAGCACCCGCGCGAGCCGTAGGCATTCGTCCAGCAGCCGATGGGACGAGCCGAGATAGGCGCCGGTGATTCGCTCGTCAATGAGTACCGGCTGAAAGTCGACGGGCACGTAGTAGCCTTCGGCATCGCTGTGCTGGACGAGGTGGTCGAAGCCGGTGCGTCCCTCGTCGGCGGATCCGACGGTCGCCTTCTTCTCGATGTCGATCGCGTAGGCCGGACCGCGCCGGTACGCCTCGGCCAGCAGCGGGTCCTTGGAGGCTCGGTCGTCACCAGGCGGTGGCAGTATGCCTGAAGCGGTCAGATGGACGGCCAGGCGACGGAGGTAGTGGAGTCCGCCGTACCCCCACGACTGGAATTCGACGGGCTCGCCGAGATCGGCCTCAGGCTGCCGCCAGTCCCCGAACCCCGCGACCCGTAACGCTCGGGCAACCGCGGCGAACTCTTCTCCGAAATGCTCGATGGCCTCCCCGTCGTCATCCAGGTTGGCGAGGTTGCCCACGACAATGTCCAGTCCCATGAAGGGCATGATGCCGAAGGCGCCGGACAAAATGGACTCCGGCTCAGCCGGCTGCGAACTCTTCTGATCGGGCGTGGGCTGCCGCCGAGCGTGTGGGCCATGCCGGGCTCATCATCAGGCTGGCCGAGGCGCTCCCCGGGGCTCGGGTCGAGGAGCACGATCGGCGGGCATCCGTCCACTGGAATGGCGATGGTGTGAGCTGCTCGATCTCCATTTATGCGGACGGCTGCCGCATCGAGATGGACGGGATCCGCCCCGGTACTGCTGAGCGGATCGCGCAAGCCGTACGGGATCAGGAAACGTCCCGCTGAGGTACCCCTGCGCACTGCTCATGTGGTGCGCAGGGAGGGTTCAGCTCTTGCGGACGGGCTTCCAGCGGTAGGCGTCCGTCCAGTAGACACACTTGAGTTTGCGGGTGTGCGGGGCGTGGTCCATCGAGTAGCCGTAGGCTCCGCGCTGTTCCTTGGAGCAGTTCAGGTGCTCACCGACGCAGTCCCAATGGTTCTTGTGCTTGAAGTAGTACCGGTTCTTCGGCGGGTGTTTCTTGTTGCAGTATGGCCGGGCGGTGGTGGTATCCGCGGAGGCGGGCGTGGGGATGGAGAGCGTCAACAGGGCCGCGGCGGCGAGGGCGGCCGTCAGGATGGTTCTCATGGTTCCTTGGGGCGTTGAAGGAGAGCATGATCAGCAAGTGTCGAGTGTAGGACATCCCGGTTCATAGGTATTTGCACCCCATGGCCCGTGTCGAGCTGCTTGTGATCTTTGTGAAAGGGTTGCGATGAACGAGGCGACCGCTCGTTTGTTGTTCGACGTTGTGGAGCGGTTGGAGAAGAGCATCGTGGCCCGTGACTGCCCGGCGATCGTGGCCCTGGAAGGTGTGCGCAAGCTGGTGCTCAGTGACTATGACTACCTGCGTGACCGGGGTACGGCTGTCGCTTTCGAGAATCGGGCTGCGGCCAAGGGCAGGGAGGTAGGGGCGGTCCGGTGGGTGCTTGCCGTACCGCAGGTCTGGTTCTTCGAGCCGCCGAGCACGGTCAGCGTGCGGGCGGTGTCGAACCATCCACTTCGTGAGGGTGAGCAGGAAGCGATCACCTGGATGAGCTTCGACCATGAGGACGGCGTCGACTACGGGCGCGTGGCCTACGCGCGGCGTCCCAGCGGGGAGCCGGTCTTCGAGGAGCCGGAGATCTTCGATGTGGGGATCAACCCCAGGCCGGAGGCGCCGGGGTACGCCCTGCTCCAGGCGTTCGTTCAGGACGAAACGGAGCCGACTCCAGGAGGAGCCGGCTCCTGACCCTTCCAACTTGCCTTTGAGAGAAGAAAAGGTGGAGACGGGTCACTTCGAATCGTAGGTCAGCGGGAATGCTCGCGGCGATTAGGGCCGACTCCAAGATCACGGAGAATTGTCCCTGATCGAACGATCCCACGAACCCGGTGGGGCCTTCGTGCGTCGAACCACGCGTGATCATGATTCTTGCAGTGTCTCTCGCCCTTGCCCCCGTCCAGATCCCCAAGAACTTCCTGCTGAGCGAGAAGGCCGCTCGTACACCCCAGTCGGACGAAGTCAGAGCCGAGGAGTGGTGGGAGATCAGTGACAAGCTGAACAAGCCCTTGTTGGGGAATCCATGTGGGCGCAAGGGTGCCACGACGGCGGACCGGTCGGCCGCGCGCACGATTGTCCACCACACCAGTGCCCCGTCGTACTCCGGCGAGCAACTCGTGATCTATCGGAGCACCAAGGCGGCCAAGAAGGCCATGAGCAAGCTGTTCGCCGACGCCGGGCAATGCGCGACCCAACCGGACGGCAAACCGTACAGCTGGACCGGCGATGGGAAAACCCGGTGGGTGGTGAGCCGCACGCGACTGGCGCACGAGGCTGCACTGATGCGCATGATGATGTACGACAAGCTCAACAAGGATTGGTCTTCCCTGTTGTCGGGCCTCGTGGCGCGCAAGGGTCGTGCGCTGATGATCCACATCGGCGATCAGGAAGCCCTCGGCTATGAGCGGAAGCAAGCCGTCAAGACCCTGCGTAGCACTGCCATCAAAATGGCGGCGAAGGTATGCGCGCTGCCCGGAGTCTGCTGATCCAGAAAGCTGGCATAGCGTCCGATCGCGCGGTGTCACTTGACATCAACTTCGCTGCGCTCTTCGCCGGGCGGGGTTGGTGTGAAGCGATCCAGCGTAGATCCGCTGCTGGCAGCCGTTGTAGAGCGCCGTGCGTTTGAATGCGAGCCCGATCTTCTCGGCGACGCGTTGGGACGGCCGGTTGCCCGGGTTGATGATGGCGACGAGCCGGTCCAGACCGAGGACGTCGCGGGCGTAATCGCGGCAGGCATGGGCGGCCTCGGTGGCGTAGCCCTTGTTCTGCAGGTGGGTGCGGAGAAGATAGCCGACCTCGACATGGACGGTGCCTTCGACGTTCTGGAGCGTGAGACCGCAGTTACCGGCGAACTCGCCGGTGTCGCGCAGCGTGAGCAGCCACAGGCCGTGGCCATGCTCGCGATAGAGACGCTGGTTCCATTCGATCCAGCGGGCCGCCTGCTCTCTGCTCATCGGCGCCGGGTAGTAGCGCATGACCTCGGGATCGCCGAGGAGCGCCGCCATGTCGTCGAGGTCGGCCGGGGTCATCTCCTGGAAAGACAGGCGCTTGGTGGGGGCAGGAATCGCCATCGGGGCTCCTCGGTCAGCGCGTGCGTCATTACCCGGCCGCGGGCAGCCGGGTAACAACAGTGGCGGGGGTGAGCTGCAAGGATGGCTTTTCGCGGGGTGGAGAACAAGACTGTTTCTGCGCCGAGGCCTGTGGGATCATGAGCGTAGGCGTTACTTGGGGCTTGGTCGGATGGCGATCGAGTAGCCGGCTCTATCGATGGGGTCCACTCGGACGACCGCGCCTGTGTGGGGGGCGTTGACCATCTCCTTGGCGTTGATCGCCAGACCCACGTGATCGGGCCCGGACCGGGAGGAGTCGGTCTCGTAGAAGACCAGATCGCCGGGCTGGATGCTGGAGCGGGAAACCTTGCGCCCAGCTCGCACCTGTTCGTATGTGGTGCTACCGATACCACGGCCAGCCTTCGCCCAGGCATATTCGGTAAGGCCAGAGCAGTCGAAGCCCTTGGTGCCGGCGCCGCGGCCGATGCCGTTGGACGGGCCGAACGGGCCCCCGCCACCCCAGCTGTACGGCACGCCCTTCTGGGATAGGGCGGTGCGGACGGCGGTCAGCGCATTGCCGACTGCGGCCGGGAGTTGCTTAGTGATCTCTTCGGGCAGGTTGTCGACGGTGTCGAGCGCTGCGTACAGCTTGGTGCACAGTTGCTTGGTCAGGGTGGCGACCAGCTCTGCTGCTTCCTGCTGGTGGGGTTCGGCGTCGGGATCGTCGATGGAGGTTCTCCGGCGGAGTCCTGCGGCAAGGTCGTCGATCACGGCCTGCTTGGGGATGCCGAGGGAGGCGGCTGCTTCGATGCTGTCCTGGATCGTTTTCTTCTCGTGTGCCGACAGCTTGGGCACGTCGGTTGGCTGTCCTGAGGGTGGTCTTCCACGGGCGGTGCTCCTTGCTTGCGGTGTGGCGTCGAGGGCGGCGAGGATCCGCGCCGCGCGGTCTTCGTGCTTGCCGTAGGCATCGGGGAAGGCCGAGTGCTGCACGGCTTGGGCGGCTTCGGTAAGCGGGCGGGTGTCCCAGTCGCGCACCTTGATGAGGCGGTTGTAGAAGGTGCGGGCGGCGTAGGCGGTGTCGGTGACCTGGGCGCGGGTACCCCAGCCGTGTTGCGGGTGTTGCTGGAAGACGCCGTGGGCCTGGCCGTTGTCGCCGACGACTCCATCGCGGAGATTCGACTCCTGGAGGGCGGTGGCAATCCCGATGACCGCCGCGCGCTCGGGTAGGCCGAGTTCGGCGGCGGTGTCGATGATGGTCTTGGCGTTGGCGGACTGTTCGCGGGTGAGACCGAGGCGCTTGGTGGGGTGGATCCGTTCGGCAGGCCGTACGTCAGAGGAAGGGACGTAGGCGCAGACGGCGGCGGCGCGCTGGTCGGGCTGGGCGGTGACCGCGGCGTGCTGGGCGCCGCCGGCCATCCCGGCGAGCAGGGCGATGCCGGAGACGAGGCCGCCGCCGGTGGCGAGGAGTTTGGCGAGGCCGAGTTCGGCGATCATCGGGGGGTTACCTCCGGCGTGGTGCGGCCGAGGTGGGGCCAGTGGTGAGCGAGCTCGGCCAGGCACAGCCGGGGGCCGGTGGATTCGAGGGGGAGCCAGATCGGTCCGGCGGGGCTGTCTTCGGCGGTGCGGGTGGCGGTGGCGACGGGGGCGAGGTCGGTGCGCAGGCGGGTGCGGAGGTTGGTCTCGCGGCGGTTGCTGTGCAGGGAGTACAGGACCGGGGTGACGATCGTGGTGGCCAGGGCGAGCGCGGCGTAGCCGTTGAGTTTGGCGGAGACCCGGTCCAGGGGCTCGGTGCCGTTGTCGTATTCGAGGAAGAAGTCGAGGGTGAGGCCGTTTTCGCTCCACCGGCCGTAGCCGTCGGGGCGGGCGGATTCGCCCCACATGGCTGTGCAGCGGTGTTCGGGCCACCATTTGAGCAGCTCCGCGTCTGCGCTGTGACGTGAGTGCCAGGCCAGGTCGGTGAAGAAGGTGTTGACGCCGACGTGGTGACCGAGCCGCTGGTTGTGAGCGATGGCCAGGACACGGTCGCGGCGGTAGCCGAAGGTGGCGTAGTCGACGCCGTCCTCGGCGGCCAGGACGGCGGCTCCGGCGGCGCCGAGCACGTAGTGGTACGGCGCGGCGCCGCTGCCGATCGGTTGGTTGGGGCGGAAACGCTCCAGCACGCCCATGTGGGTGAGGATGAGCAGCCGCTTGCGGGTGGCGGCGTCTGTGTCGAAGTAGAGGCGCTGGATGTGGTGGGAGGTGAGCACGCGATGGGTCCATATGGCGCGCAGGATTCTGCGGTCACGGGGCGTGAGCCGTACGGCCAGCGAGGTCAGGACGGCGGCGCTGAAGCGGGGTGGTGTCACGGGTGTTCTCCTTCGTGGTCGAGCCGGGGGTCTTCCGGCTTGGGGGTGGCGGGTACGGCGTGGCGGCCGTGGATACGTGCTGCGCTCGCCCGGATCTGGAGGGCGGCGTCGGGTGAGGGTTCGGGCAGGGGGCGGGTGCGCAGGGTGAATGGGGGCGCTTCGGCGGAGCGGACCACTAGGCGGGCGGCAGCTTGGAAGGCGTCGAAGTTGGCCAGGTCATGTGCGGTCAGCTGCGGGGTGAAGTGGTGTTCGACCTCGCGGGCGTCGCCGGGCGAGAGCGAGAAGTAGATCTTGTTGCGGGCGTCGGAGGAGACGGCTTGGCGCAGGTCGCGCGGGAGCTGGGCGAGGTGCTGGTGCGCGAGGACGAGGGAGATGCGGTAGGCACGTGCCTCGGCGAGCATGTCGCTGAGCGCGTGAGGGAGGGTGAGGAAGTTGTGCGCCTCGTCCACGTAGAGGGCGGCGTGGCCGCGGGTGCGGCCGAGCTTGGCGCGGCGGGAGGCGGCCTGCCATACCTGGGCGAGGATGACCGAGCCGAGCAGGCGGGCGGTGTCGTCGCCGAGGACGCCCTTGGGCAGGCGGACCAGCAGGATGCCGCCGTCGAGAATGTCATCCAGGTCGAAGGTGGAGGTGGCTGAGCCGAGGATGTCGCGGACAAACGGCCGGAGGAGGAAGGCGCGCAGCTTGTTCATGATGGGGGCGGTGACGGTGGCCTGGGAGGGTTCGGGTAGGGCCTCGTACCAGTTCCAGAAGCCGCGCAGGATGGGGTCGCCGATCGTGGCGACTACTCGGTTACGTAGCAGCGGATTGGTGAGCAGTTCGGGGATGTCGGCGAGGGTGCCGCCGGCGTGGGCGAGGGTGAGGGCGCAGCCGCGCAGGATGTCGTCGGTGCGGGGTCCCCAATAGTCGGCGTAGATCTTGTGGAAGATGCCGACGAGGTTGTCGACGGTCATGTCCGCCTCGCCGCCGCCGAGCGCGTTGAGCGAGGGATTGGGGTGGGGGTCGTCGGGGTCGATCAGGACGACCTTGTGCGCTTTGTCGGCAGGGATGAGGCCGAGCAGATCGCGGACCAGGTCGCCCTTGGCCTCGATGACGACGGTGCCGCGTCCGGCTTCGATGTCGGACAGGATCATCTGGGCGAGCAGGGTGGACTTGCCGGTGCCGTTGGGGCCGAGGACGTGGACATGGTGGCAGGAGTCGGCCACGCGCAGCGCGACCGGGCGGGGGTGTCCGGCGTCGGCGTAGCCGAGGACCTTTCCGGTGCGGGAGATCTGCGGGGAGGGCGGTACTGCATGCGCTCCGGCGCGGACCAGACCGGGGATGGCGGCGTCGAGCGGCAGGTGGGCGAGCGCGGCGAGTTCGGGGACCGACAGCAGGAATCCGCGGCCGAGCCGTCGCGTGGCCAGGTGATGGGCCGGGCGTAGGAGGCGGCGCCGTTCGAGCCGGTTGTGGCCGGAGTAGAGCGCGAAGGCCGAGGCGATCGCGTGAGCACGGCCGCAGTTGGTGTGGGCGCGGGCGTCTCTGGCCGGGGCGTCGGCGTGTACGACATAGCGGACGGCGACCTCGTAGCGGGGGTGGTGGGTCTTGTCGCGGATGGCACGGGCTTCGGCGGACTCCTCCAGCCGGATCACCCGGTCATGCGACGTGCGACGGTCGCCGGGTCCTGGGGCGATGAGGTCCAGGACGGCCCGCGTCAGCCGTACCAAGCCGCTCGACGTGAGGGACAGACGGTGGCCGGTGGCGGGGCGGGCGAGGATCTGGACGGCGGCGCGTTGCCAGGTCGGCAGGCCGACGGCGGCTCCGACCAGGGCGCGTAGCGGGTCGGCGCGGTGGTCGTGCTTGAGCGGGAGACGTTCGTCGCGGGCCAGGGTGAACTGTCCGCCGATCGCCCGGCCGGTCAGGGGAACGGGCGGGGTGACATCGGCGACGTTGGTGCGGGCCGATGGCCAGGCGGCCTCGATCGCGTGCTCGACCAGCCGCTGGGGGACGACGCCGGGCACCCACAGGCGGATGCGGACACCGGCGGCGGTGAAGAGGTACTCGAAGGCCAGGTGGGGCTGGCCAAGCAGGGTGCGTTTCCAGGCGGGGTGCAACAGGCCGACCAGGTTGCCCCACAGCGCCTCCGCGCCGGGCAGGTCGGCGACGGGCGGGGCGAGGATCTCCACGCACCGGGCGGCGCGGGTCAGGCGCGCGTGGCGTAGCCGTACGAGCATCAGCCTGGCTAGGAGGAATGTCAGCTCTCCGCCGATAGCCCAGATGGCCAGGGTCCAGGCATGGGCGATTAGCCATACCCAAGCGGCGTCGAGGAAGGCGTCGGGGTCGTCGAGGACGTCGTAGATCACGGGGCTTCACCAGCCCGGCGTCGGCGGGTGAGGATGGGGGCATGCCGCGCATTGAGACGCCTTGGGGCGTATGGGAACCGGCTCCACTGGCCGAGGTCGTCGAGCTGTTCCAGAGGCTGGACGTGCCGTGGTGGGTGAGCGGCGGATATGCGATCGAGCTGGCTGTGGGCCGCGCCTACCGGGAGCACGCGGACGTGGACATCTCCGTGTTGCGCCGGGATCAGCTGGCTGTACGTCGCCTGCTGGCCGGGTGGGACGTGCACGTGGCCGATCCGCCGGGCTCGCTGCGGCCGTGGCCGGTGGACGAGGTCCTGCCGGTGGAGGCGCACGACATCTGGGTGCGCGAGGACGTTGAACGGCCGTGGCGGTTCCAGCTCATGCTGGACGAGGCCGAGACAGGCGAGTGGATCTACCGGCGGGACGCGCGGATCCGCCGCCCGATCGCATCGGTAGGGGTCGCCCATGACGGCTTTGTCCGGCTGACACCGGAAGTCCAGTTGCTGTTCAAGGCCAAAGGCCGGCGCCTCAAGGACGAGCAGGACTTCACCGAAGTGCTCCCGCTGCTGACCGAGGCGCAGCGGGTTTGGCTGGATGAGGCGCTGGAGATCGAGTTCGGCACGCATCCCTGGCGTGACCGGTTGCGCAGGGAGTAGGCGGTGGACTGGAACAGCCCCGGGGAGCTCATGGGGTGCGACGACCCGGTTGAGGTAGATGCCGGATTTGACCGCGGTGAACCGCTGATCGGGGTCGCGGTGATCGGGCTGGCGCTCAACGTGCTCGACCCGAGCGCGGTCGCCCCGCGTCTGCATCGCGCCATGCGAAATCTCGATTCTCAGGTCCGCTACAGCGGCGCTTTGTCCGTGGGGCACATGGCCCGGCTCAACGGCAGTGTGGACGGCACCTCGCTCATGCTGCTGCGAGAGCTTCTGGGGGATCCGGAGGTCGGTGGAACTGCCGAGGACGCGCTGGAAGACGTCTGGATCTACGTGAAGCGGTCTACGCTGCCCGGGTGGCTGCGGCGGAGAGTGGGACTGGCGCGCCTCAGGGGAAAGCTGGATCTGTACCGGTGGCTTCTCGTGGAGGGTCGGCGCGAACGTAGGAACCGGTCTCAAAGGTCCGCCTCCTCGTAGTCGAGGAGTTCCTGGGGACTCGAGGTCACGGTCGAGTGCTCCCAGGGGCTGCTGATCACCTGGAAGGCGACACGCTGCTGGCCAGCTGCGAGCAGGCCCATGCCGCGTTCGGCGGAGAGCAGGAGTTGTCGTTCACCGTCGGACAGGCGGAAGGCATCGGTGACCTTGTCGATGGCCTGCGGTGCCTGTTTGAGCAGGATCTGGGTGGTGGAGTTGGCGATGACGGCCTGCCCCATGTCGGAGCCGAGGAGGTCGGCGGCGTCCTGGGTGATCACGCTCAGGCCGGCCCAGTGCTTGCGGGCGGCCTTGGCCATGCGCAGCAGGAACCTGGCGCCCTCGGGGTCCTTCATGAGCAGCCAGGCCTCGTCGACGACGACCAGGCGGGGGCGGCGGCTGTTCGGGTCGCTGACGCGACGCCAGACGGTGTCCAGGGTCAGCAGGGTGCCGACGGCCTTGAGCTCCTCGGGCAGGTCGCGCAGGGAGAAGACGATCAGGTGGGAGTCGGGGCGGGTGCTGGTATGACCGTCGAAGAGTTGGCGATGGCTGCCGCTGACGTACGGCGCGAGCCCGGCGGCGAGCTCCTTGCCTTGCGGATCGTCGGTGAGCACTTTGGCGAGGTCGCGAAGGGCGGGCGGGCGGCGTTTCCAGGTCCGCGGTTCGTTGGTGATCCCGGCCTGTTTGTAGGTGGCGAGAATGGCGCGGTCGAGGGTGGCCTTGGCTGCGTTGTTCAGCGGTTCGCCGAGCATGACGGCGATAAGGGTGTGCAGGAACAGAGCACGCCGGGTGAGCGGATCGTCGCCTGGCTTGGATCTGGGCGGCAGGTCGAAGGGATTGAGCCGGACGCCCGAGGCGCCGAGGTGGAGGTAGGCGCCGCCGACCGCCGAGGCGAGGCGGGCGTATTCGTCCTCGGGATCGATGACGGCGACCTCGACTCCGGCATACAAGGACCGGAGCGCTTCGAGTTTGGCGAGGTAGGACTTGCCGGCGCCGCTGCTGGCCAGGATGACGGAGTTGTGGTTGGGCTGTTCGAACCGGTCCCAGGCGACCAGCGAGGCCGACGACAGGTTGGCGCCGTAGAGGACTGCGGTGGGGCCGAGTTCGGCGGTGAGATCCGGCGAAGTAAAGGGGAAGGCGGCGGCCAGCGCCGGGGTGTCGAAGGTGCGGCGCATGCCAAGGTTGTCGTAGGCCAGCGGCAACGAAGAGATCCAGCCCTGGAGCTGGCGGTAGGTGACCTGCCGGGCGTCCAGGAGCAGCGAGGCGGCGAGCGCGCGGACCTGGGCGCAGGCGTCTTCCAGTTCGGTGGCGGACTTGGCGTGGACGGTGAGGTAGATCGAGGCGCGGAACAGCTTGGCCTGCCCGCGGGCGATCCGCGAGGCCAGGTCCTGGGCATCCTCGGCGGCGGCCTCAATGCCGGGGTCGAGGAGTCGCCCGTGCTGGTGGTCGTTGCGCAGGCCGGATTCCAACCGGGCGAGCTGTTTGCGGAGCCGTTCAGAGGCGATCAGCGAGGGGATTGGCTCGATGTGAACCGACACGTCCAGGCGGCCTGGGTAGGTGAGCAGGGGTTCGAGCCAGCCGGGGCCGACCTCGCGCGGGTAGCCGTTGATCGCGAGGGTGGCGCAGACGCTTCCGGCGATCTGGAGGCGGCGGGGTTCGACTTCGACGGCGTCGGGGCCGAATCCGCTGGTGGCGGGAGCCGTACGGCGGAAGGGGTGTCTCACCAGCGACCTCCGATCACGTCGTTCGGGAGCGCGAAGTCGTCGCCGAGGGGCGGTGCGGTGGGGTCGAAGCAGGCGTGGAGCAGGCCGGCGACGCCTGCCGGGTCGAGGAGCTTGATGGTCAAGCCGCAGGCACCCAGCACGCGGGAGGCCTCATCCAGGCGTCGTAGGGCGCGGGAGGCGGCAGCCGTACGGCCCTGTGAACCGATGATCGGCTCGCGGATGATGAGCAGGACCTGCCGTCTGAGCAGGTCATGGCGGGCGGATATGTCGGTGAGGAAGGCGGCGTGTTCGCGGGCCGCGTGGGCGAGTGCCGGGTGCGGGAGCTGGGGTGCGCTGCGGTGCAGGTCGGCGATTGCGTCGGAGAGGTTGACCCGTTCGGCGCGGACCAGGATCTGGATCGGGCCGGACAGCGCGTTGAGGCAGCGGCCGAAGACGGCGACGAGGGAGTCCTGCTCCTCCGGTGTCCGCAGGGCGAAGCTGACGGTGGAGACCTCGGCGACGGCGGCGACGCCGTCCGGGCCCAGATCGATCAGTCCGTCCTGGCCGACGCCGCGGGCGGGCAGCTTGAGCGGGGCTGGCAGCGGCCCCGTAGAAGCGGCGATCCAGGCAGGGGCGGCGGGGATGTCCTCGGCGGTGGCGACCAGGTGCTTAGGGGCGTGCCGGTGGCGCAGGGCGAAGAGCAGATAGCGGTCCAGGGGGATGCCGTCGTGCTGGACGATCGCGAGCAGGATGCCGGCCAGGCCCACTGGTACGGCGAAGGCGGCGAAAGCCCAGAGGGGGATGTGTTCCCCGAAGGTCAGGTAGGCCCCGTACAGGAGGGCGCCGGTGCCGCCGAAGACGAGGACCTGACGGGCGGTGAAACCAGCGATGATCTTGTCGGGGGCTTCCACGTTGGCGGGGATACGCACGGCGTCGGTCCAGGTCATCGGCCGTCATCTCCTCGAGGTCTGCGGGTACGGCGGCGCGGCGGCGTCCGCCTGGGTGTTCCGGGGTTCTCCGGCCATTCGGGGGTGCCGGGGATAGGCGCGTTCGGCGCGACGATCGGACGTACGGCTGGTCGTGGAGGTGGTTCGATGGCCCGTCCTTGTGCCTGGGCTCGCAGTTGCTGCATCTGGCCGAGCCCGGCAGGTCCCGCGGCGTAGTAGGTCTCGCGCGGGTAGCCGTACACCGGTTGGATGGCGGGCACGGGTCCTGGCAGTCGTGGGGTCGGCCGGTACTTGCCGGCGACGGTAAGACCGGTGGGCGCGTGCTTGACCGGCATGAGCTCCCAGTCCTGCTCGCGGGCCGGACGGCGGGCGCCGACGGGGGCGTGCTTGACCGGTCCTGGGCCGCCGACGGCAGCACCGGCAGCGGTACCGGCAACCGAGGCGGCAGCGGCGGCACCGGTCAGCGCGGCGGCAGCCGGAGCGGCAGGGCCGGCGGCAAGGGCGGGCAACACTCTGCCCGCCACCGCCTTGGCCGCGGCAGCCCTGCCGCCCCCGCCTCCGCCGCTGCCTCCACCCCGGCCCCCGCCTCCTCCGCTCCGGCCGAGGTGGAGGGCGCGCAGGACGGGGGAGGTGAGCTTGTAGGCGACGGCGTACTTGACCATCCGGCCGATCGTCGAGCCCCTGCTGGGCAGGAACACGGCGCGGGAGACCCAGCCGGGGATGCGGACCAGGATGACCAGCAGGCAGAGGGCGAGCAGCAGGTTGTAGAGCTGCCCGGCCGGCTGGAGCCCGGCGGCCTCGCGACCGTCCTGGTTGAAGAAGATCCGTACCGCGGTGACGAGGGTGAGGGACTGGGCGACCTGGATGAGCAGCAGGCCAGAAAAGGCCTTCCACCACAGCCGGGTCAGCCCGTCGGTCTGCGGTAGCGCCAGACAGGCCAGCGCCAGCGGTGCGGCGATCACCAAGAGGGTCGTCATCGCGAGGCGGAAGACGAAGGTGATGAGCAGGAGCACCAGCAGGACGACCGCGACCAGGCCGAGCAGGGTGTAAAAGATCTGGTTGTCGCTGGTCGGCAGGATCATGTAGCGGATGGTGTTGGAGGCGCGCTTGGCATCGAAATCCTGGCCGAGCAGGGCGGAAGAGACGCCGTTGGCAAGGTCGATGAGCTGGCTGGTGAGGAAGAAGCTGAAGTTGACCAGCCCGAAGGCGACCGCCAGGCGAGGGGCGATTTCCTTGAAGGCGTGCCGGGTCTGGACGGTCTCATGCCCCATGACCAGGATCCCGGCGAGCACGACCAGCAGGACGAAGGCGGCGTTGGCGATCGCGGCGGTGGCCTGCCACAGGTCCTGGATGCGAGCCTGACCGGACACGCTCGGGGTGGACAGCACGGTGCCGGCCAACAGTTCCAGCAATGGCTTGATGGACAGGGCGACCAGGTTCGCGAACCAGGTGTTGATCTGTCCGGTGATCCAGCCGCCGATGCCGACGTTCACGCCGGTCGACGGCAACTGGCTGTCGGGAGAGGGCGACGGGCTGGGAGCAGGGTCGGCCCAAGCGACAGGGGCGGCAACGGTCAACGCGGCAATGAGGAAAACGGCACCGGCAGCGAGGCGGAAGGCCGTTGCCGCAGTGGAGGACGGGCGCGGCAGCGATGCGGCGGTAGTCATGGCAGTCACCCGCCGACCACGTTCTTGAGTACGTTGACGAACAGCGGCGCGAGTACGGCAAGGGCGTAGCCGAACGCGGCGGCCTTCAGGGCGGTCTTTGCCTTCTGCACCTCGCCGGGGTCGCCGCCCGCTACCAGATAGCGCAGCCCGCCGATGGTGAGCATCAGCGTGGCCAGGGTGGCCAGCAGGCCGATCAGCCAGTTCCGGAGATTGTCGAAGACCTTACCGAGATCGCTCGGTACGGCTATAGCCTGCGGCGGTGAGCCGGTCTCGGCAAGTGCGGCGCTTGCCGCAACGGCAAGGACAGCGGCAAGGAGCAGAAGCACCGCCAGCACCCGGCATAGGCGCCATATCCATCGTCGGCACCCGTGCCCGCTGTTCGTGCCGGGTTCGGCCGGGCGGCTGCCGGTACCGCCGGGGTAAGACGGAGGGGCAGGCGTTGCCGTACCGTCCGGCAGGTCCAGCGCCGGAGCGTCCTGTGGCAGCCGTGCCATACCGGCTGCCGCCGATCGTCGCCGGGCGGAGGTCCGCGCGGAGCCGGGTGTGGTGCCCCGGCCTCCCTTCGTGACATCGAGCTTGGATGGGATATCTGAGGAATCCCGGCTCCACGCGGAAATCTGTGCCTCTACCTCTCTAGTGCAGGTAGAGGTGATCGTTAGGGACAGTCGTGCGGTGACGTCTCCGGCCTCGACCGCGGCACACAGCACCGGCTCGGCCCGTTGCCGCCGCTTCTTGGCCGCCTCCTCGCTTAGCCCGAGCTCGGCTGCCGCATCGGCGAGGGTGCGCTCCTCCAGCCGGGTGCGGCCGATCAGCTCGGCGTCCAGCTCACTGACCACGCCTTTGGTCACCGCGTCGAACAGCACGAAGTCCGGGTGACCCCAGGGCGGGCGGGGCGGCACCGATACCGTCACTGGCAGCGGCCTTCCGGAGGTGGACTCGGCCAGCTTGCGGGCGCGTTCCCCACCGCGGCGGGCCTCGTTGCACAGCCGCGGCCGGACGTTCGGCGCGTCGAGGTCGATGGTGCGGAGGGCCTCGACGAACCGGGTCAGTACCTCGTTGTCGATGTCAGCGGGGTCTCCGGCGAGGTAGCCGCCGGTGATGCGTCCGGCGATGCCGCGCAGCGCGGGCAGCGCCACTCCGACCGCGCCGACCAGCCACATCGCGCCGAGCAGGCGGGCGCGCCGTACCAGCTCCCGCCAGACCACGTCCCGCGCGGCGTCGCTCACGGTGCGGCGGGTCAGCACGGTGCGCAGCTCGGCGAGCGGGATGGGCCGCTGCGGCAGGTCCGGCGCGAGCGCGGCGCCGTCCAGGGCCAGGCCGTACGGCTCGCCGGCCACGAGCTGGAAGATGTGCTCGGCGGCGTCCATGGGCGAACGGTGGCGAATCTCGGATTCCATCGGAAGGCTCCAAAGGCGCGAGGAATTTCCTTTCTCGCCTCCGGTGTAGAAAGCTGCTCAGGCAAATCGCTGGCATATCTGCTGGCACCTTCAAACGAGTTTTCCCGGCCGAGTTGCCGACGGTGTTGCCGCAGCTGAAGCGCTAGTTGCCAGTGCTCCTGCCTTCGGTTTGCCAGTCAGGAGATTTCCACTGAGGGCATCTGAGGAAATCGCCCCCACCCGCCATGAACCGATTCCGGTACGGCACCTCCGAGGGAACCTCCGGAAAAGCGCTGACGGTTGTTCCGATCACGCTGCAGACCGCTCGGGCGTTCATCGCCTGGTCCCACCGCCACCTGATGCCGCCGCAGGGCGCCAAGTACGCCATCGGCCTCAACTCCGACACCACGCTGGTCGGCGTCGTCGTCGCCGGACGTCCTGTCGCCCGCAGCTTCGACGACGGGTTGACCATCGAGGTCACCCGCCTGTCCACCGACGGCACCCCGAACGCCTGCTCCGCCCTGCTCGGGGCGGCCTGGCGGGCCGCCCGTGCCATGGGCTACCGCCGCCTGATCACCTACACCCTGGCCGACGAGCCCGGCACCAGCCTGCGCGCGGCGGGTCTGCGCCGGGTCGCCGATCGCCCCGCCCGCCCCGGCTGGGACACCCCCAGCAGGCGCAGGACCGACCACGGTGCCGACGGCGTGGACCGGGTCCTGTGGGAGATCAACCGGCAGGTGCGGTCATGACCGCCTGCCCGGCGCTGCGCGTGCTCTCCCTTGGCGCGGGAGTGCAGTCGTCCGCCCTTCTCCTGCTCGCCATTGAACGCCGCATCCCCCGTTTCGATATCGCCGAGACCGAGCTCAAGCCCGGCCCGATCGAGGACGACCATGTGGAGGGCTGCTCTCCCTGGTCCTGCCGCTCCGGATCTCCTGTGCTGGAAGGCGGTGAGGATCAGTGAGGCTACAGATTCCACTCCCCGTCCAGGGTCTCGTAGACCTCATCCAGAGCCTCGGTGGTACGCGCCCGGACCATCAGGCAGACGCCTGCGTCCTGGCGCAGCAGCACATCCGGGCCGGCGAACCACACGATGGACGGCTCGTCGGCCGGGTAGGCGGGCATTGCCAGACGTTCGTAGGCTGCCTCAACAAGCGCTATGTCGCCAGGAGCGAGGTCGAGGAAGTTGAACAGTTCCTCCTCTGCGATGAGCGTCTCCGACAGCACGATCTCCACGAAGGCCAGCGACAGCCTGTCCAGCCACGGAGCCCACAGCTCAGCACTCCTGTCGGCCATCGAGGTGCGGTAGACCGTCCGGGAGTCTTTCCGCTCCAGGGCGTCAAGCGGGACGCCCCACTCGGCGACGTGCTGGTTCTCCAGCCGGTAGACCAGGACCTGTCCGGTGTCGTCGATGTACAACTCCTCGGGAGTCAGCAGCCGGTCCTGGTTGCTGGTCAGATCTCCACGGCGACCGAGCAGCGCATATGCCTCGCGCAGGATGGTGGGCAACCGAAGACCAAGCCGTTGCTCAGCCGCATCAAGATCTGCGGCATCGTACCCGTCTCCCTCGCTGAGAGGCGTCGACCAAGCGGTGGCGAAGCGGCGGATAAAGCCCCAGGAACCATCCCGGTTATCGATGGTGCCGGCCAGCTCGGTTCGGAGATCAAACATGGGGGGAAGCATAGAGGCGGACTTCTGTGGAGTCTGCCCCTGTTTGTGGGCATGGTGGCGCTGGCCAACCTGCTCAGCGCCTCCCTGACGGTTTCCCGTGGGATTCGGGCTGGTCGCACCCGCCGGGGTCTATCTCGCCGGGTTGCTGTTCGCTGTGCGTGACCTCATCCACGAACAGTCCGGCCCGCTCGCGGTCCTGTACGCGCTGTTCGGCGGCATCATCCTGTCCGGGCTGCTCGGATCGGACCAGATCGCCGCCGCCAGCGTGGCCGCCTTCACGGCCGCGGAGCTGATCGACACCGCCGTCTACGCCTGCACCCGACGCCATGGCCCACTCGTGGCCGTCACTGTCTCCAACCTCGTCGCTCTCGCAGTGGACAGCACGCTCTTCCTGCTCATTGCGTTCGGCTCGCTGGCGATGGCACCTGGGCAGTTCGTCGGCAAGGTCTGGATGACCGTGCTCGCCATATTCCTCCTCTGGACCTGCCGGAGGTGGACACGATGAAGTTCTACCTCGGCACCCACCAGCCCAGCTGGCTCACCCGCATGCCCGGCGTCCCGCTCATGCTCTCCCACCGGCGCCTCGCCTCGATGCGCCGTCTCCCGATCGCCGTCACCCGCTGGGCGCTGGATTCCGGCGGCTTCACCGAACTGTCCCTTCACGGCGGCTGGACTACCGACCCTGTCGTGTACGGCATCGCGGTACGCCGCTATCAGCAGGAGATCGGCAACCTCGACTGGGCCGCACCCCAGGACTGGATGTGCGAACCGCACATGCTCCGCCGTACCGGCCTTTCCGTCGGCGAACACCAGCGCCTCACGTTTCAGAACTACCTGCGGCTCCGCGAGCAGGGCGTGCCGGTCATCCCGGTGCTGCAGGGCTGGCGTTTGGCCGACTACCTACATTGCGTCGACCTGTACGGCAAGGCGGGCGTGGATCTGACGGCAGTTCCACTGGTCGGGGTGGGAAGCGTCTGCCGTCGCCAGCACACCGGCGAAATCGCGGAGATCACCTCCACCTTGGCCGATCAGGGGCTTGCTTTGCACGGCTTCGGCGTCAAGACCAGTGGGCTGGGCCGCTACGGTGACGCCCTCGCCTCGGCCGATTCTATGGCCTGGAGCCTGCGGGGCCGCTACCTGCCCGGCTGCACCCCCAGTCACAAGAGCGAATCCAATTGCCTGACCTTCGCCCTCATCTGGCGGAGCCGCCTTCTGCAGGAGGTGGGTCAGCGATGACTACCGTCCGCGAGCAGGAGCGCTATGGCGCTGACGACGTCCGCGACCGTGTGATCGGGCTTGAGCCCCTCGCCTGTCCATGGCAGACCACGATCGATCCAGACCGTGGACAGTCCCGCCCGACGCCCGCCGACGATGTCCTTCTCAGGGGCGTCGCCGATCACCCAGCCTCCCTCGCTGAGTTGTGCGCCGCAGCGAGCTGCCGCGATCTCGAACAGCCGGATGTCGGGCTTACGGACGCCCTCGGCGTCGGAGATCGCCCACCCATCCACATGCTCGGCAAGACGGGTCCGCTGGATTTTGCCCGTCTGGTTGTCGGCCATCCCGTTGGTCACGATGGCGACCCGCCAGCCGACCGCGCGCAGCCGGTCGAGACCGGCCAGCACCTCATACGGGCAGACGACCAGCTCCGGCAGCCTCGCCCGATAGGTCGCCCACAACTGCCCGACAGGCTCGGCCAAGCCGAACCGCTCGCGTACGGCGGCGAAGAAGGTGTCCATCGGCAGCGCCCCATCATTATCGAGGCGGATCATCCAAGCCGCGTCCTGGTCGCTCAACCCCCGCTGCTCGACGAACTCGCCCACCCAGCGGCGGAACGCGTCCAGCCGATCGATGAGCGTGTTGTCCAGGTCGAAGAGCGCCAGCTTCTGCACGAGTACCCACCCTATGGCGATCTTCCCGAATACGCCCGCCCTTGGATCGGCTCGATGTGCACCGGGTACGGCGGGCTCGACCTGGCCGTCATGGGCGTCTACGGCGCTCGCCTGGCGTGGTGCGCCGACAACGATCCGCACGTAGCGGAGATCCTCGATGCCCGCTTTCCGACCGTCCCGAATCTTGGCGATCTGACCACCGTGGACTGGAGCGCCATCCCGCGCGTGGACATCGTCACCGCCGGATTCCCCTGCACCGACATCAGCTACGCCGGCCGCGGCGCCGGACTCACCAAGGAGACCCGCAGTGGACTCTGGTTCACCATCGCCGACGCCCTTCGCGTCCTACGACCTGGCCTCGTCATCCTGGAGAACGTCGCCGCCCTCCGCAGAAGAGGACTCGACCGTGTACTCGGGGACCTGGCCGCCCTCGGGTACGACACGGCGTGGACATGCCTACGCGCCAGCGACGTCGGAGCACCCCACCGTCGCGAGCGCCTGTTCATCCTCGCCGTCGCTGCTGCCGACCCCCGCAGCGTGCAACCCGAACGACGGAGAGCGCCTGGAGTCCTGGCTGGACCGGCGCACCCAGCAGAAGCCCGGCCGGGCCATGCCCCTGGCGATCGCGATCAAGCTCCTCCTGTCCACCCCGAAAGCCTCGGACGGGAGCAAGGGCTACGCCAGGCATACCGACTCCAAGGGCTACTCGACGCTGCCTGGCATCGTCACCAGGATTGGGGCCCCTACGAGCCAGCCATCCGGCGATGGGAAGCCATTCTCGGTCGACCCGCCCCCAACCCCACCGAACTCGGAACCCGAGGCCAGCCCAGACTTGCGGCGACCTTCGTAGAGTGGCTCCTCGGCCTGGCCGAGGGCCACGTCACCGCGGTCCCCGGTCTTCCCCGCACGGCCAAACTCAAGGCTTTGGGCAACGGCGTCGTCCCTCAGCAGGCCGCATTCGCCCTCAGGGTTCTCACCGACCGTTTGGGCGGTGAATCGTGAAGCAGGAATCGTGCTGGTGGAGCTATGCCGCATGCGTCGGGGCTAATCCCGATCTCTTCTATCCGCCGCAAGGCGGTTCCTCAACCGAAGCGATCACCATCTGCCGCGCCTGCCTGGTGAGGACCGAATGCCTGATCCACTGCCTCGTCCATGGCGAGATGTACGGAATCTGGGGCGGCACCACCGAAGCCGAACGGCGCGACATCCGGCGGGCGGTGACTCGGTGTCCGTAGCCGAGAACGACCCTCCCACCAGGCCACATTTCCCCTCCCAGGGACCTCTCAAGCCACAGCCCCTTCCCTACGCTCAACAAGAGGAGGCCGAACCACTTGGAATCGAGATCGGGCTCGTTCCACTCCATGGGGCGGACGGACGGTCGCTGCGTGCGACCCAGGCGAGCGTGATCCACGAACTGCTGTGCTGGTTCGCCGCACATGACACCGACGAGGAGAGCGATGAGCGGATGGGGATCGGGAGGCAGCCAGGACCCGTTTGACGGTCTCCGAGTCGCCTGGTGCGGCCGGACCTCGACCGAGGACCTGCAGGACCCCACCCTTTCCCTGCCCCGACAGCTCGACAACAGCCGGGCGGCCCTGCCGCCCGGCGCCGTCATCGTCGCCCACTTCTACGACATCGAGTCCGGCCGCAAGAACCTCGAAGACCGGGGGTACGGCACCGCCCACGAACACTTCACCATCCCCATTCCGCGCGACGGCGGCATCCAGGACCTGCTGGCTGAAGCAGCCCGGGACAACCGGCGCTTCGACGCGGTGATCTGCGAGTCGATCGACAGGATCTCCCGCCGCACCTTCTACGGCACCAAGATCGAACACGACCTGGAGCAACTCGGCGTCGCACTCTTCGCGGCTGACGAGCCCATCACCCTGAACGGCAAGCGGGCCACGGCGATCCTCACCCGCCGCGTTAAGCAGGGCATCGCCGAGTGGTACGCGGTGCAGATGATGGAGGCTTCCTGGGACGGTCTGCGCACCCATACCCAGCAGGGCTGGAACGTCGGCCGTCCGCCGTACGGCTATCTCGCCGACAAGGTGCCGCACCCGGTTCCCGCGAAGGCGGCCGACGGCAAGTGCAAGACCAGGCTCGTCCTTGACCCGGTTCGCGGCCCGGCCATCACGCAGATCTTCGCGTGGCGTGTGACCGAGCGCCTGGGCTACGGCGACATCGCCGATCGGCTCAATGCCGACCGCGAGCGCTATCCACCGCCGGAGTCGCTGAACCCGAACTTCCGAGGCCGCAATGCCTGGTGCCGCTCAGGAATCAGGGAGATGCTGCTCAACCCTAAATACACCGGTTACATGGTGTGGAACCGCAAGGCGACCACCAGCCGTCGGGGGAGCAGCCGCAGCATGCTCAACCCTCCCAGCGCCTGGGTCTGGTCCACGCACCCCACCCACGAGCCACTGGTCACCAGAGAGACGTACGAGGCTGCCCAGAAGGTCGGGCGCACACGAAACACCTCCCGCGCCGGCTCGGATGTCAACAGCCACCCGCGGACCCGCCACACCTATCTCCTGCGTTCGTTCGTCTTCTGCGAGCTGTGTGGCCTCCGGATGAATGGCCAGACCGAGACCCGGCGGAAGGTTGGGGAGTACGCCTACCACTTCTGTCAGCCCAGCATCAATAACAAGGGCAGGGAAGACCGCTTCCCCGATCACCCCAAGGTCGTACGAGTGCGTGAAGACACTCTCATCGCCGCCGTTCACGACCTGTTCCAGCGCCGAATCTTCGGCCCGCACCGTCACGAGCTACTCGCCGCCGAACTCCCTGTGAGCAGCGACAAGGCGGAACAAGAGTGGGAGTTCCGCTGCAAGGCGCTGAAGAGGAGCGTCGCGGACATCGTCAGGAAGCAAGACCGCCTCATCGCTCAGATCGAGGACAACGACGCCGATCCCGAGTTCTCACGCCGCCTGCAAACGCGCTTCTCTGAGCTGGAGAACAACCGCCGAGCCAAGTCTCATGAGCTAGCCGAGGTTCAGGCGGACCCGCCCGCCCGAGACCATCAGGTCGAGCTGCTTCACATGATCCCCCTGCTCCAGACCAGGCTCGCCGACCTCCCCGTTGCCCTGCAGCGCAAGCTCTTCGCGGCTTTTCACCTGGAGATCCGCTATGACCACAGGACCCGGATCGCCCTGATCAGAGTCACTGTCGACGCCGAAACCATCGAAGGAGTCGCCGCTATGGCAGAACACGTCCCTGACAACGAAAACAGCCGCCCGCTGGATGCGGGCGGCGGTGCCGAAGTTTTGCTGCGTGCCCCCGGCATGATTCGAACATGCGACACCCGCTTTAGGAGAGAGCGGGTGGTGACGCTAACCAACCTACGCTGACCTGGCGAAGCGCGGTGTCAAGCTCGCATGGCTGGCTTGATCATGCCGCATATGTCCCACGTCCCTACTGACCACGGTCACCATGTCATCCAGTGGCAAGCCGACCCGGAGCGCAGGGCCGCCAAGGCCCGAGCACCGGAAGCGGGCGCGGCAGCATGGCCTTCCGCTTCCGGTGGAGCTACGTTAGCTGAAGATTTCCGATCCAAATCATGTCAAGTAGTGGTGTAGTCGGGTTCTCCGCCGCCCTCCTCAGCCGAGGAATTGCTTGGGATGCCGACGACTTCGACGATCACCCCATGGTCACGCTGGAGAGTATCGGCGAGCGCGACGAGCGCAACTTGGGCAAACGGATAGAGCGAGTCGGGCGTTAGTTCCTTGCCTTTGAGGAGGATGGCCAGCACGACCTTGCCCGGCACGAAGTTCTCTGGCACGGTGAGCAGGCCGCCGCTCAGCTCCGCCACCTTCGCGCTGAACTTCGCGCGAGCATCCGGCTCGTTGTACAACGTCCGAGTCGAGATCAGCGCCTGGGCGAACTGGTGGCTGAGGGGCTCCGAGCTGTGCGCCGCCTTGACATGCACAAGCGTGTGCCGGTCGGTCAGCCCGTCACACACCTCGTAACCCTTACCCCGGCGCTGCTGCCGGGTCCGGCTGAACTGGCGATCAAGGCACAGGTACCGGCCTCGTCCAAACGTGTTCTGCATGCGCATGTTGTACTCCTCCTCGGACTCACCGGCCCGCCACGGCAACATGGTCACCTCCGACTCGGGTACGATGAGCTCCTGCAGGCGGCGCCGCATCGACTCGACGTAGCCGGCACCGCACTCGTACCATTCCCCGTCGCTGAGCTGGTAGATGCGTGACCCAATCGCCGCCACAGCCTCGAACCAGCGGATGGCCCGGGTCCTGCCGATCGGCTCCTTTCCTTCACGGTCGGCACACATCTCGACAGTCCCGTCGCGGAGCGCGACGGAGGGGCTGGTGCAGTGCTGTACCTTGCACCGTCGGCGGAGGTCGTCGAGATCGAGCTCCTCCCGGACGATCGCGACGCTACCGACCTTGATGCGGTACGAGCGAGCCTCGTGGCGCAGGTCGACCAGGGCGGCCGGGACTGCCACATGCAGCCGGGCGTCGCCCTGCCCGCGGAGTGCCTCATCCAGCAGCGCGTCCAGCTTGTCGCGGAGCGACTCGGAGCCCACCGGCCGGATGGCTTCCAGCCGTTCGAAGTCGGGTGGCACCTCGCGCTCGCTGATCTCGTTCAACCGGTGCAGCAGGGCTCGAAACGCCGTCGGCTCCAGCGGGATGGGCAAGCGCAACCCGTCCGCACCTTCGACAGAGACGCTTTCCCGGTGGTTGAGACCGAGGTCGGCGGCCTTGATCAGGCCACCGAGCTTCTTGACCAGCTCGGCGTAGTCTCGGATGCCGACACCACCGATAGGGATGCCGTCCGGGACGTAGGTGGAGTCGTGCCGTGGCAGGCCGCCGAGCGCCCGTCGGTCCACGTCGCGCACCCGTGCCGGGTCGACCGCGCGCAGCGCGCAGTGCAGACCGAAGCCCGGCTCACGGGAGTCAGTGACCGCAAGGTACCCCTGACCGAAACCGATCCCATAGACGTACGGCTCCGCCGCCACGATCAGTACCGCTTCGCAGTCCTGCCTGATCAGCGGAAGCGATACGCCTGTGAGCGCGGAGAGGCCAGGAGTCCACCCGGCCTTGGATGGTGGGTGCTGGCGGAAGTAGAGAACCGCCGGCGAACCGTCGATGTCGAGCTCCATGACATCGACGCCCGGCGCGGCGAGGCGGCCGGTGGAGGTGGCTTCGAACATCGCGTCCGCAGTGGGTGCGATGCCGGCGAGTCGGTAAACGGTGGCGGGCAGGGTCGCAGGTGCCATGGCGTACTCCAAGCGAGAAGGGAGGATGAGGAGAACCGCTTGCACCGAGTATGACTGAAAGCGCTGTTAAAAAGTTCCCGCTTGTCTAAGACTGCTTTTCACGGTTACCCTCACGGCAGTCGCTAAGGGAACGGGGAGACCATGTCGCAGCAGCCGGTGTACGTGACCGCCGCCGAGATCTCCCGGCTGGCCGGAGTCACCAGAGCCACCGTCAGCAACTGGCGGCGGCGTCACGCGGACTTTCCCGCTCCCACCGCCGGAGCCGACACCAGTCCGCTCTACGACCTGGAAGCCGTGCGGGTCTGGTTGGCAGCTCACGGGCAGACGAAATCGGGTTCTGCTCTGGCTGAGCTCCGCACACTGCTACGACTCCGGCAGGGAACCGCCATCGCCCACCAACTTCTGCCCTTCGTGCTCGCCGCCGCGCAAGCCGAACGCGACCTGACCGGACTGCCGGACAAGGCGCTCGCCGAAGCGGCCAACCAGGCCGTGGCCAGGCTCGCTGTCCTCCTGGGAAGTTCGCCGCTGACCTATGAGACCGACGACGCACCGGTGCTCCGCGCCATCGTGAGCAGCGTGCGCGACGATGGTGGTCCTGCTGTCGTGGACGTCTTGGCCGAACGAGAGCTCGCCGACAGCAACTCCCCTGGCGCCTTCACCACCCCACGCCAGCTCGCTGACCTCATGGCAGCCCTGCTGGGGACGGATGACCACTACCCCGAGACGGTGTTCGACCCTGCCTGCGGCGGCGGGTCGCTCCTCGATGCTGCCGGCAGTCGGGGAGCGACCGAGCTGCTCGGGCAGGATCGGCTGGAGGTGCAGGCGCTGCGCAGCACCATCCGCCTGACGCTGTCCCGCCCGGAGGCCTTGACGCTGGTGCGCGCCGGCGACAGTCTTCGCGCCGATGCCTTCCATGGGCTGAAGGCGGACGCGGTTCTGTGCAACCCACCGTTCGGGGACCGCGAGTGGGGTCACGACGAACTGCCCTACGACCCTCGCTGGACATACGGCACGCCATCCCGCGGTGAAAGCGAGCTGGCATGGGTACAGCACGCACTCGCCCACCTTGCCCCCGGTGGCCACGCGGTGCTCCTGCTACCGCCGTCCACAGCCACGCGCACGCCCAGCCGGAAGATTCGCACCGAGCTACTCAAAGCAGGTGCCATCCGAGCCGTGATCGCCCTGCCACCTGGCCTCGCTGTCCCGCTGCACGTCGGCCTTCACCTGTGGGTGTTGCGCAATCCCCTGCCAAGTGCGGCTGCCGAACCGATCTTGATGCTCGACCTGTCCGAAGGAACCGGCGACGAAACGCCCGCGTGGGAGACCCTCACGGGCACCACCCTGGCCACCTGGCGGGCCTTCCTCAACGACCCGGCCGAATTCGAACCGGTGCCCGGCAGAGCGAGAGCGGTCCCCGTGGTCGCACTCTTCGGCGACAACGTCGATCTCACACCGATCCGACACCTGCACCGTGCGCAGCTCGACCCGGCAGAGGTTTCCCAGCAGGCCGCTCTCCTACTCAGCGAGCTCTCCCAGAGCCATGCCGATCTGGACACGGCGATCTCGTCTCAACGATGGGCTGCGTCAGACCAGCCCAGGACGTGGCGCACCGCCTTGATCAGCGATCTCGTCCGGGGAGGCCTGCTTGCCGTTCTCCGGCCTGAACCGGCCACACCGGTCATCGTGGCGGCGGGCGACGTCATCCTTCCGAAGGGGATCGCCTCGCGAGAGCGAGCGAGGTACCGGGTGGCTGATGATCGCCATGCGGGAGCCATGCTGGGCGCCGACCTGGTCGCGCTCCGGGTCGACCCGTCCCGGCTGGACCCGTGGTTCCTGGCCGGCTTTTCACTCACAGAGGAGAATCTCGCAACCGCATCCGGTCTGCGTTCCTACATCCCCATCGATCCGCTGCGGTTCAAGGTGCCGCTCCTTCCGCTGGACGAGCAGGTCCGTTACGGCTCCGCCTTCCGTGAGCTGCACCGGTTGGAGGAGGCCGCCCGGCACATGCACGAACTGGCCGTCGAGACCGCCAGGACCGTCTCCTCAGCCCTGACCGGCGGCGGGCTGACACCTCCGCCGCTTTGAGTTTTCCGCTGGATCAGCCCTCCCGCTCTTCGCATTCCCCTCACACTTGAGGACACTGTCCTCCCGGTCGCCACGAGAGAAGGACCCCCGTTGGACCTCGGTAAGCACTCCCAACTGTCCAACCACGCCTGGGCCGTCGCCGACCTGTTGCGCGGCGACTATCGCAGACACGACTACGGCAAGGTGATCCTGCCGTTCACCGTGCTGCGCCGCCTCGAATGCGTTCTGGACTCCACCCGTGACGAGGTCGCCGACGCCGCCGACAAGGGCGAGGAGCGGGAGTTCTTCCTGCGCCGGGCGGCCGGGCACAACTTCTACAACATCAGCCGCTACACGCTGAAGAAGATCGCGGGCGACCCGAAGCACGCCGCCTCGCTGATGAACCAGTACGTTGCGGCCTTCTCCGACAACGCCCGCGAAGTGCTGGAGAAATACGACTTTGCCCAGCAGATCAAGAAGCTGGACGAGGCCGACCTGCTCTACCAGGTCATCGGCAAGTTCGCCGACCTCGACCTAGACCCGCAGGTAGTCCCCAACCAGGCGATGGGCTACATCTTTGAGGACCTGATCCGGCGCTTCGCCGAGGCCTCGAACGAGACCGCGGGTGAGCACTTCACCCCGCGTGAGGTCATCGAGTTGATGGTCAACCTGCTCATCGCGCCCGACGCCGACCTGCTGCGCGAAAGCGGTGTCGGACGTAGCGTGCTCGACCCCGCCTGCGGCACCGGCGGCATGCTCAGCGCCGCCGAGGAGCACATCAAGACGTTCAACAAGGGCGCGACCGTCAAGGCGTACGGGCAGGAGCTAAACCCCGAGTCATGGGCGATCTGCCGCTCCGACCTCATGATCAAGGGCCAGGATCCGGACAACATCGCCTTCGGTAACTCGTTCACCGATGACGGTCACTTGCGGGAGCGGTTCGACTACATGCTGGCCAATCCGCCGTTCGGTGTCGAATGGAAGAAGATCAAGACCCAGATCGAGGACGAGGCGGCGCGCGATCCGGAGGGCAAGTTCCAGGCCGGTCTGCCCCGAATCAACGACGGCTCGCTGCTCTTCCTCCAGCACATGATCTCCAAGATGAAGACGCCCGCGCTGGGCGGAAGTCGCATCGCGATCGTCTTCAACGGCTCCCCGCTGTTTACCGGTGCCGCCGGCTCGGGTGAGTCGAACATCCGCCGCTGGATCCTGGAGAACGACTGGCTGGAGGCGATCGTCGCCCTGCCCGACCAGCTCTTTTACAACACTGGCATCTCCACCTACTTCTGGATCCTCAGTAACCGCAAGTCGCCCGATCACCAGGGCAAGGTCATCCTGCTGGACGCGCGGGAGTACTGGCAGAAGATGCGCAAGTCCCTCGGCGACAAGCGCAAGACAATCGATGCAGACCAGATCAGAGAGATCACCAGGCTGTACGGCGAAGCCCTCACCGTGTCCGGTGACCCTGACCATCCGTTGCACGGCAAGGTTAAGATCTTCCACAACGAGGAGTTCGGCTACCGCCGGATTACCGTCGAGCGCCCGCTCAAGCTCCGATTTGAACTCACCGAAGAGAATCTCGACAAGTTTCGGATCTCCCTGAAGATCTACAACCCGATCGCCGCCGGCAGCGACATCGGTGTCAGCGACCAGGTTGAGGCGGTCCGCCCGCTGCTGGGCTCCACGTGGTGGACGAAGGCCGAGGCCTTCTCGGCTCTACACGCGGCGGTGGCCGCCGCCGGGAGTCCGTGGCCGTCGAAGGCACCTTTTCTCAAGTCGCTCCGTGACGCCATCGGCGTGAAGGACCCGAAGGGCGAGGTGCAGTACAAGAAGAAGGGCGACCCGAACCCGGAACCCGATCCGGACCTGCGCGACTTTGAGAATGTCCCGCTGGACGAGGACGTCGAGGAGTATATGAAGCGCGAAGTTCTCCCGCACGTGCCCGACGCCTGGGTCGACCATGAGAAGACGAAGATCGGCTACGAGGTCCCGTTCACTCGGTACTTCTACGTCTACACGCCCCCGCGTCCCCTAACCGAGATCGATGCCGAACTGAAGTCCCTGGAGGCCGAGATCCAGACCCTCCTCAGCGAGGTGACCGAGTGACCATCAAGCTCCCAGCACTACCCGATGGCTGGACCTCGACCCGCGTGGACAGAGTCGCGTCGGTCAGCGCACGAATCGGCTGGAAGGCACTCACTGCAGACGAGTACCAATCGGAGGGCTATGCCTTCCTGGCCACGCCCAATATCAAGAGCCAAAACATCGACTTCCAGAAAGTCAACTACATCACGGAGGAGCGATACGAGGAGTCGCCTGAGCTGAAGTTGCAGTCGGGCGATGTACTTCTCGCTAAAGACGGCAATACTCTAGGGATCGTTAATATTGTTACGGATCTTCCCCGCCCTGCGACAGTGAACGGATCAATAGCTGTCATCCGCCCCTTCGGGATCTACCCAGCATTCCTCAGATATTTTCTGGCCAGCGGGGTGACACAGGCGGCGATCGAAATGCTCAAGGGCGGGATGGGAGTCCCTCATCTCTTCCAATGGGACATCAACCGGCTACCCATATCCATGCCAGCCATTGAGGAGCAGCGACGGATCGCGGACTTCCTCGACGCCGAGACTGCCCGCATCGACCGCTTGAGCACTCTCCAATTCGAGGCTGCAAAGAGACTCGATGAACGGGACGCCGCGCTCAGAGACACCCTGGTAGACGCTCTCTTCAATGACGTAGGCGAGATCTCGCTTCGACGACTGAGCACTGTCATCGAGCAGGGCGCCAGCCCTCAATGCGAGGCCGTGCCGCGCGAGCCAGGCGAGTGGGGCATCCTCAAGCTGAGCGCTGTGAAGGGAGGAGCTTTTTACCCCCGTGAGAATAAGCGACTCCCTGACGATATTGAACCCGCAAGAGCGAATGAGGTTCGCACCGGAGACTTTCTTGTCACCAGGGCGAACACCCCTAATCTCGTGGGAGACGTGGCGGTTGTGAACGGAGCCTGCGAGCAACTGCTCCTTCCCGATCTTATTTACCGTGTCGGTCTATCTACCAGCGTTCTCCCAGAATTTGTGGCCCAAGTGGCGATGAGCAGTCGAGTGCGGACCTTCATTCAGGCTGTTGCCCGGGGCTCGTCACAGTCGATGGTAAAACTTCGTGGGGAAGACATTAGGGCCTGGCCGATTCCTGCTGCGACGATCGCTCAGCAGAGGGCATTGGTTGAGAATGTTCGAGAAGGGACATCCACAACCGCTCTACTGCGTACAATTATAGGCCGCCAGTTGGCGTTGCTAGCCGAGCGGCGCCAGGCGCTGATCACGGCGGCAGTGACCGGGGAATTTGACGTGCCGTCGGCGAGTGGACGTGAAGTGGAGAAGTGATGGCTGCGAAGCACAACGAGGAAGCCTTCCGGAGCGCCATCCTCGTCGAAATGCAGCAGCGCGGCTGGGAGGTGGGTCACTACTCGGACTACCGCGCCGACCTCGGCCTGGCCACCAGCGAGCTGTTCATATTCATTGGCGCGACCCAGATCAACGAGTGGAACCAACTACTCAGCCTCTACGGAAACGACGCCGGCGCCGCCCAACAGGGGTTCGTCAAGCGACTGAACCAAGCGATCGCCGCCGAAGGCGTCCTTGACGTGTTGCGGGCCGGTGTGAAAGATCGCGGTGTCCGCATTAAGCTGGCCTATTTCAAGCCGAACCTTGTCGAATCCGACGCCGTGTTAACAAACTACCGAGCCAACCGGCTCACAGTCATCCGGGAGATCGCCTACGCGACGAAAGCGGCGGACCAGGGCCACCGCCTGGACCTGGTGCTGTTCGTCAACGGCATCCCGGTCGCCACCGCCGAGCTGAAGAACCCGCTCACCGGGCAGGGCGTGGAGCAGGCCAAGGAGCAGTACAGGGAAAAGCGCGACCCCACCGAGCCGATCTTCGCCCAGAAGTCGGTGGCGAACTTCGCCGTCGACCCTGACCAGGTCTTCGTCGCCCCGAGGCTGCGCGGCAAGAACACGCCGTTCCTTCCCTTCAACACGGGGTCGGAAGGCCCTGGCGAATCCGGCGGCACCGGAAACCCGACGCCGACCGTACCGGGAAAGTATCCGACCTCCTACCTGTGGGAGCAGGTGTGGGAGCGTGACAACTGGCTGGACCTGCTGGAGCGCTTCGTCCACCAGCCCAAGGACAAGAAGGGCAGCGGACGCTCGGCGATCTTCCCCAGGTTCCACCAGTGGGACGCCGTCAAGAAGCTCACGGCGCATGCCGTACGGCATGGAGCCGGCCACAACTACCTGGTGATGCACTCGGCCGGCTCCGGCAAGTCGAACACGATCGCCTGGCTGGCGCACCGCCTGAGTGCGCTGCACACGGCGACCGATGCCCGCGATCTCGATCCCGCAGCGGTGGCCAAAGGGCTCAAGCCCGGCGTGCCGATATTCGACAAGACGATCATCATCACCGACCGGCGCAACCTGGATGCCCAGCTCCGCGAGACGGTCGGCAGCTTCGAGCAGACCGCCGGGCTCGTCATCAAGATCGACGAGCGGCAGGGGGCGAAGTCAGCGCAGCTGGCAACCGCGCTCTCCAAGGAGAGCGGGAAGATCATCACGGTGACCCTGGCCACCTTCCCGGTGCTGGTGGAGTACCTCAAGGACAACCCGACCGAGATCAAGGGCCGAACGTTCGCGATCGTCGTGGACGAGGCGCACTCCTCCCAGTCCGGCGAGGCCGCCAAGGCGGTCCGCGCCGCGCTGCGTGATCTCGGCCTGGACGCCGAGGACGAAGCCCAGGGCGCCACCAGTGTGGACGCCATGCTGAAGCAGAGCGCCGCCGAGCGCAGCATGGCCTCCAACATCTCCTACTTCGCCTTCACGGCCACGCCGAAGGCCAAGACCCTGGAGCTGTTCGGCAAGCTGGCGAAGGTCGACGGCGAGGAGAAGTACAAGCCGTTCCACACCTACGCGATGCGGCAGGCGATCGAGGAGGGCTTCATCCTCGATCCGCTCCGCGCCTACGTCACCTACGACACCTTCTGGAAGCTGGTCAGCAACAACCCCGACGACCGGGAGGTGGACAAGTCGAAGGCCAGTCCACAGCTGGCCCGGTACGCCCTCACCCATGATGCGACCGTCGCGCAGCAGGCGGTCGTCATCGTCGAGCACTTCCTGGCCCACACCCGAGGCAGGATGGGCGGACGGGCCAAGGCGATGGTCGTCACTCCTTACCGGGTCAGCGCGTTGCAGATGTCGCGTGCCATCAAGGAGGAGCTGGAGATCCGCGGCAGCGACATCGGAGTGCTGGTCGCCTTCTCCGGCAGCCTTGACCACGACGGTGACAAGGACATCACCGAGGTCAAGGAGAATGGCGGCCTCGGCGAGGACGCCCTGCCCAAGGCGTTCGCCTACACCCGCGCGGACGACAAGGTTATGAAGGCCGGCGGCAGGGGCCGCGCCGAGTATCGGATCCTCGTCGTGGCCGACAAGTATCAGACCGGCTTCGACGAGCCGCTGCTGACCACGATGTACGTCAACAAAAAGCTGGCGGGCATCGCCGCCGTGCAGACCCTGTCGCGGCTGAACCGGACCGCTGAGCGCAAGTCACAGGCGGACCTGGCCGTCATCGACTTCGTCAACGAGGCCGAGCAGATCAGGGACTCCTTCCGCCCTTACTTCGAGGAGGCGGAGACACTCCCCTCGGACCCGAACCTGCTGTACACAGCGTCGAGCAAGGTCATGGGCCACCAGGTGCTCTACAAGCAGGAGATGCTCGCCTTCGCCGCAGCGCTCTTCGCGGCCGATGAGGCCAGGGTCTCTCGCGAGAAGCTGCACGCTGAGCTCTACCGGCTGCTCGCCCCCGCTGTCAGCCGGTTCAAGGACCTGCTGGACAGCGAGGACGAGGACGACCAGGAGAAGGCCGAGAACTTCCGGTCTGACCTGGACGCCTATGTCAGCAAGTACGGATTCCTCTCCCAGGTCATCCCCTATCAGGACGAGGACCTGGAATTGCTCTACGTCTACGGCCGCTACCTGCTGGCCCGGCTTCCCCACGGCGCCAGGGGTGACGTGGACCTGGGCGAGATCGACCTCACGCATGTCAAGACCGAGAAGACCGGCGAGCACGACCTCGGCCTCACTCCGGAAGGCGCCTCCGTTCTCAAGGGCTTCGGCGACGGTTCCGGCCGGTCCAAGGAGGAGGAGAAGTCGCTGCTATCGCAGCTGATCGAGAAGTTCAACGAGAAGTTCGGCACCAGCTTCACCGAACAGGACATGATCGTCCCGTTTAACGAGACCGTCGCCGACCACGAGGTACGGCAGGCCGCCGTCGCCAACGTGGACCCGGACAACTTCGGGCACGTCTTCAACAAGGTCTTCGAGGAGAAGGTCGCCGACCACGTCGACAGCCTGAAGACGCTGGGCGACAAGTTCTTCGACAAGGACCCCACATTCAAGGTCGCGCTTACCAAGACCGCCCGCAGGGCGGCCTGGCGGCTCATCCGTGAGCAGGAGGGGCTCGACGACGTGGCTTGATGGCTTCTGTTGGACAGTCGAGCTCTTCCATGGTCACACTGATCACCAAACGTGCTGAGGACGACTCGTGGAGACAACGTGTCGATTGAACCCGTCGCCGGGCGATACGAGCTGACCGAGAAGATCAGTACCGGCGGCATGGGCACGGTCTGGCGCGGCTACGACGCCGTGCTCGACCGTGAGGTCGCGGTGAAGGTCATCCGAACAGACGTGGTCACGTCCGTACGAGATGCCAAGGAGCTTGCCGACCGTTTCCGCCGTGAGGCCCGCATCACCGCGCGCATTCGCCACCATGGCGTGCCCCAGGTCTACGACGCCGTCCTCGAAGAGCCCTATGACCAGCTCTACCTGGTCATGGAGTACATCCACGGCACCAGCTTGCGTTCCTACGTCAGTCCAGGCGCTCTCCTGCCGATCCCCTGGGCGGCGGCGATGGCCGCACAGATCGCCACCGTGCTCTCCCATGCCCACGCCATTCCCGTCGTCCACCGCGACCTCAAGCCCGATAATGTGCTGGTCAGCGCGGACGGCACGGTTAAGGTGCTCGACTTCGGCATCGCCGCGATCCTCCGCCCCGATGTGCCGCAACTGACCAGGCTCGGCATCCCGATGGGGACCTTCCAGTACATGTCGCCCGAGCAGACCCGGGCCCGCCAAATCACCCCTCAGAGCGACCTCTACGCTCTCGGCTGCCTCCTTTATGAGCTGCTCACCGGTCGGCCGGTCTTCGACGGCCCCACCGAGGACGACTTCGTCGAGCAACATCGCCATTCCCAGCCGATGCTGGTTCGCGTGTTACGCCCCGAAGTCCCGAAGGACCTGGAGAAGCTTGTTCTCGACCTGCTGGCCAAGAAGCCCGAGCAGCGTCCGTCGGATGCCTACGCGGCCTACGTCAGTCTTCTGCCGTTCTTACCTCCACCGGGATCACCCGCGCCACAGAGCGGTCATCAGTTCGCCGGATGTCCGGATCCCACCCAGATGTATCGCCGCCCGAACGCCCCACGCCTGCCCGAGGCCGCCTCCAGCGTCCCCGAGCCAGCACCTGCTCTTTCTCCAGGTGGGGTGGCCGACACCAACTTCAAGGATGCTGTCGCCGCAGCCAACCGTAAGGTCACCGAGCTCCTTGACGACGAGCGCTACGTCCAGGCAGCAGACGCCCTCCAGGACGTGATCGACTCAGGTTCAGCCGCTCTTGGGGCCCGTCATCCACGAGTCCTCGCCCTGCGCAAGAAGAGGGCCGCGATTCTGTTCGTCGGCGGCGATTATCGCCGATCGCTACCGGAGTTCGACGACCTCAATCAGGCTTATGAGGCCACTGAAGGACCCACTGGCAACAACGTCATCGATTGCCGCCGCCACGCGGCCGACTGCCGCGCGGAACTCGGCCACGTCACTAGTGCGCTCCGGCAGTACCACGAAGTTCTGAGTCTGGTCAGCGCGAAGGAGAGTGACATCTCCCAAACCGCCATTGAGGTCCGGCGCAGCATCGGGACGCTCCTCGCCAGCGAGGGTAATGTCGTAGCGGCACGCGAGGTACTGAACCCCCTGTTCGACGACCTCCGCGTTCTCTACGGACCAAGCCATGAAGAAACACAGGAAATAGCGGAGATGCTCAAATACCTCGCGAACGGGTAACAACTTCCTCGCTGATACGATCTAGAATCCAGGCCCGCCCAGCCCCGCGAAGTTTGGACCCCAAACGAAGAATTTCTACTCGCATATCCTCAATGGGTATATAGCGGACATACTCCTGTCGGAGTCCTATTGAGCCGAGACGGCGTAGAGCCGGACGATTGACCTCACGACGAACCTTCTCGCGCCGCTCTCCGGGAGCAACGATGAAGTGGGGGATGTTTAGGTTTGGCTGGCAAGCCAAAAGATCCGCCATTCTCCCCCAGCCTCGGCTGATGTCGGTGGTGCATTCCACCTCGAACGCTGCGACGACCGCATCGTCCTCGAACCAGAGCACGTCGACATACTTGACCACCTCAGCGGCCTTGCCGGGCAGCGACCGGGGTAAGGAATTCACAACCCTCGGCATAGAACCGAGTGGCACGTCACCGTACAAACGGCTGCGATCATTTACTGCCACATACACATCAAGGCCGAGGTCCGCGCCAAGCTTTAGCAGCAGGTATTGGGCCTCCGTGTGAAGTGTTGACGCTGAACCCGATAGGGCCTTATGAAGCGCCGCCAAGATCGCCTGGCCATCCGGGTCAGAGAGAACCTTCGGGGTTCCTCGAAGCCGCACTCCCCACGAGCCCAGGTCGCCGCGCCGCTCGAACAGCTCAAGCTCGCCGAGAAGCTCAGTGATCGGTACTCCTTGCTCGGGGCTGGAAGCTTGCACGCTCAGGTCAACCCCGACTCGGAGCGGGTAGTCTCCGCTGGCCCAAATCTGCTCGTCGGATTCGTAAGGTCCGCCGGTGATCTCTGCGATGCCAACCAACCGCTTCAGGCCCCTGACGTAGAACACCAGATGATCACCCCGCTTCATGGCGCGCACGCTCTTGCGACGGCGCAGGGGGAATCCGGCCACATCAGCACCGTGAGCGATGAACTCGTTCCAGGTGTTCTCGGTGTATACCGCCAACCAGTACTTGTGACTCAAGGTGCCTCCTCGGGTACCAGCAGAGTAGGCCCTGGGCAACAAGTATTCGACTATTTCGGGAAAGTCCTGTGACATGATCGAGCCCTGGCCTGCGGCGCGCCTTGATGACGAGCATGTAAGCTGCTTTCTGATCTTGGTGGGATAGACGGGTACACCCCCAACGTCGCCAGCCAAGGCCATTCAGTGGCAAGGACCGACGAAGTCGGTTCGCGGCAGCCGATCGCCCTGACCGCATACGCTGAGTGCCGAAGTCAGCGATCGTCACGGCCTCGACCACTTCGGAGCTCGGTGAACAGGTTCACCTTCGCCGGCCCGCCAAAGCGCATCGAAATGGGCATCGATCGTCATGTGCTCGTTGCGACTCTGTAGCGCGTGGGCGGTGCTGGCCGCGACCGGCCGAAGAGCCGCAGCGCGGCCAGCGGACCGCCTGACGCGCTGCCGACCGCCGCAGGCGGGCGGCCTTGAAGACGTGGAGAAAGTCCTCATCCACCGCGGCCAAGCCAGCGGCCTAGCCGATGTGAGGCGCCTTGCCTTCGAAGTAATGAGCAAGGCGCAGGCGCATGGATTTGTCCATCTGGTAGCCGATGATCGTCTCAGGACTGAGCCATCGGACCTCGCGGGATTCATCGCTGGGTCTCGGCGCGCCTGCGATCGCGAGTGCTGTGAGGACGATCGAGAACTCTTGCCGTGCTTCGCCGTTGCTGGTGTAGAGGATCACGTGACGTGGGTCGGTGTAGATGCCCGACAGACCCGTGATGGTGCAGGTGATGCCCGTCTCTTCGTACGTCTCACGGACTGCGGCTTGAGGCAGTGATTCACCAAGGTCGATGGCTCCACCTGGCAGAGCCCAGTTGCCGTTGTCGGAGCGACGGATCATGAGGATGTCGCCGGTCTCGTTGCGGACGATGACGTTCACGGAGGGAACGAGGCTGTTGGGGACGGGCGCGTTGGGATCGTCGTAGAAGTCGATGCGGCGTGACACGCCCTGTGACGCTACTCGGTAGGCCGCGGCAGGCCTACGAAACTGCCGAGATTGGGCACGGTGTAGATCAGGCTCTCGTCGCGGAGTCGCTGCATGGCCTTGCGGATGGTGCCGCGTGCGACCCCGAACTCTTGCATGAGTTGGACTTCGGATAGCAGATGCTTGGGCGGGTAGGTGCCGTCCACGATCCGTGCGCGTAGCACGTCGGCTATCTGCTCCCACCTGGGACGATCCGGCTCGAAGTCGATCACAGTCTAACCATAGAAAGCCCTGTTCAGACACTATCAGGCAGCTCATGGCATGCCATGGCATGGACAGGGATGTACAGGAGAGTTATTCTTCCTGCATGATGTGCCGCCCCGCTGTATCGAGGCGGCCTAGTCATAGCAGCCCAATGAGCGGCAGGGGAGAAGCCATGCTCAGGCAAGACGTGGAGCTCGCGCCGTATCACGGCACCCATCCGGCGCCGAGGCGCGCGGACTGCGAACCTGTTGCCTGGTACGAGAGCACTCTTCGATGTGAGCGGGTGCGTGTGCGGGCGCACACCTGCGGCTGTCGCAACACGGTGTACGAGTTGTGCGCCGCGGCGGGCGTCCTGTTCGTGCGGCGCCTGAAGCGTGAAGACGGCTCAGTGAATGTGCGTGAGACCTCGTGGCTGCGTGCGGCCGAAGCGCTGCGACTGTGGGCGGCGATTCTCGACGGGCGAGCGGCCTGAGGCCTCGCCCGGGAGTGTCGGTAGGGAGGAGAGACACTGTGGCGGCAACCGCACGAATCAGGAGCGCTACGGCCGGCGGTCTTCACGTGGACGGCTGGGTCACGGCTACACGTGAATGGGGAGGCTTCTCGGCCTGCCGTGACCCTGATCGGTCTCTGGCCCCGTCTGAGGAGGGGGCGGGTCTCAAGCGGTACTTGATCGCGGACTCTTCGTATGAGTTGGTTTTGCTCATCGAGGAGCAGCAGCAGCTCGAAGAGCGTCTGACGATGTCCCAGGTGTTCACCTGTCCAGCCTGCGGTAGGGAGCGGGGTAACGCGCCGGTCATCGTCACAGTGGATGAGTCCTCCGTGACGCCGGAGCGCTGCGCCAAGAGCTATGGGACAGGCCGCGGCTGCCGGCACCTCAATGTCGAGTGGACCTTTCAGCGCCCCGTCGCTGACGGGGCGCGGTGCGGGGATTGCGGCACCTGGTGGCGGCTCGATCTGATCCCGGATGACGTCGCGGCGCGGCTCAGGGGTGGGAACCCTCCTCGTGAGGACACCCGGCCGTCCGCAGACGGTCGTACGCGCTCATGATCTCCTTCGCCGCCGCGTCCGGGCTGAGCTGGTCAGTGTGGAGACGCAGATGAAAGAAGCCCGCGTCGGCGTTCGCTCCGAGGTCTTCAACGGTCTCGTCCCACGCGGCCAGGCGCTTGGTGGTGTCGGTGTCCCCACGTGCTTGCGAACGCTGCTCGGTCACCTCGCGCTGCACCCACAGCAGGACGCGAAGCCAGGAGTCGGGGACTCGGTCGAGGAGCTGGCGGAGGTCTGGGATGTTGCCCATGTGGACGACGGGCACGTAGCCGGCGGCGTGCCGTGTCTCGATCGCTTGGCGGTCGATGGCGTAGACGTTGCCGTAGCGACGCGTCTCGACGAGCAGTCGGCCTTGGCTGCGGAGCTTGTCCAGGTGGTCGCTCGTGACGAACTCGTACCCTGCGGCGCGTCCGGTGCCGACCTTGAGCTTGGGCAGCAGGACGAACCGCGGGTCGAGGCGGTGCAGGGCGGCGGTGATGGTGTCCTTGCCGCTGGCGGGCGGGCCGTACAAGATGATCCCTTGCAGGCTCACGCGAGGATCCGCTTGAGCGCTTCGCGGGTCTGGTCGGCGAGGCTGATGGCGGCGCCGAGCCGGTTGTCGATGGTGATGTGCGCGGTGGGCGGGCTGCTGTCGACGGCCAGCCCTTCGGCGTACTGGTCCCAGTTGTCCAGCTTCCACGCGTCACGCGCGGCGCCGCGGAACTCGATGTACTCGCGCATGGACTCGGGATCGCAGCGCACCCAGATCGCGGCGACGTCGATGCCCTTGGCCGCGCACCGGTTCTCCAGGCGGGTGAACCACGCCTCGTCCTTCAGCTCCGCGATGAACGGCGCAGAGAGGATGGTGGAGGTGCCGATGTTGAGGTTGTCCCAGGCGGTCTCCATCAGGCACCGGTACTCCAGCGGCCGGACCTCCTTGAGGTACAGGTCGGTGTGCCGGTCGTTGGGGTTGCCGCCGAGCGAGATCAGGAGCCGTTCGACGATGCACCGCGTGAGGGAGTCCTTGTCCAGGAACGCCCAACCGGTGATGTCCGACAGGAAGCGGGAGAACTCGGTCTTGCCTGATCCGGCGTATCCGCCGACCAGGACGAGGATCGGCTTGGGGCTGCCTCCGCCGTGTCGCCGGCGCCAGGCGTCGACCACGCGGTTGCGGAGGAGAGCCTGTGGCGAGTCGCCCGGTTCGATGCCGCCGATGGAGACCCTGGTGAACGCTTCCTCGATGACCTGGGCGGCAACATTGTCCGCGGCGGGGTCTGCCGGTGGAGGCAATTCAGAAATCACAATTTCCGCTTTCTGTGATTCACCGGGCAAAGCTGGACGAAAACCTAGTTCAGGTTCGCTGGCCTGGTAAAGCAGGCAGTAAGCGCGTCGGTAGTGCGGGCCGGGAAACACTGTTCCCTGCTCGTGTCCCCACAAGGTTTGGAAGTTGGCCGCCGGGACGGCCAAGCCGTGCCCAGCCGCGGCCTCACGTAGCCGCTCGCCTGCGGCTTCGAGGGTGAGTCCGTGCGCCTCGCGGTGTTCGCGCAGGCGGGAAGGGGTCCAGCCGGTTCGCTGGGTCGTCTTCATTGCATACCTTCGCCTTCACACTGGGGGGCGGTGCGCGGTGTGCCGGTCGTGCATGTGAAAACAGACGTGTAAATGCCGTTGAGTCGAATTGAAGAAGCTTAACTAGATCCGCGTGATACCGGAAACCCGCTGGTCACGGTGAACTTAAGCCACTCCGAAAGAGCGAAACACAAGGAGATGGCGATGGAGTCGCACCGGTACCGCATCATCGGGGAACTGGCTGAGATCAGGGCAGAGCTGGAGGAGTTGACCTGTCGAGTCAGCGAGATCGCTTCGGCTTTGGGAACACCGCCGACTCAAGAGCCGCAAGCCGATCCCCCAATTCCTTGAGGGTGCGGCGCATCTCGGCCAACTGGGCCAGGACTTCACCGTCGAGGTCTTCGGCGGGGCCGGCCGCGGGTTGGGCTTCGCTGACGAACACGCCCTTGCCCTGCTGGCCGACGACCAGGCCTTGAGTGCGGAGCACGCTGATGGCCGACTTGATCACGCTGGCCGACACGTCGTAGCGCTCGCCGAGCTGGGCGATGGAGGGAAGCGCCGCGCCAGGCGCCAACGTCCCGCGGCGGATCTGCTCGCTCAGGTCGTCGACGATCTGCAAGTAGGCCGGTCGGCCGGACTTCTCCACCATCTGCGCCCTCCTCAGTTCCTCCCAAGTTGAGCACACCGCAACCAAGCGGTCAAAGAACGCCTTGACAACTTAGAATTCCAAGCGTTCCATGTCTTCTAAGCATCCCCCAATCAAAGGAAAGATCATGCGAACCATCCCCATCCCCGTCGACGTCACCAAGCTCCAGATCACCTGCGTCAAAGCCCCCAAGCCGCGCCTGGTCAGCAAGGACACCGGCGAGATCAAGCGCGACAAGGACGGCAACGTCATGTACGAACTGACGCTGCTGTTCGAGGACGAGTCCAGCCGCATGGAGCTCGTCAAAGTCAGCACGACTCCCGAACCACAGGTCAACGTTGGTGACGAAGTCGTCCCCGTGGGCCTGCTCGGCTACGTCTGGGAGGCCGGCGGCCGGTGGGGCATCTCCTACCGAGCGCAGACGTTCATCCCGGCCGGTGCCGGAAGAACGGCGGCGGGCCAGTGATCGACATCGACATTCACCATCCCGCCATCAAGGCCCTCGCCGCACTGTTCCTGCTGATCCTGTGGCGGCGCTGGGCGCCGGTCTCCTACTGGTACCTGTTCGTCTTCCCGCGCAAGGCCGTGTGGCTGCGCTGGTCCTGGCGGCACGTCGCCTCCGGGTGCGGGCTCACCAAGAAGCGGCGGCGCTGGTGGTTCACCACCATCCCTGGCCTGGTCGCCTCCACCGGCGTCGTCCGCGTCAAGCGCCGCTTCCAGCGGGTTGCGGTCGACACCAAGCCATGGATGGGGCTGCCCAAGCCGACACGGAACGGCTTCCGCATCACCTTCCACCTCCTCGACGGCCAGGTCCCCGACGACTACGCCAAGGTGTGCGAGCGCCTCGCGCATGCCTGGCGCATCGAGGCGGTCCGTGTCGTCGGCTCCCGGCCTGGCCGCGTCACCCTGCAAGGCATCACCCAGGATCCGTTGACTCATGTCGCTCCGGCCATACCCCCGGCCAAGCCGTCAGGCGGCTGGTCCGCCGACGACCTGCTGCGTCCCATCGTCGGCGTGCTGGAGACCGGCGCAGCCTGGCGGATGGACTTCCGGCTCATCCCGCACTGGATCAACGCGGGCGCCACCCAATCCGGCAAGTCGAACCTGCTCAACGCCCTCATCGTCGGACTGTCCCCGCAACCGGTCGCCATGGTCGGCTTCGACCTCAAAGGCGGCGTCGAACTGTCGGTCTACGGACCCCGACTGTCAGCGCTGGCCACCACCCGCGAACAGTGCCTCGACCTGCTGGCCGACCTCATTACCGTCATGGGCTCACGCATGCTGGCCTGCCGCCGGCACGGCGTGCGCGACATCTGGCAGCTACCCGACGCCCTGCGCCCCATCCCGGTCGTCATCCTGATCGACGAGCTGGCCGAACTCTTCCTGACCGCGGACAAGGCCGAAAAGGACCAGGTCACCCGTACGGCAACCGCCCTGCTGCGCATCGCGCAACTCGGCCGCGCCTTCGGCATCCACCTGCTCCTGTCCGGGCAGCGCATCGGCTCCGACCTCGGCCCTGGTGTCACCGCGCTGCGGGCTCAGATCGGCGGACGTGTCTGCCACCGCGTCAACGATCCCGAAACCGCGGTGATGACTCTCGGCGATCTCGACCCCGACGCCCTGGTCGCCGCCCGTTCCATCGCCCCCGAGATGCCCGGTGTCGCTGTGATCACCGGCTCGGATGGCCGCTGGTACCGGGCCCGTTCCGGCTACGTCTCCACCGAAGCCGCCGAACGAGCCGCGCACACCTTCGCCGACCTCACCCCGTCCTGGGCTCAGGTCGCCGCCAGCGGGCTGGGCCACGAGCTGCCCGGAAGCGGCAACCCCGAGCTGGCCGCCTGAAAGGAGCGCTCCCGATGACCCCCGACGCCGCCCGCCTGGCCGACACCGCGCCGGTGCTGATCCTCGCTCTGATCGCCGGAGCGGGCAGCTTCACCCACATCCGCGACACCGCCACCGAGCACGGACAGACGGGCTGGATGGCCTGGGCGGTAGCGGTCTGCGTCGACCTCACCTGCGTCATGGCCGCCCGAGAACGGCAGCGCGACCGCAAGAACGGACGGGAACGAAACGGCTGGATCTCCTGGCCGACCCTCGTCCTGACGAGCGGCATCGTTCTGTCGCTGGCCGCCAACCTCGCCCAAGCCGAACCGTCGCCCTGGGGGTGGATCACCGCCGCCACACCCGCCAGCGCCTTCCTCGTCGCGGTCTCGATGCTGGAGCGCCGCGCCTCCGAACCCCGTCCCGAACCGTCCTCCGACCTCGTCCCCGTCCCGCGTGCCGTTCCAGAGACCACCGCGCTCGCCGTACCGGATCAGAACGGACCGGTGGCCGAACTGCTCGACTACGCCCGCCGCGTCGCCCAGGAACACCAGGCACGCCACGGCAAGCCCATCACCCGCGACACCCTGCGCGCCCGGCTCGGCGTATCCAGCCAACTCGCCTCAGACCTGCTGCGCACCCTGCGCGACAGCCCCGAAACCGCCTGACCGAAGGAGCACGCCGTGATCCCCTGCCACGACCTCATCAACGGCCTGATCGACCTCGCCGCCTTCCTCGAAGCCAACCCCGACCTGCCCACCCCGGACCCCATCGAGGTCTACACCTTCCCCACCCCCGGCACCGACGAGGAGATGCGCGCCTTCGTCGACCAGGCCGCGACCGCCCTCGGCGTCACCCCCGTGGAGGACTCCTTCCACCACTACCGAGCCGTCCGGTCCTTCGGCCCCGTGGAATACCGGGCCGTGGCCATCCTGTCCGCCGCCCGCGCCCGCCGCTCCGCCTGACAACAGGAGAAATCCATGCGTATCCGCATCGAAGGCACCCACGCCGAACTCGCCAACGCCATCCGCCAGATCCGCGCCGTCCTGCCCGTCGGCTCCGTCTCGACGCTGCTGGAGACCGGCCGACCGTACACCTGGCGCGTGTTCATCAACACCGCCCCCGACCGCTCCACGCGAGGGAGGTGGGTCACATGAGCGAAGAGCCCATCCCGCCCGCCGCACCGCCCCGGCACCAGTGCTGCACCTGCGGCGGGACCGGCATCGACAGCTACGGCGACAACTGCCCGCACTGCGAAGGCCACGGCTACTGCTGATGCCTTCGGTGCCCCCGGCGTGACCACACATCCGCCAAGACGTCCGTCACGTCGGGGGCCATCCCGAACCGAACCGCGAAGCCCGGAAGGGACAACCCCATCATGGCAAGCCCCGACACTGTCGCCGAGCTCATCGCCCGGCTCGACGACCCCGACCACGACCGCTGGGCCGCCCAGATCCGCCGTACCGGCGGCTGCCGACAGCCCATCCACTTGCGCGGCCACGTCCTGCACGTCGACCCCGCTACCGGAGGCCGCCTGCACACCTACAGCACCGCCACCGAACCCGGCGGCATCCTGCGCGTTCCCTGCAAGACCCGACGCGCCTCCCGCTGCCCGTCCTGCGCCGAGACCTACCGCGCCGACACCTACCACCTGATCCGCGCCGGACTCGTCGGCGGCAAAGGGGTGCCTCCTACGGTGGCCACGCACCCCTGCCTGTTCGTCACCCTCACCGCCCCCTCCTTCGGTCTCGTCCATACCCGCCGCGAGCGCGGCGCCAAGCTCCTGCCGTGCCACCCGCGCCGCAACGCCCGCACCTGCCCGCACGGGCGCGTCCTGTCCTGTACGGCCAAGCACAGCGCCGACGATTCCCGCCTCGGCGAACCTCTGTGTCCCGACTGCTACGACTACTCCGGCTCGGTCCTGTTCAACGCCGTCGCGCCTGAGCTGTGGCGCCGCTTCACCGAGGCTCTCCGCCGGCGCTTCGCCAAGCTGTCCGGCCTGACCCTGAAGGCGCTGAAGGAGAAGGTGACGATCTCCTTCGCCAAGGTGGCCGAATATCAGCGGCGGGGCGTCGTCCACCTGCACGCCGTCATCCGCCTCGACGGCCCGGACGGACCCGAATCCCCACCGCCGCCCTGGGCGAGCGCCGAGGCCCTGGCAGACGCAGTACGGCACGCTGCTTCAGCCGTGACCGTCCCCATCCCGGCCGCGGGTGTTGAGCCGGCGAAGGTCCTGCGATGGGGCACCCAGCTCGACATCCGGCACATCGCCATGGACGGCGACCTCACCGAACAGGCAGTCGCCTCCTACGTCGCCAAGTACGCCACCAAGGCCGCCGAATGCGTCGGTGCCCTCGACCAACGCATCAACCCGCTGACCGATCTCGACACTCTCCCGATCCGCGACCACGCCCGGCGGCTCATCGCTGCATGCCTACGGCTGGGCGCCCTCGACGAACTGGCCGACCTCAGGCTGATCCAGTGGGCACACATGCTCGGCTTCCGCGGCCACTTCTCCACCAAATCCCGCCACTACTCCACCACCATGGGCGACATCCGCGCCGACCGTACCGAGCACGCCCGAGCCGAGGCGGTCACCACCGGCCGCCTGCCCCTCTTCGACGAAGACACCGTCCTTGTCATCTCCCATTGGGAGTACGTCGGCAAGGGTCTCTCGCCGGTGGACGCGCTCCTCGCCTCCCTCCGGCTGGTGGTGAGTCCGGATGCGTAACAGGGACAAGCTTCTGACCCTCCCCGAAGTCTTGGAGGAGCTGAACGGCGTCTCGCGCCGGACCTTCTACCGGTGGAGAGAGCTGGGTAAGGCGCCGGTCTGCGTCCAGTACCCCAACGAGGAACTGCGCGTCTGGAGAAGCGACCTGGACGCCTGGCTCCACGGACTTCGGGAGGCGTCATGACGACCAGCTATGACGTGAAGTTCTGGGAGATCCAGCGCAGGACCCAAGGTAAGGCGATCTCCTTCGTAGTGCGCTGGACCGTGGCCCGAAAGTCCAATTCGAAGAGCTTCCGCACGAAGGGTTTGGCCGACAGCTTCCTGTCCGACCTCCGGCAGGCGGCGAAGGCTGGCGAGCTCTTTGACATCGCGACAGGTCTGCCGGTCTCGATGCTCAACGCTGAGCCAGAACCCGCAGGGCCCTCTTTTCTGGAGTTCGCGCAAACGTATGTGATCAGTAGATGGCAAGGGACGGCGCCGCGGACAAGGGAGACGGAGGTGTACGCGCTGCTGTCGCTCGTTCCCGCCCTCGTCGACGATGTGTCAGGTCGTCCGGACGATGACGAGCTTCGCGAGGTTCTGCGGTCTCATGCACTCCTGCCAAAGGGCAGGCGCAACGAGTTGAACCGCGCGGGCACACTCGCTCTCGGTTGGCTCCAGAAGGCGTCTCTCCCGTTGGAGGACCTTCAAGACCCGTCCGTACTCCGCCGCGCCCTCGATGCCATCTCGGCCACGTTCGCGGGTGAGGAGGCGGCGGCCAACACGGTACGACGCAAGCGGGCGATCTTTCATCACTTGCTGGAACGAGCCGTGGAGCAGAAGGCCTTCGCGTCGAACCCTCTGGACACGATCAAGTGGAAGCCGCCGAAGGCGGTTACTGCCGTCGACCCCCGGACCGTCGTCAATCCCACGCAGGCGAAGGAGCTGCTGAACGCTGTTCCTCGGGTCGGTCGCACTCGCGGTGTCCGGCTCAAGGCAATGTTCGCCTGCATCTACTACGCGGGTCTTCGACCTGAGGAGGCGGCGGACCTGCGGTTGAAGAACTGCACCCTGCCGGAGTCGGGGTGGGGACTGATCGTGCTGGAGAAGGCGAGACCGCAGGGCACCAAGCGATGGACGAACTCGGGTCAGACACACGAGTCCCGCAGCCTCAAGCACCGGGCCAAGAAGGAAACGCGAGAGATTCCGATCCCACCGGCGTTGGTCGCCATCCTCCGCGATCACATCAAGGCGTACGGCACAGCGGAGGACGGTCGGCTGTTCCGCACATCCAAGGGAGGCTCCTACTCCAGCTCGGCATACTCCTACGTCTGGCAGGAAGCTCGTGCCCTCGTATTCACCGAAGCGCAGTTGAGCTCCCCGTTGGCCGCGCGGCCGTACGACCTGAGGCACGCTGCCCTGTCCCTGTGGCTCAATGCGGGCGTGCCGGCCGCGGAGGTCGCCCTTCGCGCGGGCAACAGCGTTGAGATCCTCAACAGGGTCTACGCCAAGTGTCTGGACGGCCAGAGAGAGACCATCAACGGAAAGATCAACAACGCTCTGGAAGAGTGACCCACAGCAGCGTGTACAGGGCCTCGGTGTCTCACTGAGGCCCTTCCTGCGTGCGGAGAATGCTCATCGCCTCGACGACGTCGGAGACCACGTGGTCGGCTCCGTGCTCTGGTTCCGGCTGTCCGCCGCGGTTGACCCAGATAGTCCGCAAGCCTGCTGCGCGCCCACCCGCGATGTCCGCCCCAAGGCGGTCGCCGACCATCCATCCGCCGGCGGCGAGTGTCAGCCCGCAACGCCGCGCCGCGACATCGAACAATGCCGTCTCCGGCTTACGAACACCCTCGGCGCCGGACAGCGCATATCCGTCCACTACATCGGCCAAGCCGGTGTGCTCGATCTTCCCGAGCTGGTTGTCGGCCGTTCCGTTGGTGACGATGGCCACCCGCCAACCCGCCTTCCGTAGCTCCGACAGTCCGGTCAGTACTTCAGGGCGGCAGCGGACCAGGAGTGGCATGCGAGCGCGGTAGGCGGCCCATAGCTCCTCGACGGGATCGGGCAGCCCAAAGCGTTCCCGTGTCCGCGCGAAGAAGGCCTCTCGATGCGGCAAGCCCTCCTGGTCCAGAGCGATCAGCCAGTCGACGGCTTCCGAGTCGAGGCCACGTTCGGCGACGAACTCCGTAGCCCACAGCACGAACGCCGCGTTGAGATCAATGAGCGTGTTGTCAAGATCGAAGAGGGCTAGGCGCTGCACGGATGTCTCACAATCAGGGGCGCGAGCTGCCAAAACACGCTCAAGATCATCCCGCATATATCCCGCGATCACTGTCCTACGGCTGCCTACGGCGGCATACGGCTGCCTAGTAAGCAAAAGACCTGCGACTGAGAAGCCGCAGGTCAAAGGCTAAAACTGCTGATCAACTGTGTGCCCCCGGCATGATTCGAACATGCGACACCCGCTTTAGGAGAGCGGTGCTCTATCCCCTGAGCTACGGAGGCGGACGCACGTAAGCCTAGCGAACCTAGGGCCGTGCGTGTGACATCGGGCCCCGGTAACTTTGGCCGGGTCAGTCATGGGTGCTCTGATCTGCGGTAAAGGCATGACAAGCGGTCCCGTGATCAGGCACGCCGCATGGCTAACGTCGCGCTCGTGACCAGTAGGCGACGAAGTAGGCGGGGCGCGGGGCGGCCTGTGGTGTTGTTCGCGGCGTTGCTCGCGCCCGCGATTCTGGCTGGGGGGCTGCTGGCGGGGGAGCTCGTGGGGTACGACGCGGCCTTCAGCGCCGCGGGGATGAGCGAGCGGCAGGCTGGTCGTCAGGTGGTGGTGGAGCGGCATGACGGGCCGGTGGTGTTCGAGGCGGTGGCTGCGCCTGCGCCGCCGCATGCTGATCGGACCTATCGCGGGCTGGTGCCGGCTCCGGTGGGGGTGGAGTCGCGGGAGCCGGTGGCTGCTGCCGTGCCCATGGCTGAGGAGCGGGTCGAGGAGCCGGTGGAGGCGCGGCGGCCGGGGCGGGAGCGGCCCGCGCGGCAGCGGCCGGTACGGCGGAGCGACTGTCCTGTGGAGTGGGCCGAAACCTGGTTGTGGGAGTTGTGTCAGGAGTATCAGCGGAGGCAGGCGTAGACATCCGGCCCTGAAAGAGTCCTAAATGGCGCGTTCGGAGCATAACGGCTGTCCGGAGTTCGGTCCGGGCACCGAAGCGGCTGTAGTAACGTGCGTGCCTGACCCAGGTAACGAGTTCGCAAACGGAGGAATCGAACGTGTCAGCCCCTCGATCAGCGGGTCTGATCGCGGTCGTCACGGCGATCTCTTCGGTATTTCTGGGGATTCCGGCCGATCCTGCCCATGCCGTCGATCCGGTGCCGGACGCCGTCGTCGACGCGGTGGTGGGAGGCGGCCTGCTGGAGGACGCTGTCGAGGACAGCGCGGAAGCCGGTTCCTTGCCGAAGGCTCCTGATCTGACGGCGTTGCGCAAGGAAGCCGAGAAGGCGGCGAATGAGCTGGCGGCGGCGCAGAAGGTGCTCGACAAGCGGACCACTGATCTGAAGGCAGCCAACGACCAGCTCAACAAGAAGCTCAAGGACCTGGCGGCGGCGGAGGCCACGCTGACGCGGATGCGGCGGCCGATCGCGGACCTGGTCGAGCTGGTGTACCAGCAGCCTATGAGTGATGGGATCGCGCCGTTCCTGTCCGGTGACGGGGATGCGACCATGGCGTTGATGCGCTCGCAGAGCGACGCGAGCGCGCTCGCGCAGGCCAGACAGCTGCAGGTGGACGAGATCTCGAAGGCCTACGCGGACAAGCAGCGGCTGGCCGCCGAGGCGCAGGAACTGCGGGCCACGAACCTGTTGGCCGCCGCACAGGTGGAGGCGGAGGTCTCCACGCTGACGAAGCGGTCGGACAAGGTCGTGCAGTCGCTGACGAAGGCCCTGGTCAAGATGGGGATCAAGATCGATAAAGTGGGTCGTGCGGCCTTCGCGTGCAATCCGCTGCGGATCGATGCGACCGCCGACTATCCCAACGGGCTCATCCCGAAGAGTATCCTCTGCCCGATCCAGCAGCGTGGGCATCTGTTGCGGGCGGACGCGGCCATTGCCTTCGTCTCGCTCAACGAGGCGTACAAACGGCAGTTCGGGCAGCAGATATGCGTCACCGACGCGTACCGGACGCTGGCCGAGCAGCAGTCGATTTACTACCGCAAGCCTGGGCTCGCGGCGGTGCCGGGGCGGAGCAACCATGGGCTCGGCATGGCGGTGGACCTGTGCGGTGGTGTGCAGAGCGCGGGGACGGCACAGTTCAGGTGGATGGAGTCGAACTCGAAGCGGTACGGCTGGTTCCACCCGGATTGGGCCTATAGCAACCCTTACGAGCCCTGGCACTGGGAGTACGACCCGCAGATCGACTCCCTGCGCTGACCGGGCCTGGCGAGGGCCGGTGCTCCGTCGGCGGCGCGGTGCCGATCTAGACGGGGGCGACCTCGGCGCAGCACTGTGAGCAGCGGGAGGCGGCCCTGGGGATCTCCGACAGGCATTCGGGGCATTCCCGGTGGGCGACTTCCTCCCGTCCTGCGACGCGCTCCTTGTAGCGGGTGTACGGCCTGACGATCAGGAAGTACACCACCGCGGCGATCACGAGGAACGACACCAGCGCGTTGAGGAAGTTGCCGTACCTGAACTGCGCCTTGCCCACCGTGAGCGTCAGCGAGCGGAAGTCGGGCAGGCCGCCGAAGGCCGAGATCAGCGGCGTCAGCAGGTCCGCGACGAAGGACGTGACGATGGCGCCGAACGCCGCGCCGATGATGACCGCGACGGCCAGATCGATGACGTTTCCCTGCGTGAGGAACTTCTTGAATCCGCTCATGTCTCAAACAGTATCGAATCAATCACTGAGCGGATTGATGGTCATGGAGAGGCGGCCGCCGGCTTGGGCGGCGGCGAGCATTCTGGCCTGGTCGGGGGTGGCGGCGAGCACGATGAGGGCGCCGCCGTCGGTCTCCCCTGTGGGGATGGTGATGACGGGGACCCGTTCTGCCACGGTTTGGGCGGGTTGGCCGCTGTCCCATGCCGCGAGCACGCCGATGACGTCGCCGGGGGAGAGCAGGCGTACGGCGTCGGCGTCGGCGATGCGCACCGGCATGGCGACCGTGCCTGGCGGGAGCGTGGCCAGGAGGGCGGGGTCGAGCAGGCGTACGTCGGTGAGGGGTTCGCCGCGGCGCATGGGGGCGGCGAGGGTCCGGCCGATGGCGCCGGTGCTGAGGGCGCCGTCGGGTACGGCTCCCGCGGGCAGCCGGGCCGGGCGTAGGTCGCCGTCGTGGAGGAGGCCGGGTTTGAGGTCCTTGGCGGCGATGAGGACTTCGGTGGTCGGGCCTGGGCCTGGGCGGAGGACGGTGAGTGCGCAGGCGAGGCAGAGGGCGGCGAGTGCGGCCGCGATCAGCCGGCGTCGCCGCCCGAAGGCGCGGGTCCAGGCGCGCATGCGCGACTCCAGGGGATCGGGTGGGGCGGGAGAGCGCGAGCACGACAGGTGCGACGTCGGCGTGAGGCGCGGCGACGACGTGAACGGTGGGGTGGGGCGGGGGTCAGGGGAGGTCGAAGGGGAGTTTGATGCCGTCGAGGGCGGAGCCGCACGAGCAGGTGCGCTCCTCGGGAAGGGCCTGCACCGCGTCGGCCACGAGCGTGCGCATCTTGGTCACGTTCGTGGCGAAGAAGCGGAGCACCTCGTCGTGGGTCACTCCCTCGCCCGCCTCCACGCCGGCGTCATGGTCGGTGACGAGGGACAGCGAGGTGTAGCAGAGCGCGAGCTCCCTGGCCAGGATGGCTTCGGGGAAGCCGGTCATGCCGACGATCGTCCAGCCGTTGCTCGCGAACCACCGAGATTCGGCGCGGGTGGAGAAGCGGGGGCCCTCGATGACGACGAGGGTGCCGCCGTCGACGGTGTTCCAGCCGCCGGAGCGGGCCGCGGAGACGGCGACCGAGCGGCCGTCGGGGCAGTAGGGGTCGGAGAAGGAGACGTGGACGGCGCCGCCCGCGTCGTAGTAGGTCTGCACGCGGCCAGAGGTGCGGTCGACGAGCTGGTCGGGGACCACGATGGCGCCGGGACCGTGCTCGACCTGGAGGGAGCCGACGGCGCTGGGGGCCAGGACCTGGCGGACGCCGAGCGAGCGGAGCGCCCAGAGGTTGGCGCGGTAGGGGATGCGGTGCGGCGGGTAGCGGTGGTCGCGGCCGTGCCGCGGGATGAAGGCCACGGAGCGCGTGCCGATGCGCCCGACCGTTACCACGTCGCTCGGCGGACCGTAGGGCGTTGTGAGCTCGACTTCCTGGGCGTCGTCGAGCAGCGAGTAGAACCCCGATCCGCCGATGACGCCGATGTCTGCGCGAGTGACCATGGCGAGAGAGTAGCGGGAAGGGGTGGGTGGGAGGAGAAGTGGAGCCCGGTTCTGTGGATAGCGGCTGGGTGGGGGTGTGGACAACTCGTCGGGGGTCCAAAAGCCCGGGTGCCGGAGAAACGGGGGAGAGGCCCCGACAGGCCCCGTCCGGCCCGGTTGCTGGGTGATACTTGCGCTGGTCACAGGGGCGCGGAGGCCCAGGCCGCAACTTATTGGCGATCATCGGCATCAAACCTCCGCAGCGCATGAAAACCTCGGAGGTCGTGGGATGAACCTGGAGGCTCTTCTTCCCGGAGACCCTCAACGGCTGGGCGGCTACTGGCTGGCGGGACGGCTGGGCTCGGGTGGGCAGGGAGTCGTCTACCAGGCGTACGACGACTCCGGCGCCAGGGTCGCGATCAAGGTGCTCCACAACCCCGACAAGGACCGCTTCGTCAAGGAGGTCACAGCCGCCCGTCGGGTCGCCTCCTTCTGCACGGCCAAGATCCTCGCCTTCGACTTCGACGCGGCCGAGCCGTACATCGTCAGCGAGTACGTGCCGGGGCCGAGCCTGCGCGAGGCCGTCGAGCGGTCGGGCCCGCTGGCGGGGGACCGGCTGTACCGGCTGGCGACGGCGGTCGCGACCGCGCTGGCCGCGATCCACGAGGCCGGGGTGATCCACCGGGACCTCAAGCCGGACAACGTGATGCTCGGCCCCGACGGCCCCCGGGTGATCGACTTCGGGGTGGCGCGCACGCAGGAGATGTCGCTGACCTCGACCGGGTTCGTCGCGGGGACGCCGACGTACATGCCGCCCGAGGTGTTCACCGGGCAGCGGGCAGGGACACCGGCGGACGTCTTCGCGTGGGGCGGTGTGATCCTCTACGCGGCCACCGGCTTCGACCCGTTCAAGGACGAGAGCCTGGGCGGGGTGATGCACCGCGTCCTCACCGTGGACCCCGATGTGAGCATGCTCGACGAGCCGGTCCGCTCGCTGGTGTCGGCGGCGCTCCGCAAGCGGCCCGAGGACCGGCCCAGTGCCAGAGACCTGCTGCTCGGCCTGGTCGGCATCGGCCATTCGGCGCTTCCCTCCGCCGCGGTCCCTCCGTCGGCGGTCGCGCTGAGCACCGCCTACGCCGACCCTTCGCTGGGTGAGCTGGCCGAGTCCGTCTACGCGGGTCTCGGCCCCTCAGACCAGGCCATGACGCCCCAGGTGTTCCTGCGGCTGGCCGACAACGAGCTCACCCGAAGGGTTCCACCCGAGGAGCTGCCTGACGAGGCGGCGGGGGTTCTGCGCGCCTACCGCTCCGCCGGGCTGCTCGACGACTCGGTCGCGATCGTCCATCCCGCTCTGCACATGGCCTGGCCCAGGCTCAGAGGCTGGATAGAGGAGGAGCGGGACGGCCTGCCCATCCATCGCGCGCTGAGCGACGCCGCCCGGCGCTGGGAGACGGGCGGCGACGTCTACCGTGGCGCGGCGCTGGACGAGGCGCTGCGCTGGGCGGCCACCGGCAGACGGCATCTGACGCTGACCCGGCGTGAGGCCGCCTTCCTCGAGGCGGGCACGGCCCTGGCACGGCGCGCCACGAGGCGGCGCGGGCTGGTGATCACCGCGCTGTCCGTCCTCCTGGTCGTCGCGATCGTGGCCACCGTCGTCGCCGACCGGCAGCGGCGGGTCATGGCCGAACAGAATCTGGAGTCCATGGCCAGGGTCGTCGCGGCGCGGGCGGAGGAGCTGCGCGGGCCTGAGCCGGTGACGGCGATGCGGCTCAGCGTCGCGGCCGCCGACCTCGCACCGGTGATGGAGGCGCGCGGCAGCCTGTACGGCTCGCTCGTCCAGCCCGAGATGGCCACGTTCACCGACCCTGGGTCCCCGCCCGACGCGGTGCGGACCCTGAGCTCGGACGGCGACACCCTCGTCTCGGTGGCGGCCGGAAAGGTACGGCTCTACCGGCGGACAGGCCTGGTCACCTCCTTCGCGGGCGTGGGTTCGGGGATCTCCGCCGTGGAGATCAGCCCCGATGGGCGCACGCTGGCCCTGGTCGCGGGCGAGAAGGTCAGGCTCTGGGACGTGGCCTCGGGCAAGCCGATCGGCGGCGCGCTCCCTTCGGGCACGGCGACGTTCAGCCCGACGGGGCGGCTCCTCGTGACGAGCTCCGCCGGGACCTCTCGGTCATCCTTCTGGGACATCGCAGGGCGCCGGTGGATCACCGGGCTTCCCGCGGCGTACGACGTGATCGTCGGGCCTGGCGACAAGCTCGCGGCCGTCGGGCAGGACGACGGCACCTGGAAGGTGTGGGATCTCCAGCGCCGGCAGCCGCTGTCGCCGCTCCCGCACGAGGCGATGGCCTGGAGCCCTGACGGCCGCCTGCTCGCCCTGCGCACGGGAGAGACGGCGTTTCGGCTCTGGGACGTCGCCAAAGACGCGTGGCGGAGCAACGACAACCTCGAACTCCCCTACAAGGGGCAGGTCGTCTTCACTCCCGACAGCCGGTTCGTGGCGGCGCTGGGCGACGACGGCAAGCTCGGCCTGTGGCGGATCGACGACGTCGACCCGGTGATGTCCCACCCCATCAAGGTCAGCGGCGTCGGTGAGCTCCGGGCCGGCGACGGGACCCTGCGCCTTCTGACGGAATCCGCCGTCGTGACGGTGGACGTCTCGGCCTACACCGCACCCGCCGTGCTTCCCGGCCTTCCAGGCCCCCGGTACCGGCAGTTCTCGGCCCTCGCGGGCGCGGGCTTCAGCGCCGGAGGAAAGCGGCTCGCCCTCGCCCACAAGGCATGGGTCACCGTGTGGGAGACGGCGACCAGGCGGCGGATCGCCAGGTTCCGCGGTGTGGGCGCCGACGGCGCCCCGCCCGCGCTCAGCCCGGACGGCCGGACGCTGGCCGCCCCCACCGCCTCGTCCGTGGTCCTGTGGGACGTCGACTCCGGCGCCAAGCTGGGCTCGTTCCCCGGATCGCACGCCGTGTTCAGTCCAGGCGGCGGCCTCGTCGCCGTGGCGACCGGCGGCTCCGTCGACCTGTACGACGTGTCCACCCGCAGACGGACGGGCCGCCTCCCCGCCCGTACCGATCTGACCTTCAGCCCTGACGGCCGCCTGCTCGCCGCCAACGACCCCGAGGGAGGCGGGCTGTGCGTGTTCGACGTGAAGTCAGGCAAGAGGATCGGGATCCAGGGGCACATCGTCATGGCGGGGGCGGCCTTCAGCCCGGACGGGCGCACGCTGGCGGTGGGTGACTCGCTCGTCCATGGAAGGCTCGTGCTGATCGACACCAGGACGTGGCGGCGCGTCGGCTACGCCTTCGCCCACGAGGAGCTCGTCGGCGAGCAGGCGGTCGTCAGGATCTCGTCCGAGGGCATCCTCGCCGTGGGCGAAGGAACCGAGGTGCGCCTCTGGGACCTGACAGGCCGCCGCGCGATGGGCCTTCCCGTCACCGGCTATCCCGAGGGCGTGGCCTCGCTGGCCTTCGGTGACGGCGTCCTGTACATCGCCGGTGGCGACGGCTCGCTGCGCGCCTTCCCGATCGAGCGGGGCAGGGCGTCGGCGGCCGTTCGAGCCCGCGCCGGTGGCCCGATCTCGGCGGCCGAATGGAAGCGCCACATCCCAGAGCTCCCCTTCCCGGAGGATCAGAGCCGCTGATCGGCGAGGGGCGGCGTGGTCATATCGTGCGAATACTCCGATGAGTGAGCAAATGATCTCGAAGAGTATGCTCGGCCGTACGAGCGCCGCAAGGAGAAGGACCCATGCCAGAGCGTCGGAAAGGCCTAGGCCTGATCATCATCGCGCTCATGCTCGGCATGCTCCTGGCAGCCCTCGACCAGACCATCGTCTCCACCGCCCTCCCCACCATCGTCAGCGACCTGGGCGGCCTCGAACAGCTCTCCTGGGTCGTCACCGGCTACCTGCTCGCCTCCACCGTCTCCACGCCTCTCTGGGGAAAACTGGGCGACCAGTACGGCCGCAAGAGCCTCTTCATCACCGCGATCGTCATCTTCCTCGTCGGCTCCGCCCTCTGCGGCCTCAGCCGGTCCATGGGCCAGCTCATCGCGTTCCGCTCGCTCCAGGGCCTCGGCGGCGGCGGGCTGATGGTGCTCGCGCAGGCGATCGTCGGCGACGTCGTCCCTCCGCGCGAGCGCGGCAGGTACCAGGGCTTCTTCGGCGCCGTCTTCGCCGTGTCGAGCATCGTCGGCCCGCTGCTCGGCGGCTTCTTCGTCGACCATCTGTCCTGGCACTGGGTCTTCTACATCAACCTGCCCGTAGCCGTCGTCGCCCTCGCGGTGATCATCACCGTCCTCCCCGGCAGGTCCACCCGCACCCGGCACACGATCGACTACGCGGGCATCGTCCTGCTCGGGAGCGCGACGTCGTGCCTGGTCCTGCTGGCGACGTGGGGCGGCACCGTCTATCCCTGGTCCGACCCGGTCATCTGGGGGCTCGGGCTGGCGGCGGTGGGGCTGCTGGTGGGCTGGTGGTTCGCGGAGAGGCGGGCCGCCGAGCCGGTGATGCCGCCGCGGCTGTTCACGACACGCACCTTCGTGGTGGCGTCCGCGGTCGGCTTCGTCGTCGGTTTCGGCATGTTCGGCGCGCTGACGTACCTGCCGCTGTTCATCCAGGTCGTGTACGGCGTGAGCGCCACCCTGTCGGGCGTCCATCTGGTCCCGATGATGGCAGGCATGCTCACCATGTCGGTCGTGAGCGGTCAGTTCATCTCGCGCTCCGGCCGCTACAGGTACTTCCCGATCGCGGGCACGGCCGTGGCCACCATCGGGATGTTCCTGCTCTCCCGCCTGACCGAGAACAGCTCGACGCTCACCATGAGCGTCGACCTGCTGGTGTTCGGCGTGGGGCTCGGCATGACCATGCAGGTGCTCGTCATCGTGGTCCAGAACGCGGTCGGCTACGAGGACCTGGGCGTGGCCACCTCGGGCGCCACGTTCTTCCGGTCGATCGGCGGCTCGTTCGGCGTCGCCGTCCTCGGGGCGATCTTCACCTCGACGCTCAACGAGGACCTGCGGCAGCTCATCGCGAGCGTGCGGCTGCCCGCGGGGTTCGACCCCGCGCAGGTGCAGGCCGACCCGACGATCATCAAGCGGCTGCCGCCCGCGCTCGCGGCCGACTTCCTGCACGTCTACGCCGACGCGATCTCCAGCGTGTTCACGATGGCCACGCCGATCACGCTGGTGGCGTTCGCGCTGTCATGGTTCATCCCCGAACAGCCGCTCAGGAAGACGGTGGGAGCCATCGACATCGGCGAGGGCCTGGGCGCGACCTCGGCCGAGCGCTCGTCGCTGGCCGAGGTCGAGCGAGGCCTGGTACGGCTGGCGGACGCCGACCTGCGCAACGACTACTACGCCAGGCTCGGCGAGCTGGCCGGGCTCGACGGCATCTCGCCGGCGGGCGTCTGGATCATCGCCAGGCTCGACGGCGAGGGCTGGGTGCGCGGCCAGGACCTGGCCGACCGCGGGAAGGTCACGCGGGCGGAGGGCAGGCCGTACGCCGACCAGCTGGTAGCCGCAGGACTGGTCAGGCGTTCAGCGGACGGCGAGTCGCTGCGGCTCACGGCCGAGGGCGACAGGGCCGCCGCGGCCCTGTTCGCACGTGCCAGGGACGGGCTCAGGGAGCTGGTCGCCGACTGGGGCGCGCATCCCGAGCTGCATCGGCTGCTGGACACCCTGTGCCCACAGCTGCTCGGCGCGGACGCCGACCGGCCTCGTTAGCTGGAGGCCGCGGGAGCCGGCGCGGGCGCGGGCGTCGAAGCGGGGGTGCTGGTGCTCGTGCTCTCCGAGGACTTGGCGGGGGCCGGCGTCGTCGTGGACGTGCTCGTCGAGGACGACGAGCGGTTGTCGGTGCGGTAGAAGCCCGAGCCCTTGAAGACGATGCCGACGGCCGAGAACACCTTGCGGAGCTGCCCCTCGCAGTTGGGGCACACCGTCAGGGCATCGTCAGAGAACTTCTGAACGACCTCGAGTGGCTCGCCACAGTCATTGCAGACGTACTGGTACGTGGGCACGCGCTCCTCCTCAGGTTGGCACTCGACCTACGCGACTGCCAATCATAAACACTCCTTGAGGGCGACTCATTCCACACCGCTCTCGCCGTACCACCCGGCCAGCTTGCCCCTGCGGCTGACGGCGCGCATCCGGCGCTCGACCATGTCGCGGCAGGAGGCCGTCGCGACCACCAGCAGCTGGTCGTCCGACCTGAGCCTGGTGGTGCCCGTGGGGACGAACGTGTGGCCCTCGCGGACGATCAGCGTGACGGCCGCGTCGGCGGGCAGACGCAGCTCGAAGATCTCCACGCCGTGCAGCAGCGAGCCCTGGGGCACCTTGATCTGGAGCAGGTCGGCGTTCAGCTCCTCCAGCGGCGCCGACTCCACGTCGAGGTCGCGCGCCTCGCCCTCGGTGGCGATCCCGAGGAGCTTGGCGACGAACGGCAGGGTCGGCCCCTGCAAGAGCGTGAACACGATGACGATGACGAAGACCTGGTTGAACAGGTGCTCGGCCCCGCCGACGCCCGCCGCCCACGGGATCGTGGCCAGGACGATCGGCACCGCGCCGCGCAGGCCCGCCCACGACAGGAAGGCCTGTTCGCGCCAGTGGATCCGGTCGAGGCGGAGGACCCGCACCAGCCACGCGCAGACGATCACCGACAACGGCCTGGCCAGCAGCACGAGGACCGTTCCCGCGATGAGCCCGGGCACGACGGCGACGGGCATCTCGCCCGGACTGGCCAGCAGGCCCAGCATGACGAACAGGCCGATCTGCGCCAGCCACGCCGCGCCCTCGGCGAATCCGCGGGTGGCCGCCCTGTGCGGCAGCCTGGCGTTGCCCAGGATCAGCGCCGTCAGGTAGACGGCCAGGAAACCCGAACCGTGGAGGAGGACGGCGCCGCCGTATGCGACGAACGTCAGCGCGAGCACGGCGAGCGGGTAGAGGCCGGAGGCGGGCAGCGCGACGCGGCGCAGCGCGTAGGCGCCCGCGGGGCCGAGCAGGCACGCCACGCCCGCGCCGATGGCCAGCTCCATGACCGTCTGCAGGACGAACTCGCCCAGGCTGGGCAGAGGACCCGTCGCCTGGCTGAGCAGCACGACCACGATGACGGTGGGCGCGTCGTTGAAGCCCGACTCCGCCTCCAGGGTGCCGGCCAGGCGGGTGGGCAAGGGGAGCCTGCGCAGCACGGAGAAGACCGCGGCCGCGTCGGTGGAGGCCAGCACGCCGCCGAGGATCAGCGCGATGCGCCAGTCGGCGCCGAGCAGCCCCCGTACGGCCAGCGCCACGACCACGATGCTGACCACCACCCCGACGGTGGCCAGCGCGAGCGCGGCGGGTATCGATCGCCGGACATGGCTCCAGGTAGTGGTGAGACCGCCCTCGGCCAGGATCAACGCCAGCGCGCCCAGCCCGACCTGCTGGGCGACCATGGGGTCGTCGAAAGGGATGCCGAAGCCGCTCTCGCCGAGCAGGAATCCGAACCCGAGAAAGAGTAGGAGGCTGGGGAGACCGCTGCGGTGGGCGATCCGTACCGAGGCGATGGCCGCGATGACGACGGCTGCTCCGAGAAGAAGCCAGACGTCGAGTTTCATCTGGCCCCCTCTCCTGTCCTGAGGGCTATTGTCGCGTACTCGCCGGGCTAGTCCGCCCTGCCGGGTAGCGGCTTGCTCGCGCGATGTTACGACGGTTTCTGATCATTGGCCGTGTGAGAGACGTTCGTCAGGCCGCTGGGCTGCATCACCCATTTGACCGGCTGATCGTGTGGCTCGGAGGGGACGCCGCTGATCAGCTCGCCGTCGTGGAGGAGGGCGACCGTCGGCACGTTCGGTCCCACTCTGGCGAGCGCGCGGTCGTAGGAGCCGCCGCCGCGGCCGAGCCGTACGCCCGAGTCCCTGTCGACGGCGAGCGCGGGCACGATGAGCAACGCGGCGGTGCGGACCGCGTCGACGCCTCTGCGCGTGTCGACCGGCTCCATGATCCCGAAGCGGCCCGGCGCGAGCGTGTCCGGGCCGTCGTAGACCGCCCAGTCGAGGTCGTCGTCCTCGCGCAGCACCGGCAGCATGACCGTCGCGCCGTGCTTCCACAGCGCGAACACCAGCCCGTGCGTCTCCGGCTCGTCGCCGATCGACCAGTAGCACGCCACCAGGCCGGCCATCTGGACCCATGGCTGGTCGAGCAGCGTTTCGCGGATCGCCCGCGCGTTGTCCCGCCTCTGCTGGACGGGAATGGCGGCACGCCGCTCCGTCAGCTCGCGGCGCAGCTTCACCTTGTCCACAGATACCTCCAGTAGGGTCCCCTGTATGGCTGACTTCGACCCTGTGACGAAAGCCGTCGTGCCCGCCGCGGGTCTGGGCACCCGGTTCCTCCCGGCGACCAAGGCAACTCCGAAGGAGATGCTGCCGATCGTCGACAAGCCCGCGATCCAGTATGTCGTCGAAGAGGCCGCCTCCGCCGGGCTGCTCGACGTGCTGATGGTGACCGGCAAGAACAAGCGCTCCATCGAGGACCACTTCGACCGCGCGTTCGAGCTTGAAGGCGCCCTTGAGGCCAAGGGCGATGAGGAACGGCTCTCCCAGGTCCTGGAGCCGGCCTCGCTGGCGACCCTGCACTATGTGCGGCAGGGCGAGCCGAGGGGCCTCGGGCACGCGGTGCTCTGCGCCAAACAGCACGTCGGCGACCACGCGTTCGCCTGCCTGCTCGGCGACGACCTGATCGACTACCGTGACCAGCTGCTCAAGCGCATGATCCAGGTGCGCGACACCTACGGCGGCAGCGTCGTCGCGCTGATGGAGGTGCCGAAGGAGCAGGTCTCCCTGTACGGCGTCGCCACCATCTCGCCCACCTCGGAGGACGACGTCGTGCGCGTCACCGACCTGGTGGAGAAGCCGCCGGTGGAGGAGGCGCCGTCCAACTGGGCGGTCATCGGGCGCTACGTGATCGACCCGGCCGTCTTCGAGGTGCTGGAGAACACCCCTCCGGGCCGAGGCGGCGAGATCCAGCTCACCGACGCGCTGCGCACGCTGGCGGGCATGAGCGGCGAGGACGGCGGCACCGTCCACGGCGTGCTGTTCCGGGGACGCCGCTACGACACGGGCGACAAGCTCGAGTACCTGCGCACCGTCGTGAAGTTCGCGGCCGACCGCGAGGATCTCGCACCGGACTTTGTACCGTGGCTGCGTGAGTTCCTCGATGAAATCGGTTGACGCGCACCTGGCCGACATTCTCGCCACGGTGCGCACGCTGGCCCCGCTCGAGCTGGAGCTCGAGCGGGCGCTCGGCACGACGCTGGCGGAGGAGGTCTCCTCGCCGGTGCCGCTGCCGCCGTTCGACAACTCCGCGATGGACGGCTACGCCGTCAGGTCAGCCGACGTCACCGGCGCGCCCGTGACGCTGCCCGTCATCGACGACATCGCGGCGGGCTCCGGCGCGCTCAGGGCGATCGGCCCCGGGCATGCCGTCCGCATCATGACCGGCGCGCCGCTGCCCGCCGGGGCCGACGCGGTCGTGCCCGTGGAGTGGACCGACGGCGGCACCGCCACCGTGCGCGTCGACCGCCCCGTCGCCGAGGGCCATGCCGTACGGCGGGCGGGCGAGGACGTGCAGGCCGGCGAGGTCGTGCTGAAGCCCGGCACCCGCATCGGCGCCGCGCAGCTCGGCATCATCGCCGGCACGGGACGCCGCAGGGTGTGGGTGCGCCCGCGCCCCCGCGTCGTGGTGCTGTCCACCGGCGCCGAGCTGGTCGAGCCGGGCTCGCCGCTCGGTATGGGCCAAATCTGGGACTCCAACAGCTTCACCCTCACCGCGGCCGTCCGCGAGGCCGGCGGCGACGGCTTCCGCGCGGGCACGGTGACCGACGACCCCTCCGTCTTCCTCGACCAGCTCGACGCCCAGCTCGTGCGCGCCGACGCGGTCATCACCAGCGGCGGGGTGTCCATGGGCGCCTACGAGCCGGTCAAGGAGGCTCTCACCCCGCTCGGCACGGTCCGCTTCGAGCGGGTCGCGATGCAGCCGGGCATGCCGCAGGGCTTCGGCGTGGTCGGCGACGACCAGGTCCCGATCTTCACCCTGCCGGGCAACCCCGTCTCGTCCTACGTGTCCTTCATGCTCTTCGTCAGACCGGCGCTGCGGAAGATGAGCGGGCTGCCCGCGGGACCGCCGCCCATCCAGACCGCCCAGGTGCTGGCCGGGCTCAGGTCGCCCGAGGGCAAGCGGTCGTTCCTGCGGGGCGTGCTGGCCGAGGACGGCACGGTGGTGACGCCCGTCCACGGGCAGGGATCGCACCAGCTGGCGGCGCTCGCCTCGGCGAACTGCCTGATCGTGGTGCCGGAACAGGTGACCGAGGTGCCCTCAGGGGCCGCAGTACAGGTGATCAGGATATGAGCGAGTTCACACATCTCGACTCGACGGGCGCGGCGCGCATGGTCGACGTCGCGGGCAAGGACGTCTCCGTCCGTACGGCCACGGCCACCGGCCGGGTCGTGCTGTCCGGCGAGGTCGTGGCCCTGCTGCGCTCCGGCGAGGTGCCCAAGGGCGACGCGCTCGGGGTGGCGCGGATCGCGGGGATCATGGGGGCGAAACGGACGCCCGACCTGATCCCGCTGTGCCACCCGATCGCCCTCCACGGGGTGTCGGTCACGCTCGACGTGGTCGACCAGGGGGTGGACATCACCTGCGTGGTGAAGACCGCCGACCGCACGGGGGTCGAGATGGAGGCGCTGACCGCGGTGACCGTCGCGGGGCTCGCCCTCATCGACATGGTCAAGGCCGTGGACCCCGCGGCGGTGATCACCGACGTGCGGGTGGAGGAGAAGACAGGGGGGAAGACGGGGGTATGGAGACGTCCTTGATCCGTACGCTCGTGATCACCGTGTCGAACCGGGCGTCGGCCGGGACGTACGAGGACACCTCGGGACCGCTGCTGGCGGCGCTGCTGTCGGCGGCTGGATGCGAGGTGTCGGGACCCGTGGTGGTGCCTGACGGGCCTCCCGTGGAGGAGGCGCTCAGAACGGGAGTGGCCGAGGGGTACGCGGTCATCGTGACCACGGGAGGGACCGGGCTGACACCCCAGGATCTGACGCCGGAGATGACGGCCAAGGTAATTTCTCGGGAAATTCCTGGCATCGCCGAGGCGATACGGCAGGCGAACAGGGAGCGGGTGCCGACGTCGGTGCTGTCGCGCGGGCTGGCGGGGCAGGCGGGGTCCACGTTGATCGTGAACCTGCCGGGGTCGCCGGGCGGGGTCCGGGACGGCGTCGCCGTACTGGCCCCGATCCTGCGGCACGCGGTGGACCAGATCCACGGCGGCGACCACCCCCGCTGACCCCCGGTCTCGTCCGCCCCTCGTGGCGCGGATCCCAGTGCGCCTCTGGTGATGCGGGGTCCACTTCCTCCCAAAAGCCGCCATGGCTCCTCCCCTGCCCGTTTCCCGACGAGCCCCGGCTGTCTCCCGCGCATCCCTCGCGAAGAACACCAGCCGTCTCCCACACCGGTCCGTCTCCCGGCGAACACCAGCCGCCTCCCCTGCCTACCTCCCGCGGAGCCCCAGCCGTCTTCCCCTCCGCGTGCTGTGCGACTCCCCAAGAGGGCCCACACGCGTCGTGGGCGGCCCGGGGTGCTCCGGTCGGCCGTCAACGTCCGTCCGTCGCCCGGGAGAACCCCAGCTCACGGCTCCTGTTCTCGCTGTCGGCCCCCAGGAGGGGCGGCTGCAGGGGGATCCATGGCGGCTTCAGCAGGTTCCGGGGGATGATGAGTGATGTGGATCGACTTCGTGGTTGGCCGGCGACCCTGAACGAGGGACCCGTGGGACTGCGCCCTCTCCGTCTGGGGGACGTCCGCGTGTGGCGCGACACCCGCTTGCGCAACGCCGACTGGCTGCGGCCGTGGGAGCCGAGCAACCCCGAAACGCCCCTGTTCAGGACCGGCCTGGGGCCGTACCTGTCGATGGTCGCCACCCTGCGCAGAGAGGCCCGACAGGGGCTCTCCATGCCGTGGGTCGTCACGCACGAGGGCAGGTTCGCGGGCCAGCTCACCGTCGGCGCCATCGTCTGGGGCTCGGCCCGCTCCGCGCAGGTCGGCTACTGGATCGACGGTGCGCTCGCCGGACGCGGCATCACGCCCACCGCGCTCGCCATGGCCGTCGACCACTGCTTCTTCACCACCGGCCTGCACAGACTCGAGGCGAACATCCGTCCCGAGAATCACGCGAGCCGCAGAGTGGTTGAGAAGCTCGGGTTCAGGGAAGAAGGCATTCGTCGGCGTCAGCTCCACATCGATGGGGCCTGGCGTGACCACATCTGTTACGCGCTGACCGTCGAGGACGTGCCTCGCGGGCTGCTTGTTCAGTGGCGGCGCGCAGGCTCCTCGCATGAAGAGGTTTGACGATCTCGCGACACACCGCACCGAATACTCGTCAATTAGTGACACGCGGTCTTACGGTGCGTGACGTGAGCACATCGAAGACGCCAAGAGCACCCATGCGTCTTCGTGCTGCCCTCAGGACCGTTCCTGAGGCTTCCAGGGCGCTTCGTGCGACTCTTCTTGGCGCTCGGAGGTGGCCGTGAGCAGCGTGTTGCTGTACCTCGCCATCGTGGTGATGTGGTTGTGCGTCCTTGTGCCGATGTGGCTGCGCAGGGACCGTAACAACCTGGCCGAGCTCGAGGAGTTCTACGCGGCCGAGATCACCGGACCGGTTCCGACCATGGCCGCCTCCTCCTCTGTGGAGTCGCAGGACTCCGAGCCGGTCGAGCCGTACGACACGATCAGCGACCTCACGCACCCGCCTGTGGACCTGCGTCACCTTCGCGCCCGGCGTAGAGCGATCATCGTAGCGCGCCGCAGGAGGATGCTGTTCTTCTCGGTCCTGCTGACCCTCGCGTCCGTGATCACCGCCGCGGTCCAGGTGATCCCCTGGTGGGGGGTGGCGCCCGCCGGCGTGCTCCTCACGGCGTACCTCACCGTGCTGCGCATCGCCACCCGCGTCGACAGGGAGCGCCGTATACGCGCCGCCGAGGCCCGCGCCGTCCGCCTGCGCCGCCAGCGCGAACGGCAGCGTGTCGAGGCCATGGCGGCCGAGCAGGCCGAGGCCGAGATCATCGAGTTCCGCACACCTGACGTGCTGTTCGACCAGTACGCCGACCCGCCGCGCCGCGCGGTGGGTGACTGAGGCGACGACGGATGGCGCGAGGACCCGTGGAAGTTTGCTAATCTAATCGAGTCCTTGGGGATGTAGCGCAGTCCGGTAGCGCACTTCGTTCGCATCGAAGGGGTCAGGGGTTCGAATCCCCTCATCTCCACCAGGGGCCGTTCATGAGACGGCTGGACTGAGGTTGACGGGATCCCGTCTGATCATAGCGATCGGGCGGGATCTTGTCGTTTCAGGGGTTTCCGAATCGGGTTCGTCCGGGTTTGGGGCCCGTGGAGCGGGTGCCTGGGGAGGCCCGGGTGGTGTCAGGCCGCTGGTGGAGGACCGCGATCGCGTCGTCGGGCATGGCGAAGCCGACGCTGGGCTGGCTGCTGCGACGCGACGGCGCACCGGTTGTCGGCGAGGCAGGTGTGCGGATCGTCGGCAGGTGGCCGGTCGGGGTCGAGGCCCAGATGTTCACGGGCGGTCGGGGACAGGGAGAAGGCGGCCAGCCGCCAGGCTTCGGCCAGGGTGGCTTTGCCGGTGTGGTGGATGGAGAGCAGCAGGCAGATGAGCACCGCCCGGATCGGCACTCCTGCCGGTCCTGGTCGAGAGCCGAGTTCGGCGTCGATCAGCGCCATGATGCCGGAGGCGTCCAGCAGGCGGGCGTAGTGGCCTGCGATGGCGTCGGGGACCCGAAAAGCCTGCTTGGCCGGGGCCGAGGGCGGGCGGCTCGGGCGCGGGTAGTGCGCGGCGGCCAGGCGCGTGGCTTCGCCGTACTCAACCGGTGCGGCCGCGCAGCAGCGCGACCGCGGTCTGTTTGTCCAGGGTGGGGACGAAATGGCTGTAGCGGGCCAGCGCGGAGGCGCTCATCCCGGCCGCGGCGGCCACCACGCCCAGGTCGATCCGCGCGGTCAGCAGCTCGACGATCCACGAGGCCCGCAGTCGGCGCACCGACAGGGCCGGCAGGCCGCCGGTCGGTTGGTGCCGTGCGGTCCAGGAGCTGAACAGGTTCTTGGCGTGTCGGGCGGCTCGCCGCGACCGGAACACGAAGGTGTCGCTGTCGGTGTCGGCGGCACCGGCCAGGACGTCCTCCCAGGCGGCGCGGCAGACAATCAACCGTTCGGTGCCCGAAGCGTTGACCACGACCGCGGATGGCTCGACAACCACTCACTGTGCGCTGCCTTGAGGCGATCCCTCGCTGCAAAGTCTTGGAGAGCCCAGTCCGCTCCGCCGTCGTAGGGGTGATAGATACGGCTCATCCGCTGGGACGTGGCGCGCAAGTGCCGCAGCCAGGCCCGGTAGGTCTGTGCCGAACTCGGCGCGAGATCGGTGCAGCCGGTTAAGACGAACGCGTCGATCGCCTCATGCCGCAGCCACACCTCCGGATCGCGCGGTGGCTGCTGGAATGCCGATCGCGTTGAGGAGAGGGCGGGATCGGAGAGAACGGTCAGCTCAGCGGTCCCCGGCGGCCAGCAGCAGGTTGGCGTCGACCCGGGCGAGGCCGGAGACGTTCGAGCCGCCTTCGGTGTACCCGGCCTTGCGCTTCCACCGCCGCCCGTCGTAGTGCAGCAACGTGACTTCGGTTGTCACGTCCTGTTCGTAGCCCACCGCCCACACGTCGTCCTCGCCGACGGCGGCGACGCCGTACAGCGAGCCCTTCCACCTGGGGGGTTCGACCTGCGTCCAGGAGCTTCCGTTCCAGTGCAGGATCAGCGGTTTGCCTGTACCGTACTCGTCACAGTCCCCCGAGGTGCTGCGCTCACCCACGGCCCACACGTCGGACGGCCGGTTCTGCCAAATGTGCCGCAGCATGCCTTGGCCCAGCGCGGGCAGTCGCATCTCCACCGGCGCGCTGCCGGGAGTCGCACTGTGCCAGATCGCCGGGCGCGAATCAGCGCATCGCCCGCTGGACGAGCTGCCCGCGATCCACACTTGCCCGGCTCCGGCGTCCACGGCGCGGAATCTGCCTCCGCGCGGGACTTCCTGCTTGCCGAAACGCCTGCCGTTCCAGGTCACGAGGACAGGGACGGACATCTTGCCCTCCCCGCGCCTGCCGATCAGGAACGCCCGCGAACCGTCCACGGCGACGTCGGCCAGCGCGCCGACCTTCGGGAGCTGGGCAGGTTTGAACGTCTTCCAACGCCGGCCGTCCCAGCGCAGGGCGAAGGGGAGCCGCACGTCCTCGGAGTCCTCGTTGAGGTCGCCGGTGTCGCCGACTGCCCAGACCTCGTTCGGTCCGTCGGCGTCCACGCCCGACACGATGGAGTCGATCGCGTCGGGGAATCGCTTGGACAGGCGCTGGTCGACACGCCATCCGTCGCGGTCCATCCGCAGGAGCACGCCGTTGGGCGGCTCGTCCTCCGCTGTTACGGCATAGCCGACCGCCCAGGCCGCGTCCGGGCCCGCCACCGCCACGTCGAGCACTGTGCTGGCCCTGTCGTCAGAGGCATCCTCGTCCTCCTCATCGTCGAGGTCGCTCTCTGTGGGCGACGCGGCAGGGGTCGTGCTCGCCGCCGGTGTCCTCGGCACGGTACCCGCTGGGGCTGCCGTGCAGCCCGCCAGGACGAGGACGCAGACGATCCACAAGATCTTCATGGTTTCCGGAGTCTCGCAGACACTCGGGCATGATGTGACGTTTCTGGCGCCTCCACAGCGCGCACGTGACGATGGCGCCGTCGTTGATCACGCGCAGCCGTACCCGTCCGTCGCGCAGGCACACCTCGATCCGGCAGGTACGGACCGCGGAGTGACGCACCACATTGGTGACGGCCTCGCGCAGGACGGCGGCTAGCAGGGTATCGGTCTCGCCCGGCAGGTGGGGCGGGTCTGCTGGATCTGCTCCGCGGGTGGCCGCGTGCCAGCGCCGCAAGATTGGGGCTGCGGGGTCGATGCGATGGGGAATTGAGGCGATCTACTGCGCCCGCCAGGGGTTCCGCGTCACGCCCCCTCGGCTGGGAAACGATCACGACCATCGTGGGAAGCGATCTTCGCCAGGGCGTCATCGTCACTGCTCAACCACACTCGTGAACGCCCCACCAGGGGCCGTTCTTGAGAGGGCTGGACTGAAGTTGACGGGATCCCGTCTGATCGTTGAGATCGGGCGGGATCTTGTCGTTTCGAGGGTTTCCGAATCGGGTTCGTCCTGTTTTGGGAGTCGCGGAGCGGGTGTCCGGGGAGGCCCGGGTGGTGTCGGGGCGCTGGTGGGGGTCGTAGTTCGCGTCGCTGGGCATGGCGATGCCTGCTCCGGGCTGGGTGGTGCGACACGGTGATCTGAAGTGCGGGTTATGGGATGGGTGGTGGCCTGCTCCGGCCGGTGAGTGGCGAGCGGTGGAGGCGTTCTACTGGGGTCTCGGGGATGTCGGCGGGTGTTTCGGGCTCGTCTGGGGGCTGGTGGGTGTGGTGCCAGGCGTCGAGGAAGTGGTCGTTGGCGACGGTGACGAGCAGGGCGACCAGGATGGTCTGGGCGACGCGGCCGTGAGCGAGCCGGTTCTTCGGGTCACTCAGGTCGAGGTCGTGGCCCTTGAGACGGCCGTTCAGCCCTTCCGTCATCGCTCTGACGGTGGAGTACGTCCCTCGCCACGAAGGGCTGAGGTAAGCCAGGTCCTGGCGGAACTTGTCGAGGTGGCCGAGGTCGCCGGGGTGCAGGGTGATGGTCTGCTGGTGGCAGATCTCCACCCGCCCCCGCACGTCGGGCTCCGGTGAGGCGTGCGTCGGGGTGTTAGTCGTGCCGCCAGATGGTGCTTGCTTGGCCCGGGAATGCCCGGCCAGCATCGGTGCGACTATCCTCCGGGCGGTGGCCAGGTCGCTCAGCCGATCTTCCAGGGCCGCCACCTGCTCACGCAACGACTCAAGTTGCCCGCGGACGGACTCCTCGTCCGCAGTCAGACGCTCCAGCAGCGATGCTTCGCCCAACGTCATGCCCGACCTCCACGTACTGGCGCCGTGCGTAACCCGCAGAAAATCTGCGATTACAAAGAGTCATATGGTGCCTGCAAACCGTAACTGTAGATGGCGTTGCGGCTCGCGTGAAGAGACACAGCTGCAATCGGTTCTTCCGCACCGAGCACAACTGTCCCTGTGCGACTACAGACCGCCCGGATGGCTCGACAACCACTCACTGTGCGCTGCCTTGAGGCGATCCCTCGCTGCAGGGAAACGGAGCACGCAGTCCGATCCGCTGTCGTAGGGGTGGTAGATCCAGTTCATACGCACGTCGGCGATCAAGACGCCGGCCATGACATTCGCAGCCACCGCTTGCAGCAGCGCCCATCGTCGAGAATAACCGCTGAGCGGCTACTACCCCGCCTGTTCGGCGTCGAGGTCAGCGGTGACGGTCCGCGAGGTCGAAGGCCTGAAGGACAAGGTCCGCCTCTCTTTTGACCCTGCAGTCGGAGTCCCTCTCGGCGACCTCCTGGACGATGAGGCGCAGTACGGGCCACTCCATGTACGCAGTGGCCCGCACCGCTGCGGCTCGCACCATCGGGTGCTCATGACGCACCGCTTCGTCGATCGCGGCGCCGAACCGCAACGACAACGTACCCAGGTGGGTATCGTCAAGCGTGATCGGAGCACCGAGGCCCAGCCGGAAGAGAGCCTGCACCATTTCGTACGGAGCAGAATCCGCCCTCACCGCGTCCAGAAGCTCGCGCTGGTTCCATGCGTCGAGCCGGGACTCGATCTGTCGGAACGCCTTCGCCACCGGCCCTCGCTCGGATCCCCGAACCTGGCACAAAGCCTCGCCTGACCCCATATCCTCCGCGTAGTGGAATGTCGTGTTGCCGTCGACAGCCCAGATGACCTCGTACGCTTCGCCGTCCCCGCCACGAGCAGTCGACCGCGCCCAGCCCAGCTCGGCAGCAACGACGCTGGCCTGCTGCTCGCCACGTTGGCGCAGGACGAGCCGGATGCTCCGAAACGTCTCAACGGAATGCACCGAAGCCACCTCCAGATGCATGAACGGCGATAGAAGAAGATGATCTTACTGAACTAAGACAGGTGGCCGTTCGTCGCCGAGGGATGTGATCAGTGATCTGGTTGCGGGGTGTCGAGTTCTCGCAGGACCTCTTTGATGGTCTGGTCGATGATCTCGGGTTGGTCGTACGGGATCTGGTGTGTGGCGCGTTCGGCCACGATGAGCCTCCCGTGGGGGGGATTGGGCGGACAGTGCGCGATGATTGGCGTTCAGATGTTCGAGCTGCGCCTTGGGCATGCGAGGGCGTTTGCCTGCGGTGATCACACGGATGGGCACGGGCGGCAGAGTGTGCCGGTCGAAGGCGTCGGCGACCTCGCGCATGTGGCGCGGCATGGCCTCCAGGGTGCGGGCGAGTTCGCGGATTTGCCGGGACGTCTTGGTAGGCAGGAGCGCACGCAGGCGGAGCAGTCGTGAGGCGAGGAAGAACGAGAGGGTGCGTACCAGCGCTGAACCCAGCCGCCGTGCGGACTCCTCGGCCCGCTCCAGCTTTGTCAGCAGCGACGTCACCATCGCCTCCCTCGCGGCAGTCCCAGGACATCGCCATCACTCGGCGCATAGCTGCAACTCCACGCTGTAGGCGGCAATGGCATTGCTGACCCCAAAGACTGCAAGATCCGTTTCCGCCGCACGAGGAAAGCCCTGCCACCTGCATGGCCTGCAACATCGGGTGTCGAGACTCGTGCAACTTGGTACAAGTGCTGATCCGGATTTGACCCTGACGTTGCGTCAGGCACCACGATGAATCGCATGACCGACTACTACGAGGCATTCGATATCAGCCCTGTCCCTCCGCCCGGGCCCGACGCGACGCCACCGGAGATTTACCGGGGCATCTACGGCATGCCGCTGTTCGTCAGCGTGCCGACGCCGGACCTGGCCGCGTCCGTGGATTTCTGGACCCGCGGGCTCGGATTCATCGACCTGTTCACGGTCCCGGGCCAGGTGACACACCTTCGGCGGTGGGCGTTCCAAGACGTCCTGCTCGTCCCGACCGACGCTCTGCCGGCCACGTCGACGATGAGCATCGGCGTCAGTTGCGTGCTGAGCCAGGTTGACGAGATCGAGCAGGCGTGCGCCGAACTGGTGCCCGGCTGTACGACGGGACCGCGACAGACTCCGTGGGGCACCGTAGAACTGGAGGTCATCACGCCGGAGAACGCTCGTGTGATCATGACTGCGGCCCGTCTCTTCGATCCCGACAGCGCCGCGGCAAGCCACCTCGAGGAGAACGGCTACATGCTCCCTAAGGTGGGTGAAACCGCCTAGGTCAGACATGCATGTCAGACTCGACAGCGTGACCGACACCGCGATGGACGATGCCGCGGGACCCGGCGGGCTGACCGTCGGGGCCGCGGCATCGCACGTGGAAGTCACCGTCCGCACCCTCCATCATTGGGACAGGATCGGGCTGGTCCGCCCGTCCGGGCGAACCACCGGCGGTTATCGGCTCTACTCCGCGGCCGATGTCGCACGCATCCACCGGGTGCTCATCTACCGCGAGCTCGGTCTGTCGCTCGACGACATCGGTGAACTTCTCGATGCTCCGACGGCCGATATGACCGTGCCGCTGACACACCAGCGCGCCCAGCTCCTGGATCGCATCTCCCGCTTGCAGGCAATGGTCGACGCGGTCGATCGCATGATCGAAGCAGCGCGCGCCGGCATCCTGCTCTCCGCGGAGGAGCAAGTCGCGATCTTCGGGCAGCGCTGGAAGCCGTCACTGGCCGCGGGCGCACGTGACCGGTGGGGCGACACAGCTCAATGGGCACAGTACGCCGAGCGCGCCGCGGGCATGACCCCCGAGGACTGGCAGCAGATCGCCGACAACATCACAACGCTCGAGCACGACCTGGCAGCAGCCAAGCGCGCCGGCGTCAGGCCAAGCAGTGCCGAAGCCAACGCTCTGGCGGAACGACACAGGGCCTCCATGGACGCGTACTTCGACTGCACCCTTTCGATGCAGGTCTGCCTGGGAAGGAAGTACGCCGCCGATCCTGGCTTCACGGCCTACTACGACGCAATCGAGCCAGGCCTGACCATCTGGCTCCGTGACATCATCGACGCCAACGCCCGCGATCGAGGCATCGACCCGGATTCGGCGACCTGGAGCTGACGCACCCGCGCCCGCGTCACCAAGTGCGCTCCCGGTAGCCTTTCGAAGCAATCCCACTCGTCTGGGAAGCGATCTTTTGCGCTGCTCTTCCCCGTCAGATCCACTCGTGAACACCCCACCCACGATCAATCGGTCTATGCCGATCACGGTGCGGGGATGCAGCAGCAGGTAAGCCTGGACGGCACGGTGGCGCGGCGCCAACTCCGGCAGGTGATCGTCACCGGCCAGAACTCCGACCGGACCAAGAAGCTGAAATCGAACAGCCACGCTCACCTCAGGCCCATCGAGAATGCACCGGTCGGCATCGCGTCTGTGCTGACGGCCAAGGTCGATCATTTCGCGGCACATGCGCGTATCTCCTGTCTAGGGATGCGTCAATGGGCGCTCACCGCTTACGGCACAGTGCCGATGCCGAGATCGTCAGCGTTGGCGTCGCCATGTTGCCGCAAGGGTGGACTCGGCATCGCGCTCTCAGGGTCGAGGGTCAGGGGGCGAGCGGCGGGTCCAAGGGGTCGGTCAGGGAGATACCCGATGGGCGTTGGCGCGCATTCTCCGGAAGGCTGCTGATCATGGTTGATCACGCGGTCCTCCTTGAGGGTGTGACCAGGACATACGGGAATGGTGCTACCGAGGTGGCGGCGCTCCGGCAGGTCAGCGTCGGCTTCCCACGTGGCAGTTTCACCGCCGTGATGGGTCCCTCGGGGTCGGGCAAGAGCACACTGCTGCAGTGCGCGTCGGGGCTGGACCGGCCGGATTCGGGCGCGGTTCTCGTCGCCGGACAGGACATCACCCGCCTCGGCGAGAAGGAGTTGGCGGTGCTGCGCCGCGATCGAATCGGCTTCGTCTTCCAGGCGTTCAACCTGGTGCCGTCGCTGACCGCGTGGCAGAACGTGATCCTGCCCAGCAGATTGGCCAGGCGGCGGCCCGAATCCGCACGCGTGAGCGAGTTGCTGAACCGGGTCGGCCTGGCTGGGCGGGAAGGGCATCGCCCAGCGCAGTTGTCCGGTGGCCAGCAGCAGCGGGTGGCGATCGCCCGCGCCCTGCTGGGCAGGCCGGAGGTGCTGTTCGCCGACGAGCCGACAGGGGCGCTGGACCGCCGCACCGGGCACGAGGTGCTGGCGTTGCTGCGGGAGGCAGTCGACGCGTTCGGTCAGACGGTGGTGATGGTCACACACGATCAGGAGGCCGCAGCCCGCGCGGACAGCGTGCTGGTCCTGACCGATGGGCGGATCGTCGATGTCCTGGACAGGCCCTCGGCGGAGCAGATCGGCCTGCGGCTGGGCGGCCTCCGGTGACACTCGTGCTGGCTTGGAACAACATCCGGTTCAATCGGATGGGCCTCGCCGCTTCGTTCGCGGCGGTGATCTTCGCTGTGATGCTGGTCGGCGGGAGCGGGCTCGTGGTCGTGGCCGCGAGCACGCGCGATGAGTTGAACGGCGTCATGGGGCTGCTGGTGCTGTCGGCCGTGGTGTCAGGGTTCGTGTCCGTCTTCGTGGTCGCGGGCACGCTGAGCCTGCACGTGTTGCGGCAGCGCAGGACATGGGGGCTGCTGCGGTCGGTCGGCATGACGCCGCGGCAGGTGGGCCGGCTCATCATGGCGGAGGCGCTGGTGGTGGCCGTGCTGGCGAGCGTGGCGGGCTGCCTGCTGGCCGTGCCGTACGCAGCTTTGATGGCGGCGTTCATGCGGATGACCGGCTTGGCGCCTGCGGGTGTCCCGGTGGAGGCCACGACAGGGCCGTTCGTCCTGGCTTTGGTGGTGGGGGTGGCGGTGACGCTGCTGGCGGCCCGGGTCGCGACGCGCAAGGCGGTCGGTGTGGGGCCGCTGGAGGTGTTGCGGGAAAGCGCGGCACAGCGGCGGCTGCTGCCTTGGCCCAGGGCGGTCGTCGGGGTGGCGGCGCTGGCGGGCGGGGGCGTGCTGTTGTCCCTGGTGCCGCAACAGGTGAAGGTGTCGGTTGCAGCGCCGACGGCGCTGGGGGCGACGATGGCGCTCTGCGTGGGCGCGTCCGCGTTGGGTCCTGTCGCGTTGCGCGGGATGGGGTGGCTGCTCGGGGCCGTAGTGGCGTGGCTCGATCCGGGTGCCGGGATGCTTGCCAGGTCTTCCTTGGTCACCCAGCCGCGGCGGGCGATGGCGGCGGCCTCTCCGGTGATGTTGACCGTGGCGCTGGCGTGCACCTTCTTGTTCGCCGTGGCGACCACCGACGTGGCGGCGGGCGTCATCCGTACCGGGCCGTCGGCGTGGGTGGCCCCGATGTTGGTGGGCTCGACGGTGGTCTACACCGTGATCTCGGTGCTCAACGCGACGGCCATGACGATGGGCGAGCGGGCAGAGGAGATCCGGCTGCTGCGGACCGTCGGGACCACGCCGCGGCAGCTCGCCAGAGCAGTGTGCTGGGAGACGATGATCGTGACGTTCGTCGGAACGCTGCTGGGGACGGGCATCGCCGCCGCTTCGCTCAGCGCGCTCGGGGAGGCCGTAACCGGTAAGCCGTGGTTCGCCTACTCTCTGCCGCAGTATGTCGGGCTGGTGCTGATCTGCGCGGTGAGCAGTCTCGCCGGAGGACTGGCCGCCACGCGTCGGTCGCGGTGCGGGTCCCTGACGTCGTCGTAAGGAGGCAGCGTGAAGGTTGCGCGCGGGAAACGATACGTCGATCCTGGGAAGCGATCTTCCGGGACCTGCCGTCGAGGCTGCTCAGCCGTACTCGTGAACGCCCCACCCAGGTCAAAGGCCGCTTTTGAAGATCAGAGGCGGCCTTTTTCGTACCCGTACAGCAGCTCGGTACGGCAAGGGCCTGTGGGCGATGTCGTGTCCGGAGCCGTCGATCACGCAGAAGCCGGCGTTCGGTAGCACGTCGGCGTACGCGCGGGCGACCTCGGGCGCCGGGTAGCCGCACGAGTCGCGCGGCACCAGGGTGACCAACGCCTGATCCCGGCCCTACGGGTGCCGGACGATGAGGACTCTGCGCAGATCAGGGGCGACCGCAAGAGAGTTCCGGTTACTCGCCTGCTTTCCTCTTGACCTGATATGCCAGACTTCCCCCCAGATACGGCATAGATGGGCGAAATGGGGCTTGTGGAGCTACGGGACATCGAGATCTTCCTGACGCTGTCTGAGGAGCTGCACTTCGGTCGTGCCGCCGAGCGGCTGCACGTCTCTGTGGCTCGGGTCAGCCAGGCGATCAAGAAGCAGGAACGAGCCATCGGCGCCGAGCTTTTCGCGAGGAACAGCCGCAGCGTCCAGCTCACGCGGCTGGGTGAGCAGTTGCGGGACGATCTGCGCCAGCTGCACCAGGGCCTGGCGCAGACCTTGGAGCGGGCACGGCTGGCCGCACGCGGCAAGACCGGCACGCTCCGGGTGAGCCTGTTCCCCCTCAACGTCCAGGAGCTGCGCCGCTACTGGGAGGCCTTCCGCGCCCGGCACCCGCAGTGGGAGCTGCGCCTGCGGATGTCGGTCTTCCAGGATCCGTTCGCCCAGCTCCGCAACGGTGAGGTCGACATCCTGGTCACCTGACTGCCCATCGAGGAGCCCGACCTCACGGTGGGTCCGCTGCTGTTCGCCGAGCCGAGGGTGCTGGCCGTGGCCGGCGGCCATGCGCTCACCCGATGGTCGTCGGTCTCCCTGGAAGCGGTCAGCGACTTTCAGCACGTGGCCATCGAGCCTGCGCCCGGCTACTGGACAGACCACTACGTCCCGGAGCTCACCCCCAAGGGCCGGTCGATCGACCGCACCGCCACCTTTAGCAACCTCGAGGACATCTTCATGCACACGGTCCTGGGAGAGACCGTCACCCTCTTCCCGGTCCACGTGACCCGGTACTTTCCCCGCCCCGACATCGTCTACCTGCCGGTCAAGGACGTGGACGCGTTGCCGTACGGGCCGGTGTGGCTCAGCGCCGCGGAGAACGACGTGATCCGCGCCTTCGCCCGCGTCGTCCGCGACCTGGGACCGCTGCCCGGCTGAGACGGCTCGGCTGGTGCACCCGAAGAGGGGGCGCATACGTGCGTACCTGCTTCTTGATCGCCTGGCTGACGCGCGCGGCCGACACGTGCAGCCGCTCCGCCGTACGGCCGACATGCAGTTCCTCGGCCGGCGTCAGGAAGCTCTCGATGTCGCGGATCTCCAGCGTGTCCTCCTCCGGCGTGAAGTCTGCGGTTAACGCAGCGTTGCAAGATCCGGCATTGCTCCGGCCAGGCCGTACCGGCAACCTTGATCCAGGACGAAACACCACATAGGGGGAAACCGTGGCAAACAACCGCATACGAGCAGAACCATGAACATTGTCGCCTCAACGGTCGTCTTCGCCGTCGACGATCTGGCAGGCTCCCGCCGCTTCTTCACCACCTATCTGGGTTTCCGCGAGGTGCTCGACACCCCGGATTTCACCTTGCTGTGCCGCGACGATGCGGTCGCCGACATCCTGCTGCGCCAGCGCGACCTCGAACGGCCGCGTGAGCGGGTGTCGCAGCCGGTGGTGGCGTTCGCGGTCACCGACCTGGCTCGCGAGTATGCGCGCCTGCGCGCCGAGGGCGCGCCCATCACCGGGCAGTTGTGGCGCAATCCGTGGGGTGAGTGGCTGATGCGTCTCACCGACCCCAACGGCATCGTCGTCGAGCTGACCGAATGGATCGCGCCCAGCGGCGCCTGATCCACCCCCCTTTTTGGGATGGCGCTTGGACGGCGCCGCCCTCAGTCGATCACTCTCTGTTTATGAATGGAAGCTAAGCGTATGCAACCGCATCCTCGTCGGTGGCTGATCCTGATCGTGCTCTGTCTGAGCACGCTGGTGCTGATCATCGACAACATGGCACTCACGGTCGCCGTGCCCTCCCT